>CAYGWQ010000054.1:0-22536 GCA_964353465.1 uncultured Acidobacteriota bacterium | reverse complement strand
CGAAGCAATCTCTGAAACAGTTGTAAAGTTAATATATTTACGCCGCCTTAGGACCTGATCCATGGCGTAATGCGCCATCGAGCCCGTCGATTCGAAGCCCGTCGAGTCGAAGGCGAATTCCGATCCGAACAGGTTCGGCCGGGTCTTCGCGTCGACAAAACGCGTGACCTTGCTGTTCCACAGTTCGTGCAGTTTGGCGGCTTCTGCTTTCTTCCCCTCGCGTTCCAGCGCCGCAATCAGCTCGGGCACGAAGGCCTCGTTCATCGTCGGCACCGAGTTGGCCGACCAGCCGCGCGGCTTGTCGGTCTGCATCGGCACCGTCCAGTAGGCGACGGACGTATTATAGGCGAGCATCAGGTACTCGCCGGCATTGGCGTAATGGACCATCGCCGGGTACATCTTGCCGATCTGATACATCCGGTAGTACAGCAGCATGATGTGCGGATAGTCGTAAATGCGCCACAAGTGCTCGCGGTGCAGCCGGGTCCATCCCACGTCCAGCGGAAGGCTCGCGTTCTGCGGTTTAAAGTTGGCGGGAGGCGTCGGATCGATGGTGCGGTGCTGATACCAGTTGTCGAAAGTGCCGTAGATGCCGTAGGGATACGGTTCCTTCTCGGTCATCTGCATGCCGCCGGTCCCCTGGTCCCAACGATTGCCGTTGAACAGATAGTGCTTGATGTAGAGCTCAACGCTGTCGATCTCGGCCTGGTTGGGGAAGAACAGGTTCTTGGAAGCCACGTAGGCGGGCCGGGCGTTGCCGGCGTCGTCGCTGGCATCCGTAAGCCAGGGGGACAGCCCGTCCCGGTCGACGGGGCTGCGCAGCTTCTTGTTGACCTGGTCCCAATCGCTGTAAACCCCGTACCACCACTGGCTGGGATCTTTGTGCTGCATGCTGTTGACCAGGAAGCTCGAGCGCTTCTTGATCACGGTTTCCAGCGGGTCGGTGATGAAGAACTGCAGGGTGCTCCACTTGCCGCCGCCGTACCTGACGGTCAGCATGTTCTCGCCCAGCTTCGCGAAGCGTACCTTATAGACCCTAATGCCGTTGCCCTTGTCGGCGACGAATTCCACCTTCGTCTTGTCGGGGAATTCGGCCGCCATGCTATCGATCTTCTGCCTGCTGCGCAGCGAAATCAGCGCCGGCAGGTCGGTGGGCAGCACCATGCCGGGCACGATGTTGACGTCGATCGAACCTTCGTTGTAGAGCACGTCGCGTACGGCGTTGAAATCCTTCGCCCACGTGAATCGGAACGAATAGGTCACGGAGTCGCCCTTCGAGCCTTTTGGGGCCAGCTTCAGGCTGGTGAGCGGCAGCCGCCACGGCTGCTCGCGGCCGGCTTTTTTGCCTGCGTCAATCGGACCGACGCTCGACACCGCCGAGTGGATGAAGGGAGTGAAGCCGCCGCCGCGGCCGCCGGCCGGGGCGCCGGTGCTGCCGGCGAGGGCGACGCTGCCGGAATACTCGATCTTGGTGTTGCCCTGGGGCACCATCACCAGGAAGGGGCCCTCCGCATTGGCGCGCTGCCAGTAGACCCAGGAGCCGTTGCCCGCGATGAAGCTGTGGCGGATGAGCTTCTGGGTGTAGATCTGCCCGCGGCCGGCCGGCGTGCCTTCGGCCATGCTCAAGGGCAGAGCCAGGTCGCCGATTTCGAGGGGCTGCGCGGTCAGGTTGGCGACGGTCAGCGTCCAATCCAGATAGTCGCCGTTGAGCTTGAAGGATTCCTCTGCTTTGATCTCTTTCAGGGCGCCGACGATGCGCTCCGGACCGACGCGCCATTCGTGGATCGCCGCTCCGGCGCCCGGGGCCATCTTGACTTCCACCCGCAGCGCGATGGTCTTGACCGGCGCGAAATCTACCCGGTTGAACTGGCTCGGCTCTACGCCGTACGATGCCGTAGCCTTCACTTCGTTCCAGCTCGAACCGTCCTGGTAAAGCAGCCGCCAGGAGGCCGGAACGCGCACCGTGGCGTTCGGCGTGTCTTCCGATGCCCAGTAAACCTGAACGGTGGACACCTCTTGCGCGGTCGGGAAAGTGTATTGCACCCATTGGGTGCTGCCGCGCTCGCCCTGCCAGGTGAAAGCGGCCGGCGGAGCAGGAGCAGCGGCCCCGCGCGCTCCGCGGCCGGCGGGGATTCCGCGGCCACCGGGAGCGCCCGGCGCTGCGACGGGCGGGAACTGGCCGTCGCTCAGCGCCGTCAGATTAGTTCCGCTGACCGATGCTGAAGCCGTGCTGAGCTGAGGCAGCGTGGGCAATAGCGTGCCTATCATATAGTTGACGGTATTGCTGCCGGGCGCCGCCGCAGGACCGGCGCCGATTTCGCGCGCCGTTGTCCAACCAGGCTCGGCGCCAGCCCGGTAGTGGATGACGACATTGCCCAACACCCCGCCCCGCGTGACGTACTCGGTTTCATAGGTATCGTTGGCGCGCCGGAGGCTCGTAATGCCCCCGGCGCCAAACTGGATGCTGAAGGCGTTGTTGCTGAGCCCTTGACCGACGGCCAGTCCCGGCAGCAGCGCCAGGGCAATGATCCACGCTATCGCCCAGCGGTTGTTCGCCATTCGCCTCTCCTCCTGTCAATTGCCTGCGAAGTAAATCCGGATACGCAAACGAATCGCATCTTACCCGTGACTTGCGGTGCCTGCAAGCAATCTTCGCGCGGGATCTGGGACCCGGCGGCTGCGCGGCAAGATCGGGACTGATTGGCACGGAGACACGGCGCCGGCCGGGACCTTCCAGCCGCTGCCCTGGACCACGTCGCCCGCCCGCACTTCCTTCACGCCTGGCGCAGAGCGTTTGCGCGGCGGCTTACCGCCGCGCGCCTTGAACACGTCGATGCTAAATCTGGACCCCCTTTCAACCTATTTTCGTTCGCAGGCTGGATGGCTTGCCTTGTGCATTCCAAAAAATCCATCCGCGCGGAATTCAGCGCGTCCGGGCCGGGTTGCGGTGACATGTGGGATTTCAAGATGGGGTGAGGTGTGGCCGAGAGGATCGAATAGGGAGTCATTTATTCGGCGCGGAGGGATAACTCGGCATGCCAACCCTTAGTGTGGAATTGCTTGGCATGTGTTAGGAAGTGCTCGATCAGGCTGCGCGTCGCTCGTAGCGATGATGAAGCCCGCCCACTTTGGAGATCTCAACAACCACACCCTTTTCAGGTGGCTGCACTTCTCTGGTATCTGGTGAATCCTTGTCCAATGCAAGATGACAACGGCTGTCGTGGTAGTAAGAAAAATAGGATCGAAGCGTTGCCCGAAGTGATTCTTCGTTGATCACGATGAGGTGGTCGAGGCACTCTCGCCGGATGGACCCAATCAAGCGCTCGACATAGGGCGTCAGCCAGGGGGATCGAGGCGCGGTAAGCACTTGCGTGATCCCCATATCCTTCAATTGCCGCCGAACATCCTCGCCATAGATTCGGTCTCGATCCCGAAGCACATATTGCGGTACCGTGTCATATGGGAAGGCCTGAAGAAGCTGCTGCGATGTCCATTCCGCGGTTGGATGAGACGTGACGTTGAAGTGAACGACGCGGCGACGATCGTGAGAGAGAACGACGAAGACGTAGAGAATGCGAAAGGTGAGGGTGGGGACGGTGAGGAAATCGATCGAGGCAAGCTGCTTGGTGTGGTTCCTCAGAAACGTCCGCCAGCCCTGAGTGGGCGGTTTGGGATGTCGGACCATGTACTTACTGACGGTTGCCTGAGAGACATCGATACCGAGTTTGAGCAATTCGCCGTGGACTCGAGGCGCTCCCCAGAGCGGATTAGATTTGCTCATGGTGCGGATGAGTTCACGATTATCTCTTGAAATCCTTGGCCTCCCCGACCGACCGCGCCGGCTTTTCCAGGTCCAAAACAGACGGAAGCCCTTGCGATGCCAGGCTATGACCGTCTCTGGTTTGACAATGATGAGAGCCGTGCGCCACTCGGGCCAGAGGCGTAAGAGCCAGATCCAGAGGAATCGGTCCCAGGCTCGAAGTTTGGGTCGACTGGAAACGGAACGCCTCAAGACGATGATCTGGTGTCGAAGGGCGAGGATCTCGGTTTGGAGCGCAAGGCGCGTTCGAAAACAGGCGAGGACGGTTGAAATCAACGCAATCAGGATGCTTTGCATGAATCGGGAAGCTATCAGCTCTATTCTGTAAGTTCAATGTTTTCAACTTGGACGGAATTATTGGCAGGGACAACTCGTTATGGAGGTGTTCCGCTTACAGCCGCCCTACTCCCCGAGTTGTCAAAGTCGGGTTAGAGCCCCGTTTGGGATTTCCTTTCACGCTGGAACTTGTTGAAGCTTGTTGGCGATGCAGCAGGGGGCGACGCGGGAGCCGCCCCCCTTCGATCTGCATTACCAGGCTACCTTGAGAGCGAACTGAACGACACGCCAGCTCTCACCGTTCTGATTCGTGGTCGCGGAACTCGCGGTGGACAGGGTGATACAGCAGGCCTGGCCAAAAAGCGTTGAGTTAATAGCTGGGGATCCGACGCTGGCATCGCGCGGATTCCGGAAATTGGGGTGATTGAGCGCATTGAACAGCTCGGCACGGAAAATGGTGCGAATGCGCTCGGTGATCTGGAAGTTTTTCGAGATTCCCGCGTCAAAGTTCCAGTAGCTCGGGCCCTGGAAGATATTGCGGCCGAGACCGACTTCACCGGGTGCGGGGAAAGTAAAAGCATCGGCGTTGGCGAAAAAGACCGGCCCGATCACTCCTGTCTTTTCCTGCAATTTGGCTTCCGGCAGCGTGGCGCCCGGTTTCAAAGCGGCGCGGGACTGGGCCGAGAAATTCGCGGTCAGAGCCCCCGATCGGACAGTGAAAGGCTCGCCGGACTGGTAACTATAAATACCGCTGATGCTCCATGAACCGAGGAGCAGATTGACCAGGCGGTTGGAGCTGTTCAACAGTTTCTTGCCCTTACCGAACGGCAGTTCGAAGATGCCGTTGATATTAACGATGTGCCGCTGGTCGTAATCGGACCGCGCGCGCTCATTGCGATAGTTGCGGGCATCGGCGGGCGTGCGCGCGGCGGTCGCGGTGAGGCCGCCGCCCACCGTGGCCGACACCGGATCCAGCGAGAGGGTGTCGATGGACTTGCCGAAGGTGTAAGCGCCGGCGAAAAGCAGACCCGCTTCATCGAACCGCTTTCGCACCGTCAGTTGGCCGGCGTGATAGTTGGAATCGCCGCCGTTGTCGATCATCATGATCTGCGCAAACTGCTGGTTGGGCCGGAGTTTGGCCGCCAGCGTGGTTTGTTCGATTCGCCCCGCGAAATTGCCGGCAGCGTTCTGCGACAGGTCGGTCGAGGAAGTCGCGGAATTGGCGAAGGACGCGGTAATGATCCCCTGCTGAATAATCGGGACCGGAGTTGCGCCGGCGCAGGACGAGCCGTTGGCAAGGGTACCGTCAGCGCGGCAGCCGCCGCCGAGCGCCACGTTTTGCTGCATCGCCAGGAACGAGGGCAGAATCGGTTTGGCATCGATCTGGTTCATATCCCAGGCGCGATAGAGGCGGGTGCCGCGGCGTCCGATGTAACCCGCCGAGACCACGAACCCCATCGGCAATTCCTGCTGGATGGTGAGGTTCCACATGTGAACGGTGGGCAGCTTCATGTTCTGGTCGAAAACACGCGCCGGCGGGGCGTTGCTCTGCACCTGGGCCGGTGGTGTCAGGTAGCTGGAAGGTTTGACGGAAGGCGGTGCGATTTCGTTTGGGAATCCCGCTCCCAGGCGAACATTAGTGACTGCCTCACAGCCCGGGGTGGTGATCAATGAGCCGCCGCTGCCGGAGAATGCATTACTGCACCGGAGGGTCTGTCCCGGGACAGCTGCCGCCACTGAAGTGATCTGGAAGGTGCCGAGCGGATCAAACGCGATCCCATATCCCGTGCGGACTACCGTTTTTCCGGATCGGCCTAGAGACCAGGCCAGCCCAATACGAGGCGCGACGGCGCCCCAATTGAAGTTCTTGAACCAGCGATCCGCGTGAACAAAAGTGACCGGGCCCTGGCTGCCATCGATAGACTTGTCGGGGACGTAGACGCGGCCGCCCGCTTCCGTCGGCGGGGTATTGATTTCCCAACGAACACCCAGGTTCAGAGTGAGGTTGTGCCGTACCTTCCATTCGTCCTGCGCGAAAAAGTTGTACTGCTTGGCGCGCTGCCCCTGAGCCCAGAGGGTGACTCCCTCGCCACTGCGGAATGGAACAAAGAGGTCGTTGGTAAGGTTGCCCATGAACACCTGGGTGAGACCTGCAGGGATCCCCAGCAGATCGTTGATCGAACCCTGGAGGCGGTTCAAATCGGTGGCGTTGATTCCGGCCACCGTGCTGGAGCCGACCGTCGGCAGAGTGAATCCGGCGGGTGGACGCGTGGTGCGACTGAGAGAGATGGCAGGCACGAGAGAAGTGCCGCCGACATCGCCGCGCTGATCGTTGTGCTGGTAAAAGCGCAGGTTCGCGCCGAAACGCAACACGTGCTTGCCGGTCAGGTAGCTCAGGTTTTCCACGATCTGCGGCGTGTTTACCGCGCGGTAGGTGCGTGGATTGGCCGTGTAGTCGACATCGGAATTATTGAAGGTGAAACGAGGGGTGTTGGGGAAGAGCGGATTGGCTTCCCCTTGGGTGAAGAGGAACTGCCACCTCGAGAAACCGATGGTGAGTTCGTTGACCAGGCGCGCCGAAAGAACACTGCGCAGGCCGACGGCTATGTTGGTGCCCGGGCGGAATACCTCACCACGAGGTGGATAGCCGGGAATGACGACCGGACGGCCGTTGAGGGGGTCTCCCCCGAGGGTGTTCTGTTCGGCCCCCAGCCATCGGCCGAAGATGGAGTGCTTGTCGTTGATCGTGTGATCAATCCGGAACAGGTACCAGGGGCCGCGAACCTGAACGGGAGAATTCCAACGGTAAATGCCGGTGTTGAGGCCATCACCGGCACTGTAGGAGTTGGGAGCGGGATATCCGCCGAGAACGCTCTTAACGGCCGAGTCCAGGCCGACCTTGAGCGGATCCGCTGCAAAGATATTGTAGGAGGCAACACAATTGACGTCCGTGGGACCCGTGCAATCACGGACGCCCGCCACATACTTGCCCGTCGCGGGATCGACGAGAAGCGGACTATTCTGGCGGATGGTCTGCCCGCTGATGACAAACGGGGTTTTAGGATCGGCGATCCAATAGCGATAGATTCCGGACAGAGCGGCTGGGGTGTACAGATCGACCGATTCCCCGAAGCTCTTGTCGACAGGATCTGAAAAATTCACCTGTTGCCCCTGCCAGCTGCCGAAAAAGAAGGTCTTGTTCTTGCGGATGGGACCTCCAACCTCGAAGCCATACTGGTTCAGCTGCAGGAGCGGCTTGGCAGCACCTTGCGCATTGGCGTAGAACTCCTGCGCATTGAGCGCTGTATTGCGGAAGAACTCGAACACGGAGCCATGTACGTCGTTCGCACCTGATCGCGTGGCGATAGAGACATTGGCGCCTGAATTGCGTCCCTCTTCGGCGTTCGGATTCAAAGTGGTGACTTTAAATTCCTGCACGTTGTCGGGATTGACCCGAAAGATATTGTTGACGGGATTGGAGTAGGTGGATTCGTTGGCTTCGATGCCGTCGATCGTGACGTTGGCAGCGGTCGTGCGCGCCCCGTTGACACTGACGGTATTGCCGGAACGTTGAACCACACCAGGCTCGTACATCAGCAGGTTTAACGGATTGCGCCCGTTGAGCGGCATGTTGACGATCGAGCGCTGCTCGATGACGTTGCCGAGCGTCGCGTTGGAAGTCTGCAGAATCTCCGCGGTGGCGTTGACCGTAACGGTCTCTGTGGCGGCTCCGACTTCCAAGTTGATATTTACGATGATCGGAGTGTTGATCTGCACCGTGTTTCCGCTGCGGACGGAAGCCTTGAAACCAGGTGCTTCAACCTTGATCGTGTAGGTTCCCACGGGAATCGAGGGAAAGGCGTAAACCCCTGCTCCCGTGCTCGTGATTTTTTGGGTCACCCCAGTGGCTTCGTTGGTCAGGGTGACAACTGCGCCCGGCACAATAGCGCCGCTTGGATCAAAGATTGTCCCAGAGATCTGCGAGGTAGAAGTCTGGGCAAGCAGGATCGCCGGAGTGCAAAGCAGCAGAAATGCGGAGAGAAAGATTCGATAGTGATTCATAACCCTCCTATGAGAAATGGTCGGACAGTAGTGATAAATCATTATCAGCCGGGAAGATGGCAAGTCAACTTCAAATTACGGAACTCCTGACCTGCTGGCTGTTGGCACTATCGACGCGGCTTTTCGCGGGTGACGCCGACCGATGTGTCAACATGGTTTATGTGCATATATGTGTGACTGAACCCCGTTTCCAGGCTGCTATCGTGGCATGCAGACTCCTCCGCTCCCCCTGGACCCTGTCGCCGATTCCATCATTCCCATCAACCGTAACGCCTGGGTATCCCCAAGCGACGATCTCCGGATCATCCTGTTTCGAGGCGTGCCCCCTCTGCTCGACAGTGACCGCGACAAGCAGGCAGAGGCCTTCGCCATCGCATCTTTGTCCAAAGCGGGACTGGCCAAAGCGACCGACCTGGCACGTGCCTTCGACAAGAGCCGAAATACGGTGGCGATGTACAAGCGTCGCCTGGAGCGGGAGGAGCGGTCGCACTCCTGCGCAATTCCGCTATAATCTCAGGTCAGGAGTTCTGAAATGCTTATAAGTTGGCGTCGCAGCGCTACCGGGGCGCCCGCTGAAATCCGAGGTAGTGATCAACATGGCAGGCACGGAAGGAACCATCGGCCGGAAATATAAAATCCTATCCCGGTCCGAAGACTGGAGGTCCTTCTTCCTTTACACGCGAAAGCAGGCAATCCTGCGGGACCTTGAAGGATTAGGGGGCAGCACTATCCGCGGAGATGGCGCAGGTGTTGAGATCTGGAACCCCGCCAATCCGCGCGGGGAAATCATGCCGAACATGGTCCTTGAGTTCCGCGACGACGGGATCGCGGTGCTTGACCTCGGCGGACATCATGGCGTGCTGATGGAGAAGCTGCGGGAACTGGTCGCGGCATGGCAGGGCCGCTACCCGGGCTTTGATCTATGCCTGGTCGCCGAAGGCGGAATGGGAACCTCTCCGGACAGCACTTAAAATCCAGCTTTCGCAAGAGGGCAAACGCCTGCTTTGCTCGGCATCACCTTCCATGTGCCCGCCCAGGCGTTCACGGGCAAGCACTGGCTCGGGCGCGGACCGTATCGTGTGTACTGCATGCACCGGTAAGGCCGGCCGGTTTCCCCGTGCGAATCATGAACACGACCTCAGTTGACAGCTGCCCGCCGGCTGAATGGTTTCAGTTGCCCGAGATGGACGCCGTACAGGCGCTGATGGGTGACTTCGTCCGAATACACGCGCAGCTCAAATCTCTGAGACGATGAGGCGTGCAATTCGAGGACGAGATGACTGCTTTCGGGCCAGTCGGCGGGCAGCGCGGGAGTGATTCTGGCAATAAAAAAACCTGGGACGTCTCCCATATTTGCCGCATCGAACCGTGCAATAGGAGGTAAAATAAAAGAGAGGTTCACAGTTTTCCCAATCGGTTTTGAAGGGAGGCGGCAAGCAATGCCTCCGATCAAAAATCTGCGATTCATCAGAGCTGTATTTGCCAAAAAGCCCAATTTCTGAAGCCCGTGCTCCTGCAAATCCCACATGGGCGACGACACTGGAAACTCATTACATGAGCGTGCCTAACTCCCTGCCCAAGGCTGAGACGTTGTATCGCAGAGCTCTGGCCATCCAGGAACGACTCTTGCCGCCGGAGGATGCCGCGCGCGTCTTGTAACCATGAACGGGCTGGGTCGCTGCCTGAACCACAGCCGCCATGAGCTAGCATTTGGAGGATAATGGTCTTGGACAGACCCGTAAAACTCAAAGACGTAGTCGAAGCCCTGGATTTTCCGGAAGAGTGGCATGTCTACCTTAACAGGAAAACCGGGGAAATCCTCTATTTCTCCGAGGACGACCGAATGGTTCTCGAAAGAATGGAAGAAGAGGAAGACCTCGAGGATCTTCCGAAATGGCAGCGCGAGAATCTTCCAGAGTTGCGAGAGAGGCAGGAGGCATTGGAATCCGGCCAGTGCGTTCCCCTCCCCAGCCGGTTCGATATTCACGAATGGGAAATCATGAAACGGTTCTGCCTTTCGATCGGGAGCGATTGGCAGCGCGAGTTTCTTCTGGATGCCATCCATGGCAGCGGGGCCTTCCGCTATTTCAAGAGCGCGGTTCACCGCCTGGGAATCGCTGAGAAGTGGTACCAGTTTCGAGCTGCTGCTTTTGAAGAGATCGCTATCGAGTGGCTCGAAGCGGAAGAAATTCCTTTCGAGCGCGCGTAGCCACGCAAGCAGGCATGCGAGGCTCAAGTCCTCCAACGCCAACTCTCGGGTAGAGCCCATCATCCGGCATGCAATCGACACAGCCAGGCGGTCGCCCGCCTTCCTGTCACACCACCGGATCAACGACGATTGCGCCGACCCGTGGTTTTGCGCTATGAGGCGATGAAGCCAATCAAGCGAATTCAGAGGCAGTTGCCTTTATTTTGACGGTAACCACACGCACATTTCACCGTCGCCGCGGTTGGACCAGGCATAGTAGGGAATGGCGGTGAAAGCGGAGCGCTCGGCGCGGATCACGGTTACGCCGCCCAGGAGGTCCTTGCGGTGTTCGGCCACCAGTTCGGCATCGGCGGGAAGCACGAGGGTGCGCGCCTGTCCGCCGTTGTCGGTCCCCTCTGCGCAGTATACCAGAGGGCCGCGCTCCAGCGCGACGCGCCCGCGGCCGGCTTCGATGCCTTCGTTGGCCAGGACGCGATGAATCGGCATGGGCAGATTGAGCTCGATCGTGTCGCCGGCCTTCCATGTCCGGCGGAGCACCGCATAACCTTTTTCCAGCGTGGGCGACACCGCCCGACCATTTACAGATAACTTGAACGCCGGCGCTTCCTTCTCGGTATAGCGGTACAGGTCGCCGGGCACCGGTTTGCCCTGTGCCCAACCCGGGATGCGGAGGTGCAGCGAGAACTCCGACGTGGCGGAGGGGGCAACGGTCAGTTTGATGCTGCCATCCCAGGGATAACGCGTCTGCTGGGTGATCCGGAGCGCTTTTGCTCTCGCGCCCACGCCCAGTTTGAGATCGGCGCTTCCTCCGATGAATAGATTGACGTAAACCGTGTCAGCGGCAGTGGCATAAATGTAGCTGGGGATGGCGGGCATGAGGCGCGCGATATTGGTGGGGCAGCAGGGCCAGGTAAACCATGGCATGCGGGTCGAGCGGGCGCGTGTGCCGTCGGATTCGAGGACATTGGTGTAAAAGAACCGGTCACCGCTGAGCGATACCCCGCCAAGGATTCCGTTGTAGAGCACTCTTTCGAGGATATCGATATATCTGGCGTCGCGGTGCAGCAGAAAGAGCCGCTGCTGCCAGAAGGCGTTGGCGACGGCGGCGCAGGTTTCATTATAGCCGGTCAGGTTGGGCAGTTCGTAATCGTTGCCGAAGGCTTCGCCGTTGCGGCGTGCACCCAGGCCGCCGGTGAGGTACATGCGTTTATCGACGACGTTGTGCCAGATTCGGTCCATGGACTGGATGTACTGAGGATTCCCTGTAAGGGCAGCGAGGTCCGTGACGCCGCAGTAAAGATAACCCGCGCGCACGGCGTGGCCGACGGCTTCGGTTTGTTCGATCACGGGCAGATGGTCCTGGGCGTAGGCACCGTAGTTGGGTGTGCGGCGGCCGCGCTGGTCGACGAAATATTGGGAGAGGCGCAGATAGCGCTCATCACTTGTGGCGCGATAAAGCCTGACGAGGGCCAGTTCGATTTCCTCGTGGCCGGAAGCATCGTGCCGCTGATGGGCTCCGGGACCGAACGTGTCGTCAAGGAAGTTCGCGTTCTTGATCGCCACATCGAGCAGGGAACGCTCGCCGGTAGCTTGGAACCAGGCGACGCCGGATTCATGCAGGAGGCCCATCACGTAGGTCTCGTGGCTGGTGCGTTCGCGCGTCCAACGCTCGGGCCCGGACATTTCGGGCATCTGGTCGGGCGGAGTGATGCGGCGGGCGGTATAGAGATAGCCATCGGATTCCTGGGCGGCAGCGATTTTTACGATGAGGTCGTCGACATATTTTTCGAGCTTGGGATCGGGATGGGCGGCGAGGGTGTAGGCGGCGCCTTCGATGGTCTTGTAGGCATCCGAGTCGCGCGCGGGGGAAGAGCCGCGGAAAGGGCCTTCCATGAGACCTCCGGCCTTGACGAAATTGTCGAACTCGCCGGCGGCTTCGGCCTGCCTGAAGACGTGCCAGAGTGTGACGGTGCGACTGGTTTCGAGGCGGGATGCCCAGAACTCATCCGCGACATGAACGGAGGCGAGCGGGGCGGGCTGGACGGCATAATCCTTCTTCACTTGGGCCTGCGCGAGCGCAAGGAAGGAAGCCAACACCACCAGACAGAAGCGCAACCGGACGTTTTGGGTGTACACGAGAGACTCCACACTGACAGATATGCGTTTCGGCTCGAATCCACCCATCGGGGATCAAGGCTTACAAAGACAGCCGCAGCTCGCCAGCCGCTCGGATTTCATTCGAACCACAAAGAGCACAAAGACCTCGAAGAAAACAGGATCCTACGCCAGCGAGGGCTGAATGGTCCATCGGATTATAACTTTGGTTGCCCGCGCCCAGAGTGGTCTGAGGTTGCGCTTCGGAATCACAATCGGCGCAGCCGAAGGTCTTCCGCTGCCCGGTTTCTTTCGCATCACATTTTCAGCACCTGCAAGCCTATGCCTGTCTCTCAAATATTTCTCAACCTTTTGCCACCGGACAGAGTCTATATAGCTATCCAGCCTGGACGTCGGATGCCGGAGCATCGAATGCCCCGGCGAACTCTGGCGCATTCCTGGATCCCAGCAGACATCTGAATTTCCGATTGGGGATTTCCTATATGAATCATTATAACCCGGCGCACTACAAGAAGTGCTTTCCGGTACCGATCCTGTTTCTTGCGGCGATGTTGTTCGGCATTCTCGGCCCTGGCTATGCTCAGGACCAGAAGGCCGGTTTGGATGCTCTCATGAAGTCAGCTCCCCGGGTTTTTCTCGACTGCAATTACTGTGATATCGAATACATCAAGACCGAGGTAACATTCGTCAATTACGTGAGAGACCGGAAAGAAGCCCAGATCCACGTCCTTGTGACTACACAGGACACGGGAAGCGGCGGGACTGAATATACCCTCACCTTCAGCGGCCAGCTGGAGTTTGCCGGTGACGATCACATTTTGAAGTATGTGTCCGCCGAGACCGACACCGCGGACGAAACCAGGAAAGGCTTTGCCAGGGTTTTAAAAATCGGGTTGCTCGGTTATGCCGGCAAAACGCCTATCGCCCAGCGAATCTCGATCTCACTTTCCGGAGGCGGGCAGGCGAGCGCCTCTGCGGTAAGGGACCGATGGAATTATTGGGTTTTCGGCCTGAGTGGGAGTGGCTACTTCAACGGAGAGGAATCGCAGCGCTATTACTCGCTCTACGGCTCTTTGTCCGCGAATCGCGTGACGCCGGCGTGGAAAATCAGGACGACCTTTTCCGCAAGCCAGAACAAAGACAGGTTTACTTACGAGGGCGGCACAATCACAAGTTCATCCTCCAGCAGGAACTTCAATGCGCTGGTGGTCAAGAGCCTCTCGGATCATTGGTCCCTTGGGTCCTGGTTCTCCGCCAGTTCCTCTACCTACAGCAACATGAAATCCTCGATCAGCCCAGCGCCGGCGATCGAGTACGATTTGTATCCCTACGAGGAATCCACGCGGCGGCAGCTCCGATTTCTATACAAAGCCGGCTTTTACGCTTTCCGATATCGTGAGGAAACCATATTCGAAAAGACATCCGAACAGCTATGGGGGGAGACCTTTTCGGCCCCGCTGGACCTGAAGGAGAAATGGGGAGAGGTGAGCAGCTCCCTTGAAGGATTTCACTATTTCAACGACTTCCGGAAAAATCACATCAGGGCCTACTCGGAGCTTTCCATTCGACTTGTGAAGGGGCTGCGATTGAGTTTATACGGGAGTTTTTCCCGAGTCCATGATCAGCTATCCCTGGTAAAAGGCGAGGCTTCGCTGGAAGAGATCCTGCTGCGCCGCCGGCAACTGGCGACGAGCTACAGCTACTACGGTTCGGTCGGGCTGAGTTATACGTTCGGTTCGATATTCAGCAACGTGGTGAATCCGCGATTCGGCGGGTACTGACCGGCAGTAACGGGACTCTGCATATCGTAGGTCCCGGCCGCCGGACGGGGTTTGGGATGAAGCGGGGAGTGAAGGAAGAGCGCCGTCTGGCATCCGGCATTCACAACAGGCTCCTGACGGGGCTCCGACTTGAAAAACAATTCAGTTCCGCCTATCCGCTTGGGCAGGCAAGCAAAAAAAGCCCTCTCGCGAAGGTGCCAGGACGCAAAGTCAATGAATTGGATGGCTGCGTGTTTCGCGGCCTTGCGTCTTCGCGGATTTGCGGATGTGGGGCGTTTTCTCTGGTCCTCTGCTGTGAAGCTCCCCTTGCGTGGAAGCCCTGACTGCACGCACGATCTGGCCTGTGGGGCTGCTCTTGCTCAGGTGCGCCGACGCACCGGCGGCGAGCATGGCCCGGACAACCTCGACGTTATCCACCATCGACAGACCCACGACCTTCACCTGTGGCAGCCGCTCGCGGATGATACGGGTGGCCTCGACGCCGCCCAGACCCGACATATTCACGTCCATCAACACGACGTCCGGGATCAGCTTCATGGCGAGTTCAATTGCCGCGCGGCCGTCGGAGGCCTCACCGACGGCCTCGATGTCGGGTTCCTGTGCGAACAGCCTGGCCAAGCCGTCGCGCATGACGGGATGGTCGTCGACCAGCAGAATGCGGATGAGCGCGTCGCGTCCGGGGACGGACGAGGACGACGCCAAGGTGACCGGTGCGTTCAGTGTCACACGAGTCCCTTTGCCGGGGGCGCTGTCGATTTCCAGTTCGCCGCCGAGCAGGCCGAGCCGCTCGCGGATGCTGAAGAGCCCGAAGCCGCCGCCCGAGGTTCCAGAGGAACGCGCCGAGTCCGGATCGAACCCCAAGCCTTGGTCCAGGACCGCGATCCGCAGTTTGTTGTCGGCGTAGCGGACGTCGACATGGGCTTCATCGACGGCAGCGTGCTTGACAACGTTGAAGAGGATCTCGCGGATCGACTCGAACAAGAGGACATTCATGTCCTCCGCCAGCCGGGCGGGGATCGACTCGCTGCTCAACTCGACGGTGAGGCCGTGTTTCTCCGCGATCCAGCCGGCGAGCCAGCGCAGAGCCGGCACCAGCCCTTGCTCGTACAGGATTGGCGGGCTGATCTCGGCCGTCAGCGAGCGCGACGACTGGATGGCCTCGTCGAGCAGGGCGTTAATGGCGACACCGGCAGATCGCGCCGCGTCGTCCCTCGAGCGGTGAAGGCTGCTCACCTGGAATTTCGCGCCGACCAGGAGTTGTTGCAGACCGTCGTGCAGGAGCTTGGCGATGCGCCGCCGTTCGCGTTGTTCCGCGAGGGTCAGCTTGCTGGCCAGGGCCCGCAGTTGGGCTGCCCGGGCCTCGACCTGCAGGTTGGCGCTCTTGAGCTGCTCGGTGCGCTTGGCGACGCGCTCTTCGAGCTCCTCGTGGGAGCGCTGCAGTGCTTGGTGGGCGCGCCGTTTGGCGGTGACGTCATGGAAGACGAGCACTGCGCCGGCGATCTGCCCGTCACTGGCAAAGATCGGCGCCGCGCTGTCCTCGATCGGGATCTTCCGGCCGTCCCGGGCCAAAGAGGCCTCACTTAAGGGTAAACCGGTAGATGGACTCGGACTCGAAAACCCCGCCGGGTTTCAGAACCACCGAGGGAAAATTCGGTTGGTTGATCGAGTTGGGGAAATGCTGTGTTTCCAGGCAAAAGCCCGAGTGTTGATTGAAAACGACACCACCGACGCCGGTGACCGAACCATCGAAGCGGTTGCCGGTGAAAAATTGCACTCCCGGCTCGCTGGTCAGGATTTCCATCACGCGCCCGGACTTGGGATCTTCCACCCGGGCGCACTGCGTAAGGCCGCCCCCTCCCGCGTTTAGGACGAAGTTGTGGTCGTAGCCGTTGGCGAAGCTTCGGAATTCGTCAATGCGCTCTCCGATGCGGCGAGGTTGGGTGAAGTCCAGTCCGGTGCCTTTCACCGGAGCAATCTCGCCGGTGGGAATCAGCGTCGCGCCAGCCGGCGTGTAACGATCGGCGTTTAAGGTGAGCACATGGTCGAGTATGGTGCCGGACCCGGCGAGGTTGAAGAAGGAGTGGTTGCTGAGATTGACCGGCGTGGCTTTATCAGCGACGGCATTGTACCTGAGGCGCAGTTTGTTGTCATCGGTGAGCGCATAGGTGACTTTCACGCGGAGCGTGCCGGGGTAGCCCTCTTCCCCATCAGGGCTGATGTAGGTGAATTCGACGGACACCTCGGCATCGCCGGTCGCCAGCGGCCGGGATTGCCAAATCCGCTTGTCGAATCCCCGCAAGCCGCCGTGCAGATGGTTGGGATCGCGGTTCACGGCTAGCGTATACTCCTTGCCCTCCAGCGTGAACCGGCCGTTTGCGATGCGATTGGCCACCCGGCCCAAAGTGGAGCCTAAATACGACGGGCCGTTCAAGTACTTGTCCAGGCTGTCGAAGCCGAGCACGACATTGGCCAGTTCACCATTGCGGTCCGGAACCCAAAGCTCCGTGAGCGTGGCGCCGTATTCGGTCACCTTGGCCGTCATTCCCCTGCTGTTCTTCAGTGTATAGATCTTGACTTCGGTGCCGTCGGGCATCCTGCCGAAAACTCGTTGTTCTACTCCGGCCATCTTCCGGTTTCCCGGCCCGGGCGGACTTGCATTACAACCGCAGAGCGCAAGCAACGCCGTGCCGGTAACTAACGTCAACCAGTACCGTTGGCGGCGGCGGATCGGCGCCTTCATTCGCAAAATCGTTGGAGCGGTTGCCATGTTTGACCTCATATCCATTGCGCCTGTTGCCCAATCCATTCACGGGCCTTTCTCGATAATCGTGGATCGTCGGCCAGCCACCAGAGCAAAATGTGCGTGTCCAGCAAGAGATTCACTTGGATTTTACCGAGGGGAAAATCGGATTTTCGGTCCACTCCGACTGTTCTTCGGCGCCCATGGGTACATCAAAATCCTCGGCGACCCATAGCTTGACTTTCAGGCCGCCGGACTTGCGATGCCTGCGTGCCGCCGGGCGCCGCGGCACTAGCCGGGCCATCGGCTTTCCGGCTTTGGCAATGACGATTTCCGCCCCCCTGGCGGCGGCCTCGACGAGCCGCGAGAGATGGGTCTTCGCATCATGAAGGTTGATTTGCGGCATGGCGGTTCTCAACTGAACCAAGTCAGTCCACTCATCATGATAGAGGACTTCCCGCCACATTCAACTTATTTCACGATGACCCAATAGGCGGCTAGGGGTTTGAGGTTGCGCGCCCAAGGATTCAGGGCTGCTACAGCCGGAGGCGGACCGGTTTGCCATCGAAGACGACGGCACGTTTCTCCTTCGAGGGGGCCAGGCGCACGTCGATTTTGAGCGGGCCTGCCAGCAGCCGCGTGCCCTTCTCGAGCTCCAGGCTCAGTTCTCGCGTGGCGTCGTTCCATGCGCAGCGGATCTTGGTGAACCTTCCCTTGGCGAAGTCGAAGCTGACGCCGTCGTCTTCATAGAGAGTGAACTGGCCGTTGGCGCCCGGGTAGACTACCAACTCGAGCGGGGCGTCCACCTTTTCCGCAGTGTACTGTTTCACCGGTCCGAAGGGAAGGATGGCGCCGGCGCGCACATAAAGCGGGATGGTTTCCAGGTCGACCGGCTTAGTGATTTCCTTGCCGCCCTCCACCTTGGCATTGGTCCAGAAGTCGTACCAGGCGCCGGGGGGCAGATAGAGCTTGCGCGCAGCGGCCGCCTTCTCGGTGACCGGCGCCACCAGGATGTCTCGCCCCCACAGGTATTCGTCGCCCCGGGCGATCGACTGCGGGTCGCTCTTGTAGTGCAGCCAGAGGGCCCGCATCATGGGCATGCCCGTCTCATGCGTTTCCCGCGCCGCCGAGTAGGTGTATGGAAGCATACGGTAGCGCAGCTCCAGGTACTTGCGGATGATCGGCTCCACCAGGGGATTGCGCAGCTCGCTGATGTCGGGCAGGCCGCGGGCCGGATCGCGCTCCGCCCCTTCCTGTTCCGGCGTCCCGAAATCCCCGGTGTTCCAGCCCCAAGGGAAGTGCGTCTGCGACGGCCGCCCGTGCGAACGGAAAAGAGGCGAAAAAGCGCCGAACTGGAACCAGCGCACGAATAGCTCCCCCGTCCACTCCTTCGTAGAGTAAAAGCCGCCGATATCGTGCCCCCAGTGAGGCACGCCGCTCAGGCTCGTGTTGATGCCCATGGGGATGTGCATGGCCAGAGTGGCCCAAGTCGAGTTGACATCACCCGACCAGAGCCAGCCGCCGTAACGCTGCATGCCGGCGTAACCAGTGCGGTGCAGGGCGTAGGGGCGGACGTTGGGCTGCTCGAGCTGCGGCGCCTCCCAGTACATGCGGATGCGCGCCAGCCGCCCGGCATCCTCGGGGCGCTCGGAAGCGTCCGGCCACCAGCCGTCGATGCCCAGCCGGAGCACTCCCAGATGCGTCTTCCAGTATTGAGCCACATGGTTCATGTCGTCGATCGGCACCACTGCGTCCTTGACGCTGCCGTAGAGGCGTTCGGGATTGCCCACGACGTGCAGGACCACTTTGAAGTTCATGTCCTTCAATTCCTTGATGTCCTTCGCCGGCGTGGGGAAGATGTCTTTCTTGAAATCGAACGAGCCGTGCCATTCGTTCCAACCCGAGGGGCACCAGCCGGTGCCCAGGTAAATGAGCGCGTCGGTCGGGAGTTTCTTGCTGCGCAGATTGTTCGCGATCTCAAAGACGTGTTCGCGGCTCAGAATGGTGCGATGCGACTGCTGGTAGCCCAGGGTCCACAGCGGAGGCAGGGTAGGAAAACCAGTCAGTCCGGCGTACTCCTTCATCAGCTCGGCAGGTTCGCCGGCCACAGAAACAAACAGGTCAATCGGCGCCGGGGTTTCATTCTTGAGAGCTGAATATACACCTTCGCTCCCGGTCAGGTCGAACTCCCCTTTGGGGCGATTGATAAAAATCGCCCAGCCTTCAGGGCTGATCAGCCAAGGCACCGGCATGCGCATGCCATTCAGCGCCAGGTTGACCGAGCCGGGAGTGGTGAGATGCTTGTTCCCGCGGCGGTCGTACTGAATGCCGCCTTGGCCCAGCCCGTAGAGCGGCTGGCTGCCCATGGAGAAAGACAGCGCCCCGGTCTCGGTGGAGACTTTGAGGCTCTGCACGGCGCGCGCTCCTTCCAGGATGCGGAACTGGATTTCGGCGTCGGTGCGTGTCTCCACCGTCAGCGCTCCGGCCTTGCTGGAGACCGCGGGGACGATGGAGCGGATCTTCACCAGCGGTGCGTTCCACTGGCGCGGAACGATAGCCGGATCGTCAGGAGCGGGCCGGGCAACCGCGCTCAGGTCCAGAGGCGCGATGCTGATGCGGACGGTCCGCGCGGTAACGGGGATAACAGTCACTTCCACCCGCTGACTGGCCACCAGCAGGGGTGGCGCCCCGGGCCGCGGAAACGGCCGCTCGGCGGCCGTCTGTGCGCTGCATAGGGTTGCCATGACAAATACGCCGAGCAGAAGGATTGAGATTCTTTGACGGATCATCTTGAGATTCTCCTGTTCCTCGAAAAGCACGCGCCAAGGGCGGGCTGAAGCCCGCCGCCACGAATTGTTGACGAGTTTTTCGTTCGTGGGCGCGGGCTTCAGCCCGCACATTTGCATGCCCCAGTCACCCATTTTCATGCACGCAGGTGCGCCCGGGCGCATGGGGTGCGGTCCCGCAACTGATGTTATAATTTCACCTCGACCGGGCGGCCCTCGAAGACGACCTCACGGGCTGTCGTCTCACCGGCCACGCGGACTACGATATTCCGCCGCGATGGAGGGAGCATCCTGGAACCGGCGGCCAGGCGCAGGCTCAACCGGCGCTGTGCATTGTTCCAGGCGATGTTCACCTTCATGAATTCACCCTTGCGATAACTGAAACTCGTCCCATCATCCTCATAAAGCGTGGCAGCCGCGTCGGCGCCCGGATACACCCAGAGGGTCAGAGGGCCGTCGACCTTTTCAGCAGTATACTGTTTGACCGGCCCCATGGGGATTACGGAACCGGCACTGACATAAAGAGGCATGGTGGCAAGGTCAACGGCACGGCTGATCTCCTTCCCGCCATCCACTTTTTCCTGCGTCCAGAAGTCATACCAGATCCCTCGCGGCAAATAGAGCGAACGCGAAGTGGCCCCCTTCTTCACCACCGGCGCAACCAGGATGTCGCGGCCCCACAGGTATTCGTCACCCCGAGCGACCGCGATGGGATCGTCGGGATAGCGGAACCATAGCGAGCGGATGATCGGCACGCCGGTTTCGCACGTCTCCTTGACTGCGGAATAGAGATACGGCATCAGCTGGTAGCGCAGCTCGAGGTACTTCTTGCAGATCGGCTCAATCGCCGTATTCTGCAGCTCCTTCGGGTCAGGATTGTAGTCCTTGGTCTCGGGAAAGCCGACGGTGCCGAGGTTCCAGCCCCACGGAAGCCGCAGTTTCCAATTGCGCCCATGCGAGCGGAATAGCGGATTGAACGCAGCGAACTGAAACCAGCGGGCATACAACTCGCCGGTGAACTCCTCCGTGGGAACGAATCCGCCGATATCGGTGCCCCAGTACGGAATGCCGCTGAGGCCGGTATTCACGGCGATCGGCACGTGCGTTTCCAGCGTCTCCCATCTCGATTGGACGTCGCCGGACCATAGGAAGGAGGCAAACCGCTGCATGCCGGTAAATCCATTGCGGTGCAGTGCAAAGATGCGCTCATTGGGCCGGTACATCTGGTGACCGTCAAAATACATCCGGTTTCGCGCCAGTCGTGACGGCCCATCGAGCCCGTCGCCCTGGTCCGGCCACCAGCCATCCACGCCGAGATCAAAGAGCGATTTGTGCGCAGGCCAGTAGCAGCTCACCTGGCGATCGTCGGGCCAGCTCCCGTCAGGTCTCCGGCCGGTGGGCAGCGGCGCCGCCGTGCACGGATCCGCCACCGTCCCGGTGAAACGCCGCCCTTCGACCACGACGTGCAGCACGACCTTGAAGTGCTGGTCGTGCAGCTCCTGGATCATCTTCTTGGGATCCGGGAATGCTTTGGGATTCCAGTTAAACTCGCCGTTGTAGGTGTTCCAGCCGTTCGGGCAGAAACCGGTGCCGAGATAAATCATCATGTCGCAGGGGAGCCGCTTCTCGCGGAACGTCCTGGCTTCCTGGAGGATATCCTCCGGCGCGTCCAGCGTGCGGTGCGATTGCTGGTAGCCGAATGACCAGAGAGGCGCCATCTCAGGGTAGCCTGTCAACCTGGCGTACTCGGCCATTACGGCGGCGGGCTCTTTCTCGCCGATAACGAAAATGTCGAGTGGCACGGCCGCCTGGGGGTTGGTCGGCTGGAACCGCCCGCCTTCGCCGCTGAGATCAAAGGATCCCAGAGGCTGATGAATATACATAGCCCAGCCGGAGGTGCCGATGAGCCACTGAACCGGGACCTTGGCTCCGTGGGTGCGGAGGTTATAGCCCCCTTGGCCACTGCGCATCTGGTCCAGCTTGCCGCGCCTGTCGAATTGCGGGCCTCCCTGGCCCAGGCCGAGCACGGGGCCATTGCCGAACTGAAAGCCCACGTGCCCGCTCGCGGCATCGATCTTCAGTTCCTGAACCAGGCGGCCGCCCTTCGCTTCGACGCGAATGGTCAAGGGATCCGCCGTGAGCCTTACGGTCAGGTTTTCGCATTGCACACTGCGGCTTCCTGAAAGGGTCCGCAGGCTGGCGGCCGGCTTTCCCCAAGTGTTTCTGACCAGAGTGCCACTGGGCGGAATCGGCTGCGCCTGGTTGTTTTCGATGGGAGCAGCGGAAATCCGGACGTTCGCGGCGCCGACGGGAGTCAGGGTGATCTCCACGGGGCGGCCGGCAATCAGGATTGGCTGCTCTTGAGCGAGGCTGATCCGCTGTCCGAAAAGCGCGCCCGAACCGACTGCTGCCACGCTTTTCAAGGCTTCTCTGCGAGTAAGTTTGTTTTTCATGATAGGGGCGTCCTATGAAGGATTTCGTTTTTGGCCTGCCGGCCGAAAGGGAAAGCATTCACCCTCTACAAGCCGAGCCCACAGCAAGAAATCCGCTCCCTGACGCTCGCGGCTTTAGCGGACGGCCGCTGCGGATCGCAACACCATCAGAGTAACATTTTACCAGGCCGGTACATGGCTCCGGCGCCGGAGGGAGCTCAGCTTGGTTTCTGTTGCGAAACCCGCCCCGGTCTTCAGTTCAGCCCCGGAGGGGCGGAGAGATAATAGCCCCGGGCGCAAGCCCGGGGTTAGGCC
>CAYGWQ010000053.1:0-22650 GCA_964353465.1 uncultured Acidobacteriota bacterium | reverse complement strand
GCGGGGGTCTGGAGGGGAGCCCGAGGCAGACGAGGATCTTTCTGATGGCATCGGGCGGGTTGATCGCTGCAAGTATGCGCATGCGGCTGCCGCAGCGATCACAAGCCAGAACGTCCACCGAGAATATTCTCCTGAGGAGCTCAGCCCAAGGGTAGTTCCTGGGCCGGCATTTTGGTTTCTCATTCCCATGTGCGGCGTCTGCGGTCGAGGCCTGCTTTTTTGCCCGGCAGCCGGGATGAACGGTCGGGGCTTCGGGTTTGGATTCCGGAGTGATCTGAGGTCTGAAGGCAGCGGCGGGAGCCAGCAGCCCATGATACCTGACGAGATTCACCTTGGGAGGAGGAACGAGCGCGGCCACCTTCTCGACCAATTCGAGGGGTTCGAAAATCACGTGCGTGGTGCCGTCGCGCCAGCGGTGCTTCAGCCGGTAGAGCAGCCTGCCGTCGGGCAGCAGCGACAGCCGCTCGGTGGCCAACGCGGGATGACCGGCATAGCGGCAGAGGCGTTCCAGCCGCATGCGGTCCCGGGCAGGGATGCAGACACCGGCATGGACGCTGTAGCCGGCCACCGCCGCACAGCCATCGGCGGCTGGCAGGGCGGCATCCTCCAAATCCACCGCATCGCCCGCTCTCGCGACACGCCTGCCGGCGCGCGTGCCCGTGGCAATTCGCCCCGAAACCGAGGCGCTGTAGAGTTCGGCAAGCAACGGCACGCCGTGTCGCAGCGCATCGGCCTCGTCGGGATCGGCCTGCGGCCCAAGGCCGCGCCGCTCCATGAGCCTGGCGACATGGCGGTGAACGCGATCCGCCACGCGGGCAATCTCAGCATCACTGGGCGGGGGCACGCGCCGGAATACCAACTCTCCCCTCTCCACCAGGTAGAGACCATCGAGAGCCAGCGTATGGAAATGCGGGTTGAGATTCAGGGCATCTCCGAACCGCTGAATGAAAGTGACGGCGCCGCAGCGGGCCTGACGGTTTGAGGCAGGAATGCGCGCACGGCGCCGGATCGAGGCGAACACTGTGCGGACGAAGATCTGCAGCACATCTCTGACCAGAGAAGAGTCATAGGCGAGGCGGTAGCGCAGGGCAAACGGGAGCGACAGCACCCACTGACGGACCGGCACTTCGGGAAAGACACGGTCCACCAGATGCGCCGCAGTGTCGGCCATGCGCCGGCCTCCGCACGACGAGCAGAGCGAGCGGCCCTTACAGGAGAAAGGGACAACCCGGTCGAGGCCGCAGGTGTCGCAATGAACCCGGAGGAAGCCTTTGGCCAAAACGCCACAGTCAAGAAACGAGCGCAGTTCGCGTTCAACAAACCGGGGGACAGGACGGTCACGCTCCCGTTGCCGTGCCAGGAAGGTCTCGAGATGGCCGGCCACGACGCCGTAAAGGACGCTCTCTTCAGGCCGGCGGGGACGGTATTCGGCGGCGGTTTCGCAGACGGCGAGGCCCCGGCGGGAGATTGCAAAATCACCCCGCTCAAGGTGCACATTCCTTTCGAAAATGGTCGCTGGATACGGACAGACCATTCGCCCCTCTCAACTTCCCGCGGACAGGGAGCCGCGATATGATTAACGGACCTCGGGTCGATTTGAGCCGGATATTATTAGTCTCCCGGAGGGGAACCAAGGATCCACACAGGCAGCCGGCGTTGACCCGCCTCGAGCGCGCACGCATTCCGGCCGACGATCGCAGGGCGCGATGAAGAGGAAGAGCCGTGGAAGGCACTCCACCTGCCTGAGCCGGTTGACTGGGTAGCTGGACTGGCCGAGGGGGCTCTCCAGGAACCGCCCCTCGGCCCCCGCACGTCGGGAACACTCGCGCTGAAACTGCCTGCGAACTGGGACCGCTGGCGGCAGGACTATGCACGTGAATTGATTATGAAGAAGCGCTTTTGCGGCACAGCCATGTCGCCGCTGATTGAAGCTGATTTTCTTGGGTGCTACAGTGGCGATGATGATAAAGGCCGCCTGGTCGCGCTCGACAAACGGACCGGGCGCGAGCGTTGGAGCTGGGCGGATGTGGGCACGGCGAATGCTTTGCCCATCGTGGCAGAGCTGGACGGTGTGAGGTGCCCCCCCTGTCGATAGGATCTGGCCGGATTCGTGCGGCGGCCAGGGCTTGACGCCGCTTCGCTTTCCGGGGAATATGCAAAGCAACGCTGAGACATGCTACGGCGCAAGGAGGGACGACCATGAATCGACGGGACTTCATCTGCCTGGGAGCCGCTTCGGTACTCTCAATTCCAGACCTCACAGCCCTCGCCGGCTGTGATTCCGAATCTTCCTTGCCTGCGGGATTCTCCGCGGCGGAGGTTGATCACCTCATGTTCGGGGCTTCCGACCTCGACGGAGGCATTTCCTATGTCGAGAAGTTGACCGGCGTAAGCGCCATGTTCGGAGGACAGCATCCCAACCGCGGCACGCAAAACGCGCTGCTATCGCTCGGCCCGCGGCAGTATCTGGAGATCATTGCTCCCGATCCGTCGCAGGCGCAGCTGCAGGCGACGGAGCAGAGGGTCGAATTGCTCAAAACCCTGACCCGGCCGCGCCTGCTGACCTGGAGCGCCGCCACTCAAAACATAGAGGCGGTTGAAAAGGGGCTCATAAGCGCAGGTTTCACATCCAGCGGCATCGCTCTCGGTTCTCGCAAGCGTCCTGACGGCAAGATGCTCCAGTGGAGAACTCTGGCCGGCCTGGGACAGGGTGAGGATGTGGTGCCCTTCTTCATTGAGTGGGGAAAAGACTCGGCCCATCCCGCCGGCGACTCCCCCAAAGGCTGCGATCTTGTCGATCTTCGACTCGAGCATCCGGACCCGGACAAAGTCAACCGGGCGCTGCAGGCTATGGGGCTTCAGATTAGAGCGATCCGGGGGCCCGAGCCACGACTCCGAGCCCGCATCAGGTCGCCGAAGGGTGAGGTCGAGCTGACTTGAAATCAAAGGATGACGCCGGATTCCCGGCCCGCGCGCCGGGCGGGCCGGAGTTCGGCGGGAGGCATCGACTGGAACAGAGAACTGCAGCCTTCGGGGATGATCCACACCAGGGACAGAATTGCCATGAGCGGCTTTTGCAGCGCGAGGTTCTCTCAAAACACTCACGCGCCGTCACTCCTGTTCCCTTTTATCCGATCCTCAGTCGCTTGGCCAAGCCTGCTCGCTATCCTTGCGTTGAGCCAGGAGCTGAAGCATTCGCATGGGAGTGACGGGTGCGTGAGTCGCCCGGATTCCAGTGGCGTTATAAACGGCATTGGCAATGGCGGGAGCCGTGGGAACCGTTGCGGGTTCTCCCAGCCCTTTTGCGCCGGTGCTGTTGCACAGCGTGTCATGGGGGTCGATGGGAACACACTTCATGTCGTACGGCACATCCTTTGCGGTGGGAACCTTATAATCGTGCAGATTGCCTTTGACTACCTTGCCTGTCTGCCGGTCGATCACCCTTTGTTCGGTCAGACCCAATCCTATCCCCACGGTAATGCCGCCGAAGACCTGGTTCTGATACGTGAGGGAATTCATGACGCGTCCGCTGTCGTGTGCCGCGACCATGCGGAGGACACGGATTTCCCCCGTGCGTTTGTTCACCTCCACCTCGGCGAACTGTGCGGCAAACGATACCGTTACCTTGCCTGGTGATGTCGCTCTGGCAACCGCCCGATCGGTCGCGACCGCTGCCCGTTTCCCTCTTGGGGCCGCCTTTGATCTCATCTCATCAGCTTTGTATCCGCCCACTTCATGCAGCGATGATGTCGACTTTTCTCGGTTCTGGTACGTCTAAAGCAATCCAGGGAAAGAATGGGAGGTGACCATGATCTGGCGACTGGAATTGCGCTACGCGATACGCTAACTGATCCGAACGCCGCTTTTCACCCTGACCACTCTGGCAATGCTGACCCTCGTCATCGGAGCGAACGGCTCCGTGATCACGCTCCTGGATCGCCTGCTTCTCCGGCCGTTTCCGGGTGTGGCGCAACTGGACCGACTCGCCTACATAGATCTCCATTCGCCGGGACGGGAGGACTGGGCCATGAGTCTGCCATTGGAAACGTTCCTTACATTGCGTCGGCACGCCACGCAGGCAGCCGGCGTCGGCGCATGGGCGACGGGCAGTGATCTGACGCTGCAGGAAGGCGCCGGCGAGGTTATGCCGGTTCCAGTAATGCGCTTCAGCCATGACCTGCTATCCACCCTGGGTTTGCGGCTTGCCCTGGGACGATCTTTCGGCGCTGATGAGGACCGCTCCGGCGGCGCGCCGGCCATGATCCTCGGGCATTCGCTCTGGAAGATGCGGTTCGGAGGGAGCCCCGCGGTATTGGGCCGCAGCTTTCGAGTGGATGGGATTGAGCGGATCGTGGTGGGATTGCTGCCGCCCATGCGTGTGCCTCATATTATGTTCTGAGTTGCCGTATGTTGTTGCAGGTCAATGGCTCAGAAGATATTGCGGGTTTGGCGTTAACTCTTGTGAAATCAGTCGGTAAGCGATTTCAGCTCAAAAACTCAGCACATTATTTTCGGGCCTACTCGACACTCCACCAAGCCCTGGAACGCTTGCTCTACCGAGCCCAGCACACGCCAGGAGACCTGTACACCGACTCCGCACCACCTCTTTCGCCTTAGCGTACTGACGGGGCCGTCTGAAGAGATGGAGTTTCCTCAGTGAAGCATATGCATATCGAGAAGAAAATAAAAAACCACGAAGAAAAAGGGAAAAGCTTTATCTCTTTTCTTTTAAACTCAGCACATAACGGAACTCGGAACATAACGAAGTTCGGGGATGCAGCCCTCAAGGGAGTGATCCTGCCACTGCAGGCTGCCTCGGGCGGATCGGCAGCGAAAGTCCCTATCGTCAACATCGTCGCCCGGTTATCCGCCGGCGCTACCCTGGCGTCCCTGGATCAGGAGGTCCGGCAGCTGCATAACGATACGGCCTCCGCGACAAACAGGAACCGTGGTGGCATTGTCTGCGGCCAATTCCTTGCCTCGGAACTCTATGACACTGCCTCGGCAGATCCGGGGAGTCTGGGCGCTTCCGCCGCGGTACTTCTTGTGGTTGCTTCACTCGCATGCCTGGTCCCTGCTTTGCGCTCCAAAAGAGTTCAGCCTTAGGAATCTCTTCGTGCCGAGTGACAGCGCCGGGGCCGGCGGACAGGGATTCGGCAGCCGCGAGCTCCGGTGTCATCGAACGAAACGGTTCCTCTGGAATACGTTGTACTCTTCCACGAGAACCGACTTCATCTCGGCCTTTTTCGGCAGCCGATAAACCGGTATCTGCATCTGCCGTGCCGGACGCGCGGGAGCCTCTTCTTCGGCGGTGCGCACGGCGCTCTGACCGGTCACCTGGACGTAGTTGTCGAGGAAATTCCAGGTCAGCAGATTGTCATCCGTTTCGGGTTCGAGCATGTAAGAGATGAGATTGGCCTTGGGTTGGCCCGCGGGAACAAAAAATGCGCCGGCCGGGAACTTCATCTTTTCAGTCCTTTTCGTGACTTTGGCCGCCTTGAGGTAATGGCCCTGGAAGTATTCCTTATTCTGAACTTCCGATGTCGAATAAATCTCGACTTCCACTTCGACCGGTTCGGTCAGCTTTTTGACGGCGATCTGGTGATCCAGCAGGAGCGGCACCACGGTCGCAAGGCTTGGCGGCAAAATGTATCCCCAAGGACGGCTTGTGGTCCGGGTAGTAGTGAATTTGGTGAAAATCGGCCTGCTCACCTTTTCGTATTGGCGGTCGGGAGCGGCTCCTCGTCCCTGAGGCGCCGGAGGAGCGGTTCCTCGAGCCTGGGAGGGCGGAGGTGCGGCTGCAACCTTGGGGCTCCAGAATTCCTCCTCCCCTTTGGACTCCTGCTTGTATTCGAGCACGATCGGGTCGTTGTCCAGGTCGTCGCTGCCGAGCTTGACTGCCGTTTCCCTGGCCTGGTTGACAACCTTGCGCAGCAAATCGCCCTGCTCGGCTGCGAAACGGATGACTTCGCGCTGCCCGAGGTACTGGCCGCGCACCTGGTGTCGATAGCGTTCATTTGCCGGAACCGCCACAACTTCCGTTCCGTTCTTGATCACACGATGGGTAGAGCCGGGGGTTTCAAAGAGGAAGCCGACGCTGTTGTTTAAGCCGGCATAGGTATGCTGCTTGCGTGGCTCGCACGAGGTCGGGGTCCAGCCTTCCTGGCCGCCGAGCCTTCCCGGCCCCGAATACCAGAAGCCGTCGTAGTCTTCCTTACGCAGCGCACTGCGAATCCTGGGGATGATCTGGCTGTTTCCGAGGGCGACGAGATTCTGATCGCACGAGGGGTTGAGGCAGGTCTGAAAAGTGAGCGTATAGGGCGCCGCGCCGCCATGGTGGGTGTCCACGTGGATATCGGGCTGCCACTTGTTGAGCACTCGCGTGACCAGCGCGTTGATCTCCTGGGATTCCAGCTTAATGTAGTCCCGATTCAAGTCAAACTGCTGTTCGTTTGTGCGCCGATAGGTTTCTGCACCGTCGGGATTGATGGTGGGCACGATCAGCACGACCGTTTTCTTCAGGAGCGGCTTGAGTTCGCCCTGCGTGAGGTCCCGCATCAGCACCAGAGTGGCGTCTTTGCCCGCATACTCGCCCCCGTGCACATTGTTGACGATCAGAACCACCGGCTTGTTTGTGTTGAGGACATCGGCAGGCTGGTGGACCGGCGGGTCGGACAGGATGCACAGGACGACATCCCGGCCCAGCAAAGTCTGCGTGAGCTTCTGGACCTGCATCAAATCGGTTCGGGAGGCAAGGCCGCTAATGAAATCCATCATCGGCTGGTAAAGCGTGCCGCGCTGTTGGAAGTCGGCCGTCTCGGCCGGCGTCTTGACGACCTGCGCGTACAGAATACCGGACAGGATAAGGCCGGCAACAAGGAGCGCGAAGGCTATGGATTTTCGTTTCAGCTTCATGATTCCTTCCTTTCAAACTATTTGATGAGGATGTGGCGACTGAAGCCTTAGCATAAATGCTCCCGAAGAAAATGTCATGAAATAACCCGGATGATCTATGAACGGGAAATAGCATCTCCGGATTCGCGTCGCAAGAGGGTAAACACCATTTCGCGATGGAAACAGATCCGTGTTGTCCGTTCCCTGAGACGCCCAAACCTCCCGGAATCTGCTCCTCATTCAATCGAGAATGCGAACGGGCACGGCAGCGCCGGGACCGAAGTGATAAAAAGCCCTGGTGGCGACGGTGGCTTTCGTTGCCTCTGCCGCGCGGGCGAATGCTCCCTTAGCCAAGGTGATCTGGACGTTGGTGGGATTCACCACAACCTTGATAATCTTCTTTGCCGGGATGACGAAACCATCGGTTTTGGCGATCACAAGGCTCTTCGTGTACAGCAGAGAGTCTTCGCGGATTCTGGTGTTGGAGACTCTCCGTTGCAATTCGATATTCGTGTCGAAAGTCAAATCCGTGAGGCCTTTCAACTGAGCGTTGCTCAAAACCACATCCTTGAACAGATCGGCGTCCATGGTTTTGTTGATCGTGACGGTGGCGACATCATCCGCCGTGTAGGGGCTGCCGGACGGATTGGAGGAATCGTATCGGGTGATCCCGCTGACGCTGATGGTCACGCCGGTAGCGGGATCGGAAAAGACATCACCCGGTTGCCAGCAGCAATCGGGGGAATCATAGCCGTCGACGCTGTTTTCAATGGGCCGCCATAGACCCGTCAGGTTTTTCGGTCCGCCTGTGATCGGATTGTTGTAGTACTTCCTGGAGATGATTTGCCCCGTATAATCGGGGCCCCGGGCTCCTGACCTTGTCGTATCGATCCTGTACAGAAGAACGCCGGAGTATTTTCCTCTTTGGTCCAACGCGTGGATGCCCAACCTGGTGCGGAATTCGGCCACATAAGCTGTGGTAAGTCCGGCGCGGACAACCACCATCTTGGTACCGCCCGGGGTTTCCACGGGCGTGATACAGTGGGAGGTGGGATGGGGGCTTGATTGGCTGACCACATCCACCTGATCGTCCCGGATCCAGTGCAGTTTCCACTTGTGCCAGGCCAGGAAATCCGTGGAATGCCCCGCGATATTACCCATCATATCCCAGCCACCACAAAAGAAGAACGAGCCGACCTTGACCTCATTGATTACCGGGCTATAGGAGTAAAGGTCCGGGAGCCCGAAGGTATGCCCTGACTCGTGAACGGCCCATCTATATCCCCATCGCCACAGATCATTGCCGGCGGTGACGGCAGTATCGATGTAGTGCGGTTTTTTGTCCCGATCTACATAGGCCACGCGGTTGGTGTTGGGCTGGCTTGCTCCGGTGGGCTTGCTGTGAATATAGGCCGGGCCGTTGCTCAGGCCTGATTTGCCTCTGGCCGGCATGATCACAAGCAGGTCATAGTCATCGGCCTTGATGCCCCAGTTGTCGTAGGCCTTCTGGCAAGCCTCTCCTATATATGCGTGCATCGGAACGGTTGAGCCACCCGCTCTATATTCGGTTGCCTTTTTACTCATCATGATCCAGCCCAACCGCCTGGTGACCTGGGGCGAAGCGAGGGAAAAACGGAACTGGCCGTACGATGCGCTCGCGAACCACTCGACCGCACCCTGCAGGAACTCGAGATAGGGAGCCGTGTCGGTATAAGCGGCTTCCGCATCGGCGGCGCGCCGGTCGGGAAACTCAACCAACAGCATCAGCATGGTCTTGGCCTTGTGGGCGGGGGTGATGATATGGCCGTCGTTCCAGTCGATGGGTTTCCCTTTCTCATCTCGATCAGGGGTTACGTCGGTAATGTGATAGAGCCCCTTCTCCCCTGTAACCGGATCTATAAAATCGCGGTCGGTTCTGATGCTGTTCCAGCCTTCATCCAGCCCTGAGCTGGTGCCAATGATATGTCCGTTGGCGGCCGGCTCGCCCGACCTTAGCACCTGCACGGGCCTGGAAGCTCTGAAGGAACCGAAGGCCTTGGTGGCAATAGTGGTCCCTTCGGAGGTTATGCGGGCGAATTGGTCGGCATCGAGCACCAAGGATAAAGCGTTGGCGGATGCATCAACGCCGGTGATTTTGACCGGAGGAACCGCCCGTCCGTCGGGCCTGGTGATGACGATTCGGGCGGCGTCGAGTCCGGTGAGCGGTACGTTCGTACTCGCCACGATTCTGGTCAGGCCGAAAAATCGGACGTCGCTCAAGATCACGTCAGTTGCGGCCCGCGGGCTGGACCCCATGGCCGAGAGCAGAACCGGTGCACCGATCAAGATCAGCAAGATGTGTTTGCCATGTTCAAAAGACCATTTCATGCTTACTTCTCCTCATTGGAATGGATGTCCGGGGTAGGCCGGCCCGTCCGTACTTCGGCAAGAGATCGCGACGGCTACTTCTTCATGAACGCCTCAATCTCGGCGACCGTCCGGGGCAGACCCGGCGTAAGGTTTTCGCAGCCCGTTTCGGTGATGACAATCGTGTCTTCGACCCGCACGCCCAGATCTTCCCCGGCAAAGACCGCGTAGATATCGCAAGCGAACACCATGCCCGGCCGGAGCGGACCGCGCGGCCCGGCGCTGACGTCGTGGACGGCCATGCCGACATTGTGGCTGACGCCCGTCTGCATCGTCCGGATTTTGAACAGGTCCTTGTCGGTGTTGAAGCCCTTCTTCTTCAGAATCTCGAGGACCCGGGGCTGGACGTCCCTGGCCTCGATGCCGGGCTGGTAGACCTGCATGCAGGCTTCCTCGATTGCCTGGGCGGCCTCATAGATCTCGCGCTGGCGTGGCGCAAACTTCCCGTCGGCCGGGTAGGAGGCCGAGATGTCGACGACATAGTAGTCCAGGGTCGGTCCGGCATCGACGACGATGAAGTCTCCGGCCTTGAGGATGCGGTCGTGACGGTAGTAGTGGAGATACGGGTGGTTCTCGGCCGAGCTGATGATGACGTTGTAGGCGATATCGCGCGCGCCGGCCTTCTTTACGGCGTACTCGAAGGCGGCCGACATCTCGTACTCAGGCGCCCCGGCCCGCGTGGCGCGCATCATCGCCTTGTGGGCCTCCACGCCGAGTCGGCCGACCTTGCGCAGGTGTTCGATTTCGGCCGGCGACTTGATCGAGCGCAGTTCCCAGATGAAGGGCGCGGCATCTTTGACCGTTGCCTGAGGGAATCGCTCGCGGAGGTTCTTGACGAACTGCAGTTCGCGCGTGAGGCGGCCGTCCCAGAGGTTCAGGGTCATGGCGTTCTGCACGATACCAAACTTCTCGGCCGAGCATTCTCGGGCCAGTTCCTCCGGCTTGAACGATGTGTAGAGCACGGCGCCGGAGCCGGCCAGCCGGGAAAGGTTCGGCGTGAACTGGTCGATGGGAGAGACGCGCTCGATACCCGTGACGGCCGCGGCATTGCGGACGAGGTCCAGGCTGATCCCCTCATTGCGGGCGCCGTTGTCGGTAATGGTGAAGAAAAGCGTGCTCGTCTTCGACCGCCCGTCGATGATGAGGGCGGCATTGGGGATCTCCACGCCCGCGAAGTACATTATGTCGTTGTTCTGGACGAATTCGCCGTAGCCTGTGGCGGGAGTCGCCCCGAGGAGTATCGCCACGCCATCGGGGATCTTCTCAATCAGTTTGGCCCGGCGGGCGGCGTACTCGGACTTGTCAAACAAAAGCGGCCCAGCCGCGAACGCAGTTAGGCTGAGAGCAAGGACCAGGAAAAGGGTTGTGCTTATCGCCATCCGACTCTTCATGAAAACCTCCTCAGAAACTTATGGTTCGATTCCCCGCACATTGGCGTGAGCGGTCACCACCGCCCACCATGTCAGCCTCCGTTGACTCGTGATGGATGAAGTCCACGTATTTCCTGATCCATGAGCGACCTGTTGGCAGCGGCTACTCTAGTGTGATCTTTTGGCTCCGGCTGTGCCGCGCCATCACATACAGGAACTCTTAGCCGGATTTCCTGATTGTGACCCGGGCCTCTTTCTTGCCTACGGGCAGCGGGATCTTGTTTGTGGCGGGACCTCCCGATATTTTCCGCAACGCGGTTCCGTCCAACGAGATCTCATAGGATTGGCCTGAAAGCCCAGAAAGGGTCATTTCCGCGGTGTGGTCCCCGGCGGCTCCCGGTGCGCGGTTTTCCAGCATGAAGGAAATCTCGTTGAGAGCCTCGTCGAAGCGGATTGGCTGGCCTGCGGCGAAGCCGTCCCGGTCGAACTTGAGATGGAATCTGGCATTGCCGCGCATCACATGAAACCGCCGCCTCAGACCGTCCAGAGGAATCACTTCCAACCGGTTGCCCTCCTTTTTCAGCTGGCCGCCATAGGCGATCAGCCCAAAGATCGGGTCCTCCGCAACAATCGTCGCGGTGGCGCGCAATGCGGCGCCGAATCCCAGATCGATCTCGGCGCTGTAAGACCAGGGCCCGCGCGGCTGATCTTTGCCGGCCCATGTCCGGCCGTACGGCTGAGAGACATAGGCGCTGCCGGTGCCGTCGTCGTTCTCCGGCCCGGGATACCAGAAACCAAAGTTGGTCGCCTGCGTGCCCGAGTTCATCAGCGCCCACGAGCTCAGGAGCGAAGCATAGCCGAGCCGCAGGAATTTGGCGGGATCTTTCGCATAGTACAGCGCATAATCGGTGATCGCCCAGCCGCCCATCTGCGAGGTATAGCGCATCCCGCCTTCGACTCCCAGCTGCCAGAAGGAAGTCTCCAGCCACCCGCGGGTCAGAATGTTGCCGCTGATCTCTTCCTCCATAAAATCGGCGGCGTCAGCAGGCTTCACCTTCAACGTGGAACTGCGTTTGGAGGCCTCCACGGCATAGCGCGCAAAGGCGTGATGAGACTCGAACCCGGTGGGATCGAACGGGTACTCCGACCAGAACAGGTTGGGCCGGTCGTTGACGAAATGCTCGACCTTGCTTTCCCACGCCCGGCGCAGCTGATCGGCTTTTTCCTTCCACCCGACGGCATCCAGTTCCTCGAGCAGATCTGCGATCACCAGCTCATCGTAGTTGCCAAGTTCCTCGGCCGACCAGCCGGCCACTTTGTAAGGAACAGTGTAGTAGGCCATGGCAGTGCCGAACGCCCGTTCCAGGTAACCGTTTTTGTCCAAGTAATCGTCCCAGCCCGATTCGTTGTAGATCATGGTCTGTTGTTGGAGGGCATCGGCGGGGCCGCTCGCCGTCTGCCTCGACTTGTTCTTGGGATCCGAGGTCGAGAATTGCTGCCAGGCATTGTCTCCCATCTGGCAGCGGATCATCACATGGCCCAGCACCCGGCTGGGAGCGATGTATTCAGTGTCATACTTGTCGCCGGCGTAGCGCAGGCTGGAGATGCCCCCCTGGCCGAATTGAACCTTGAATGGGCCCCCGCCCGCGGGCTCCTGTGCGGAAAGCGCCGTCAGCCCCGCAAGCAGCAGTAGCAGAATCCCGTATTTGAAAAGGCGTCCGGCGATTGGGTGCATCATATCCAACCTCCTTTTCCGAAAATGACGGTAAAGGCCGACAAACCTCGGGGTCGGAATCGGTATCGGAATCGAAAATGTCGATCCTCAAAGGCCGATACCGATTCCGACCCCGACTCCGACATACTCAAGAAACCAGAATTACATTTTCATGCGTCGCTGCGGTGAGATTTTAGCGTTTCGTGTCCGGCGGATTCACGCGCCATTCGATGACGCCCCCCTCGTACCACGTCAGGTCCTGATCCAGGTAGTTGCCGTCGGGCGGGCCCAGCGTGCCCCTTTTATAGACCTTCGTCTGCAGCTGGATTTCGATGCGCAGCGCGGAAGTGGTGACCGGCTGGAAGGAGATCCTGTCGTACTGATCTTTGGCCACGCCATAGGACTCCGTGGTTGCAACGGGCTTCCAGTCATTCCCGACTTTGTACACCAGGCGCCAGGATGCGGGCGCCACACAATATTGCTTGTCGTCCTTCCAATAAACATCGACCGAGGAGACTTGCGCGGGCCTAGCAAAATCGTATTGCACCCAGGCTCGATCGCCGGACTGCGGGTGCAGCCGGAGGAACGGCGCCGAACCATCCTCTGAATTTGCCGGTTCCATCTGATCGTAGATGGCGTTGATCGCGCCGCTGCCGTCCTGGGAGATCGGATAGAACCTGCGCTCGATGGTAGGCGGCTTGTTGCCGGGATAGTTCTCGGCCACAGTACCGTTTCCGCACGATGAAGAGGCCCGGCTGGCGGAAGCAATAGTGGGCAGGGGCGCGATCCTGGCCTTCGCCGTTTCGCGCGCCAGCCACACGGACATTTCGCCTGGAGCGCGGTTGCTGAATGCGTAATAGGGAATCGCCTTGAAATTCACTTCTTTTTGCACCACCGAGGTCCGATCCGGACCGCGACTCACGGCCATGGCCTTTCCGGCGATTTCACCGATCCCGCCTAGGAGGTCCGGGCGGAAGGCGAACTGAAGCTCCGCTTTTTCAGGCAGGACCAGGTTGAACACCCCTCCCGGGTTGTCCGCCTGCTCCGCGCAGAACACCAGGGGGCCGCGTTCCAGCGCAATCATGCCGCGGTTATCCGCCACCTGTTCCGAGGCCATCACTCTGCGCACCGGCATCGGAAGATCGAGCTGGACTGTATCTCCGGCCTTCCATTCCCGCTCAATCCGGGCGTAGCCCTTCTCGACCGTGTACGATGCGGCGCTGCCGTTGACGGCGAGCGAAACCGCCTGCTCGGGCGCCGGCAGATAGCTGTAGAGTGAGCCGGGCATCGGCTGATTGCGGGCCCAGCCGGGGATGCGCACAAAAAGAGCGAAACTTTGCGGTTTCTGCGTCTGGATGCTGAATTTCACCGCTCCCTCCCACGGATACTTTGTTTCCTGCATGATAGTGAGCGGCGTATCCTTCATCCGGATTTCCGCCTTGCTGCTTACAAAGAGATTCACGTACAGGCTCTGATCGCCCCGGGCATAAATCAGGCCGCCCAGTTGGGGCAGGAGCCGGGCAAGATTCGGAGGACAGCAATTGGGTCCGAACCAGGTCTGCCGGGCGAAACTGCCATAGGTGATCAGCGGCGCCTGGTAAAGATACGTGTCGCCGCCGAGCGACACGCCGACGAGGAAGGCATTGTAGAGTGTACGTTCCAGGACGTCGATGAACTTGGCGTCCTGCCGCAGGAGGAAGAGCTTCTGGTTCCAGAAGGCATTGCCGTAAGCGGCGCAGATTTCGTTCCAGGCCGCGAGGTTGGGAAGGTCGTAGTCATCGCCATAATCTTCCTCGTCGCGGTAACTGCCGATGCCGCCCGTCAGATAGGTGCGCCTGGAGATGGCGTCTTCCCAGATGCGTTCATTGGCCTGAGCATATTCCTGGTCGGCGGTCAGCGCGGCGATGTCGGTAAGCGGGGTGTAGAGATAGGTCGCCCGCACGGCGTGTCCGATCGCCCGCGTCTGCGATTTTACCGGCGCATGGTCCTGGGCATACGGTCCGTACATGATGGAGCGGGATTCCGGATTCCCGCGTGTGTCGAGAAAGAACTTGGCGAGCCGTAGGTACCGGTCGTCGCCGGTGCAGCGGTAGAGACGGAGCAGGCCGATCTTGATCCCCTCGTGATTCGAGATGTCGTACCTCTTGCCGGGCCCGAAGACTGAATCGAGATCATCGGCAATCTCGATTGCCACGTCGAGCATTTTGCGGCTTCCCGTCGCCTCAAAATAGGCAACCCCCAATTCCAGGAAGTTGCCGGCCGCAAAGAAATCCCCGTCGCCTTCACTCGACCAGACCTGCTTCCGGCTGCGGATGCGCTCGATGGCCCTGTCGAGGTAGCTGTCGATCCGGCTTCGGAGCACGGGGTCCGGATGTTTGGCCAGGACGTAGCAGGCCGCTTCCAGGAGGCGCGACTCCGGATTGCGGCCTGCCTTGTCGAAGCGCTCCAGCATGCCGGGGATCGATACGTTGCGGTTGTTTTCCATCCGCGGCGTCCAGAAAGAATCCGTGACCTGCACATCCTTGTAGGAAACTGCCGCCACGGCATAGTCCGCTTTGCGAGTGGAAGTCTTCGTGCATGCCGCAAACAGAAGGGCCATGCAGACGATCGATGCGAACCCCCAAAATGTCCTTCTCATGCTCAGCCGGCCTCCAAATGTCAATTTCCCCGCAACGCGCCTCATCGGTTCTTGCGGAATCCCGGAAAAGAGCCCCAACATGGATGATCCATGAACGAAAAAGTGCCTATCTTTACAATTCCGTCGGTAACAGGAGTCCAAAGCTTTCATACAGAGGGCGGAGGAGAGAAAATCAGAGCGCGCAGAAAAGGAGTTGTTACCGCTCTGCGCTCTCTGCGCTGAAGCTTTTGCTTTTCCGTGCCACCCCGCAATCCGGTGGTTTCAAAAACTATCCGGGCCATGATACAGCAAGCGATCCGATTATAGAGATAATGTCCCTGCATTTCCTTGATAATCCTTTTTATTATCCTTGCTCCCGCGCACCTCCTGGGTTTAAACAGGGGCCGTATCTGTAGATTCTAGTTTTTAGATTAGAGCCGGCACGCAATGCGCCTGGTTGGCGGGAATAACCGAATGCAGCCGTGTGCTGGCGTCAGCGTTTCTAACGCAAAAAATGGAAACTACAGATGCGGCTCCCAAACCGCCGCGGCGGGATGCTGGTTTTTGCGGAGTAATACAAGGTTCATCTTGCCAAGAAAACTCTGACATTTTTGAGAATTGGAGTTGCTTTATTTCAGCGCCTGCTGGCACTCTAAAATGCAGCGCCTGAAGGCGCCACTACGAAACGTTCCTAAACATAACGCCAAACCGCACATTCCCGGAAACCCGAGGAAGGATCATGAAAAAACGACTCAAGCTCATCACTATCTTTCTGCTGCTCGCATCTGCCTCAATAGCCCAAACCCCCGAGAAACGTCTCCTCATGCTTGACGACCTCGCTGCCTTCCGCGACGTGAGTGATCCGCAAATTTCTCCGGACGGCGCCTGGGTGGTTTATACGGTCAGCACCTTCGACATGAAGGAGGACAAAATAAATAGCGACCTGTGGATGACGAGCTGGGATGGGGTGAAGACCGTGCAGCTTACGTTCAGCAAAGAGAGCGAGAACAGCCCGCGCTGGAGTCCGGACGGCAAATATCTGGCGTTTTTATCGAGCCGGATTGTTGAAGAAGAAACCGATCAGGTGTGGCTGATCAATCGCGATGGCGGTGAAGCGGAGAAGATCACCGACTTCAAAGGCGGCGTGGCGGATTATGTTTGGTCGCCGGACGGCAAGAAACTCGCGCTGATCGTTGCAGATCCCGACTCTGAAGCGAAAGCAACAAAAGACACCTCCGAAAAGAAAACGCCCAAGCCGATGGTCATTGATCGTTTCCAATTCAAAAAAGACGAAGTCGGATATCTGCGCCATTTGCGGCAGCATCTTTATGTATTCGATCTTGCTTCACGCAAAGCGGATCTGTTGACGCCTGGCGACTATGATGAGTATTTCCCGGCTTGGTCACCAGACAATGCTTCCATCGTTTTTGCGAGCAAGCGCGGGCCGGATCCGGATCGCCACGACAATTACGATCTTTACGTGATCGAAGCCAAAACCGGCGCCAAGGCTCGCCAACTCACCACGTTTGAAGGCGCGGATTGCCATCCGGATTGGGAGACTCGACCGGCGTGGAGTCCCGATGGAAAATTTATTGCCTATCTGCAGGGCGGCGCGCCGAAGCTGATTTATTACGCGGTTTATCAAGTGGCCGTCATTCCCGCGGCGGGCGGCGCCGCAAGGTCAGTCGCGCCGATGGATCGCAACATGCACAAGCCGCAGTGGTCCGCCGATGGCTCGATCCTTTATTTTCTCGTGGAAGATGATCGCACGACGTTGCTGGCGAAAGTTTCTCCGGCAGGTGGAAATGTCGAGCGTATCATCAACGAGCGGCGTGAGATCAGCGATTTTGATTTTGCTCCTGAAGGGAAACTTGTTTTGCTTGCAAGCCGGCCTCAAGAACCGCACGAAGTTTTCGCGTTCGACAATAACACCCTGCGGCCACTGGCGCGCAAAAATGAGGATTTGCTGGCCAAACTCAAGCTCGGTGCCGTGGAAGAGATCAGTTTCAAAAGCAAAGACGGCACGATAATCAACGGCTTTGTGGTGAAGCCGCCAGACTACGAAGCAGGCAAGAAGTATCCCGCGATTCTCCGCATTCATGGCGGGCCGGTGTCGCAATTTGGCAATGAGTTCATGTTTGATTGGCAGCTTTTCGCCGCGCGCGGTTATGTCGTCGTTGCCTGCAACCCGCGCGGCAGCTCCGGTCGCGGCGAGAAATTTTCGTTGGAAATCTATGCGGATTGGGGAAATAAAGACGCGCAGGATGTTTTGGCCGCAGTGGATGACGTCGTGGCGCAAGGAATTGCTGACCCTGACAAACTCGGCGTCGGCGGCTGGAGCTACGGCGGCATGTTGACGAATTACGTCATCGCGCAGGACACACGTTTCAAAGCAGCGGTAAGCGGCGCCAGCATTTCCAATATTCTCGCCGGTTACGGCACCGACCAATATGTTCGGGAGTACGAAGCGGAGATCGGGACGCCGTGGGGCCATCTCGACGTTTGGCGGCACAATTCTTTTCCGTTCTTGCATGCGGATCGCATCGTCACGCCGACGCTGTTTTTGTGCGGGCAAGACGATTTCAATGTGCCGCTGCTCAACTCGGAGCAGATGTATCAAGCCTTGCGCAGTCTCGGCCGCGATACGCAGCTCGTGATTTATCCCGGCCAACATCACGAGATCACCAAACCGGCTATCAACGGGATCGTTTGGAGCGTTATTTGGCGTGGTACAACAAGTATCCCCTGGTGAAGGCTGAGACGCAAAAGGCTGCCGAAAGAACGAAATAACGCTCTCCAAAGTTACATCGGCGCGGAAAAAGCAAAAAGTTCCGAACAGATAAAGGCTGCCAATGGATGTAAAAGGATACCAATCCGTCGGTTATTTTTTTCTATCGCAATGTCACCCGAAATTCTCATCGTCGATGATGATGGGCAGGGGGTCGTATCTGTAGAATCCGGTTTTTGGATTTGAACCACCCTGCACAACGCAAGGTTGACGGTAATAGCCGAAGATAGCGCTGCGCTGACGGCAGTTTTTTAATGTAAAAACTGGATTCTACAGATACGGCACCCACTCACTAGTTTCCGGCTTTGAACGGCACGGAAGCTATGGTTTTGTCCCACATCATTGTCAGCTTTCCCCCGTCCGTCGTCATGTCGATGAATGAAATCGTGAATTGCTCGACCGAAAACTGGAGGGAACCGAGCGTCATGGTTGCGCGGAGAATATCCTTATCCGGCGTGTATCCGTAGGAACCCCACAGGGCGGCTTTGTTGTTCGGGTCGTATTTCTCCTGGGCCGGCCAGCCGGATAAGATGAGGGTCCACGCCCCTGCCTTCAAGTCCACGAAAACGCTGTATTCACCAACCGGCAGGGTCTTGCCCTCGAAGATCAGCGGCACTTCCGTCTTGAGGCGCGTGGTCTGGTTTGCGCCAGCCCGCCATACCGGGGAACCATCACTCACGGTCTTGCCGTAGTCTGCACCGATGCCAAAGATATTCTGGCGCCCTCGCAGGATCGGCCGGCCGTAGGTTACTTCGATCCACTTGCCACCCTGATAACTCTCTCCGCGAGCGCCTTTCACATATTTTCCCAGCACCTGCGCGGCTGCTGATCCCGCGGGGCTTGCCGGCTTTTGACCCTGTGCCAGCGCCACGAGCCCGGCCAGGCAAATTAATCCAACCGCCAAAACCAAAGCACGAGTCTTCATTGCATTCCTCCTTGTTGATGATCTCCCTGGCACGCCTGCTTCAGCGGGCGCTTTCGCCTTTATCCATACCGAATCCAGAAGATTGTACAGGGGCGACAGAAAAGTTTACCCCATTTTTGCTGGAAACAGAAATGTGTGTTCCGGGTCCGGATGAAGAGCCGGCCGTCGGCAATATTCTGCAGGCACAGGGCATGGAGCCGGCGCCGGATCGGAGGCGCGGATCCGTCGTTTCGCTACTGGTCTCGGAGTGCTACCAATTGTCATCTGGGTTGCCCTTTAACAGGAGCGCACTCGGATTCGATGAGCCGATGCACGGTATCGAATTAGCCATGCAACTCATGAGGCACGCAAGGCTAATTCTGTCAAATCCAGACCGGGCTTGTCCTTCTCATCCGTCGGACCAATTTCAGGGAATTAGTTTCGTGAATTCCGTGTGCTTCATGCTTCCGCGCGGTCGCAGGTCTCCGTTTCCGGGGCTGCCGCCGCTATCTTTTGCACTGGTACACAAAAGCGGGCGGCAGGTTACGCCAGACTGTGCGGCTTCTGGAAACATGGGAGAAGTACTGGGGCAGGAGTTTCGCAAACCGCCTGCCCGCCGGCAGCAGAAGGCCCTGAAGATAGGCGAAGGTCACAAATTGCCCATCCTGGCTCATGACCGAAATCATCTCTTTCAGGAGGTGAATTTGCAGATCCTCTGGGAAAGAGGCCCAGGGCAGGCCGCAGATGATGCAGTCCACGCTCTTGAACCCGAGACGTTGACAGATAGCTGCCACGTTAGCCACAGAATCCTCGACGAGTGCCAGGCCGGGATGGCGGCGCCTGAACGATTCCGCAAGCCGGCCGTTGAGCTCGATCGCCGCAAAGCTCGAATCGGCACGCATGCGCCTTACGATGTGGTCAGTAAACGCTCCCGTGCCAGGACCATACTCCAGGACAGTTTTCGCATTGGAAAGGTTGATCCATTCGACCATCGCCCTGGCGAGATATTGTGAGCTGGGGGCAATGGCTCCGGTCTTCGTCGGATGCAGGATGAATTCGCCGAAGAACCTGACAATGTTTTGTTTGACCACAAGGCAACTCCGCAGGAAATCTGCCTGACTCCATCAATGTCGACCGCGAATTTATATCACGAATGAGCCGGGATGTCCTCCCGGTTCACCCATGTTGCAGCCCTGGTTGCCACGGGCAAAATATTCTGGAGCGGGTGTACCAGAATGGATCCAGAACCACGAACAGGGCGGCTCCTCAGCGAATCGGACCACCCAGTACTCTTTGATCACACCCTCGGCCAGGAGCTTTTTCGCCGCTGTCAGGGCGCTATAGCGGGAACCATAGCCTACCAGCCTGACCCGATATCAGGTTCCTTTGCCTTTGATTTGAACTCGCCATATGTGGCAGGAAAATCCAAGTTGCCGGAACCTCTTGACCTGCTGCTCGGCTTCCTTGCGTATCCGCGCAGCAATCACCTGAACCTGGAATCTGCCGGTTGCCTGCACTCCGGATGCGGCGGCCGGAAGTTCCGATGGCTGTGTGCTCCTGAGAACCGGAGGCCGTTCGGAAGCCGGTTTGGCGCCATTCCGCATGGGAGGCACATTCGGCGCGGGTTTGATCTCGTTCCGATATCTGCTGGCTGTGGACACCGGTGGTGGTGCCACCCGAAACGGACCCTTCGATGCTTCGACGGAGGGCCTGGAGACTCCTGATGACTGCAATTCGTTCTGATAAACCTTGCTGGGACCGCCCTTGATCACATCGGATAGGGGGATCCGGGCCCCGGCGGCTTTTCGGTCTGCGGCGACAGGATTTTATGGATGATCGGTTTGGGAGGGATTGCCAGTTGAAATGTGACGCCGGTCGCGGTTTCACCGGGCTTGACCACAACGCGAATGGGATCGGTTGTGGCGAAATAGCCCGAGGGAAGAGTGGCGCGATCGAGCTTCAATTCGTAGTCGCCTGGAGGCAGATCGCCGAGCAGAAACATGCCGTTGATTTCGGAAAGCGCGTCGTATCTGGAGCTCGCCACGATGCGGACATCCGGCAGCGCGCGCTCGACCGGCATCTCCGAAGCGCCCCGGTATTCCAGACAGGTGACTCTGCCCGTGATGCGTCCGGTACGCAGCACGCTGAAATTCAGTATGTTTTCCCTGTAGGAAAGAACCGCAACCGTTTTCTCCGGCGCATCGGCAAACACCATGTCTGCAGGCAAGCCGTCCAGGGAAGCGTTGACCGTGTGTGCGCCCGGGGTAACTTGCTCGAAACGGAACAGCCCTCTTGCATCCGAGGCAGCTGCTTGTGTCCCATCCAGCCAGATCTGCACGCCCGCGATGGGCCTGTCGACCGTTTCATCGAAAGTACGGTCCATGTTTGTATCCAGAAAAACCCGGCCGCTGATGCGGGTCAGTTGCACGATGCTGTGAGGGCCGGCGGCGGGGCTGGTCCGCTCCGGCTCCCGAATCAGCCTGCCGCCGATCTCCACCCGGAGAGTCTTGGTGTCACGATCTGCGAGATAGGTGAGCTGCAGGCTGTGCCCATTGGGCAAAGGCAGCCTAAGTCCCACCATTGGATGGTAGCTGGCAGATGTATTGATCTCCCTCACGCGGTCGATTCCCAAGCGAATAAAACCGTTGTTTTTGGGCAAATCCAGATGCCAGTCGAGGCCGAAGCGATGACTGGAACTCATTTGTCTTTGATCGCTTACGGTGATGCGGCCACGACTCTTGAGATCAATCGCGAAAACAGCATTGAGCTGTCGCGCGCGTCGGCCTCCAAATTCCATCTCGGAGTAGTAGGCATATGCGGAATAACGGCTGAGGTTCGGCATGGCGAACAACAGTTGGGTCAGGGCCGTTTTCCCCAGGGGCGAAGACGAATCCGCATGCACGGAGCGGAAAAATCCGAACTGGAAGGAACGGCGGCCGGGAAGAGTGGCAAGCGCGCCAAAAGTGTGTCCCTGCAGCGTGCCCGGAATGCCAACAAGATATTCGCGCCGGCTGATGCCGGCAGTGAAACTGGCATATCGATTCGGGCGGAAGGCGACAGACAGGGCAGCGTTGGATTGGCCTTGATAGCGCGGTTCTTGCCGCGGCGTGAGAAAGTTGCCGCCGTAGCGATCGAATTGCCCGCTGATCGACAATTGCCGCATTGGGGTAAAAATGTTGTTGATCGTCAAACCCAGCGCCGGCCCATTCACCCTTATAGGCAGGAACACCGGGGCTGGTGAATCCAGCGGTATTGCAGCACCGGAGTCTCCGGCCTGCCCGATGTCGACGCGGCCAATTGCTCCAGCAGATCTGCCTGCCGCCAGTTCGTTCGGAAAGGCCTGGTTGCTGCTCACCGGCATGTTCCTGGCGCTCAGCCCGGAGAACTGTCCCAAAAGGACCTGAGCCTTGAACTGGTTCCTGGCGCTTGTCCGGCCGTATGCGACGCCGACGGCAGATCCTGTCCGATCTGCGCCGGTAAAGAAATGCCCGCCGAAGGACAGTTCTTCGGTTTTGGATTTTTTCCTCAGAGCGAAGCCGGCGATACTGGTATCGTAGCGGCGGAAGCCGCCGCCGAGCGACGCGAAAGTCGCACTCACGGACTGGCCTCCATACAGGTTGAACTGATACCTCTTCAGCGGCCTTTCGATGCCGACACCGCGCACAATGTTTGTCAGCGCGTCTATCCCGGAATAAGCCCCCTGATCGCCGAGAAACAGCTTGCGTGCCCTGGAAAAATCCATCTCGAGAGTGCCCCGATTGAAATTGAAGACCGGCTGCCCGGGATATCGACTGAGCAGGACATTCCCCTTCAGCCCGGCGATCCGTGTCATCCCTCCGCCACGCAGACTGAGGAATTGGCTATAATCTTTGATGTTCGTGGTCAATCCGTAGTCGTAGCTCAGGTTCGTCACACTGACCGCCGGCGGCGCCGGCGCCTGTCCCTGCAGAGCTTGCC
>CAYGWQ010000052.1:0-22737 GCA_964353465.1 uncultured Acidobacteriota bacterium | reverse complement strand
CCAGCGGGCCTGGGGGCCAGCAGCAAAGTGTAAACGTTATTCATTGACAGGCCCTAAGCTCCCAGCCTCTCTTTTAAAGTCTCAATAACCGGCACCGGTGTAGGATCCACCGAGTTCAAACAAGCCAGATAGAGGCTGACAAAATCGCCCAGGCAGATTATCGAAAATATCCTCGCAAGAAGCGACTCGCCCTCGCTCCACACTTCGTGCAAAACTCCTGTCTTGCGCGCCACAAGCTCCGCAGTCAGACCGAAGCGGCGCTGCACCTGAGGGTGATCCCCTGAGTCTCGAAGGAACACAACTCCGATCTGCGCGAGCAGGTGGGCGGGAAGCTCCCATCCCACCACTTCATTGTGGTTCATTTCGGGAATGAGATGATGAAAGGCGAGGTTCTTTGCGTTCTCCTCGATCTGTCCGCGCCAGCGCACGGCAGCAGGCTCAAGGTTGGCGCTGGAGGCATACACGGCAACCAGCCGGCCGTGCAGAGTCCGGGCGATGCGCTTGGCCTGATTATTGGTTTCCGGCGTCTCGGGGCAATATTGGGCCGCCAACTGGGTTAGCAGTCCCGCCGTCTCGCGCAACGGTCCCGTCATGTCAGGCACCAGTTCCATGGCGGCCAGAGCGCTGAGCAGCAGCACTGCAGAGTAGCCGAGGGCAGCCCTCGGCGGCAATCCCGGCGCCAACGGTATCACCGGATATCGGTGCGCGGCGGCCAGCGATGCCAGTCTGCCGCCGGACGTCAGACAAACGATGGAAGCACCCGCCGCTCGTGCCTGCTCGTAAGCAGCAAGAGTCTCCTCCGTATTCCCGGAATAGCTGCTGGCAAACACGAGCGTTGACGAATCCAGGAATCCCGGCAAACGATAGTCGCGGCAGACCAGCAAAGGCACGCGCAGCACGCCCGAAGCAGCCGCACGGACCACATCTCCCCCCGCCGCCGAACCTCCCATGCCGCTGATCACCACATGCGCAACACGAGGCGGCACAGGCAATACAAGCTTCCGCCCTGCCTCCATGGCTGCTGTCACCTGCGCCGGCAGAGACTGCATGAGGCGTCTCATCGATTGCGGATCAGCCGCTTCCCAGTGATCCATCTGATCAAGGATCGACAAGTTACCTCGCTCTCGGAGAGTTCATCAGGTTGAGACATTCGGCTCGAAACATCATCATGTCAAACGGCTTGGCGAAGAACAGGTCGGCCCCTGCCGCCAGAATCCGATCGCGAATCGCCGGATCATGGTCTCCAGTAATCGCAACAATCTTGAGGTTCCTATTCGCCGGGGCGGATTTCAGCTTCTCACAGACCTCAAACCCGTTCATGCCGGGCATCATGATGTCCAAAATGAGCAGATCCGGCTTCCGCTCGCCAATGCTCAGCAGTGCCTCAACCCCGTTCCGCAAGCCTTGTACCCGCAGGTTTTCATCTCCTGACTCCATGACCGCTATCAGCAGATCGAGAACCTCTTCCTCATCGTCCACAATCAGGATCGAGGAAGGAGATTCCTTGAATTCAGCGGGCAGAGGCATGCCGAATTCCTTCATGAAGCCGATGAAGTCTTCCCTTCGAACCCTCCTGTGCCCCCCCGGAGTCAAGAAGGCTCGTAACTTCTTTTCTTTGATCCAGTTTTGGACGGTGGTCGGATTGACTTCACAGATCTGGCTGATTTCGAATGTCGTCAGATAGGATCGTCGAGGCATAATAACCCATGATAGGCGCCTGCCCTCTCAGAGCAAGCCGTTTCACCATTTTATCCTTGCTTCAGATTATCCTCCAGCTCTTGCCTCCGTCAAGCACCTCCGGATCATAACCGCAAGCTGCTACAGGGTTTTCAGGAACTTCCGATCCGCCGGAGCACTGGCCCTGCACCTTTCGAGGCACCGGGGATGTGCTGAGCTCGGATAGCAGGCAATACGCCCGGCGAGCCCACCGGCTATCCGCTGTCCAGGTCTAGTGGAAACGAGCCACGATCAGCGTCATATCGTCATCGCGCTCTTCCTCAAAAGCCCAGCCGAGTACTTCATCCACGATGGTTTTCTGCAACTGCTCGGCCGAAAGGTTCAGATTCGCCCCGACCAGGTTGATCAAGCGCTGCTCGCCGAACTCCTCCCCATATTCGTTGACCGACTCAACAATGCCGTCTGTGTATGCAAGGAGAATATCCCCGCTATGAAGCTGAATGGTTTCCTGGTCAAACTCCGCGTCGGGGAAAATCCCAACCACAGTCCCGCCCGAAGAAAGGCGCCGGAAACCTTGCGCATTAAAAAACAACGGCGGGTTGTGTCCGGCATTGCAGTAGGTCAGCGAAGACTTCGAATCGTCATAAACCGCGTAAAAAAAGGACGCAAACTTATTCGCTGATGTAAAATTGTAGATCTGCTGATTCAGAGTCTTCACAACAGCTGCGACGCTGCCATTTTCTCCGTGCTTTTCGGAAAACTTATGGGCACCGCGCGCCAGGACATTGCTGCGCAAGGTTGCCTGCAAATTCGCCATCAGCAGTGCGGCGGAGATGCCCTTGCCACAGATATCACCCAGAGCCATGCCCATCACCTGGCTGTCGAACTGCAAAAAGTCATAGTAGTCGCCGCTGACAATGCGGGCAGGAAGACAAAGACCGGTCAGTTCCATTTTATCCATTTGGGGAGCCTGCTTGGGGAACAATTGCTCTTGTACTTCTTTAGCAATTTCGAGTTCGCGTTCCAGCCGCTCTTTCTGAACCCGTTCCTTGACCAGCGTCTGCACATATTCGGTCATCTGATTGAAGGATTTTGCCAATGCTCCCAGCTGGTCATTGGATTTCACCACAATGCGCTGGCTGAAATCGCCGCGCCGGATAAATTCGGTCCCGCGATCAAGATTGTGAACCGCATTCGTGATCGATTTGGTCAGGAGAATGCCTGCGATGAGAGAGAGCAATTCCACGGCCAGAAAAAAAACTACAACAAATTCCAGCGCCCCGAGGATGGTTCGGCTCACACTGCTCTCGGAGGTTTCAGAGCCGAATACATTCTGGATCAGCTTGGGAGCCGATAACTCCACAAAAAGCACGTCGGTTTCTCCCGGTCTTATTTCATCTCCGGTGCTCCAGGAAAGGGGGTAGAGCGGGATCGACCATACCGGTCGCCCCACGCCTTGCTGGACGGCGTCCAGATCGAAGGTCGCGCTCCGGATGTTCTGTCCGAGAATTTCCGTATCCTGCAGCATGACATTCAAGCTGGTGTTCTGGACATGATCCGCCAGCAGCAGATCCTGGCCCAGGGCATTCTTCAAGCGCATCAGCATATCGCCATCGAAAGGTACAGACACCTCAAGGCTATAGGGAACGTGCGGAGCAAACTCACCGACCACCAGGCTTCTGAGGTAGAGTTGCCCGGTTCGGGGGCTCAATTTGTCCAGCGGCGCTGCCTTCACAGGCAAGGCATCTTCACAGACGAGCCCGCTGAACTGGTCACCAACCCATGGCGGCGCCTGCGAGTCCATCGCATCGGGAGTGCCGGAACCCACCCCATAGACCGCCGGTTTGCCGGTGGCCGGATCCTTCGTCCGCAGGATGACCGTGGCCGTACGGTAAGTACCCAGCAGATATTTAGCGTCGCGATCGAGCAAGGCCTTTAGCACGCCGGGATTCTCTGGAGCTTCTGATAATGCTTCCCGCAGGTTGGTGCTCAGGGAAAGGTTATAGGCAAGGATCTGGGCGGAATGAATCCCGATCTGATTTCGAAGCAGGTAATAGCTCAATTGGTAGTAAAACAGCAGGCCGGAAATATACAAAATGACCATCACGAGCACAACTGGAATCGCGGCAATAAGCAGGTGTGCCACTATCAAGCGGCGGCGTATCTTCCAGAAGAGCTTGCCGCGGACGAGGGCAAAGATCTTCAAGGCATAGTAGACCGCGGGTATGGCCAGCAGGAACGTAAGCAGTGACAGACCGAGCTGAACGCTCAGAGGGAGCGATTGAACTGCGGACGCAGGCAGCAGCAGGGCGCGCAGGACCCACAAGGCAAGGAGCAGGATTGTGAACCTGCCCATTCTCGATTTTGGGAATTTCAGCTGCACATTTATACTCCTGGCAGTTTGCGTCCCTTTTCCGGAGTAACCCTCGAAGCAACGCTTCCGGCTTACGGCGCTGGTTTGCCATGCAAGCGCAGCGTAACCGATTTCTCCATCTTGAAGAAGCGCTTCGCGATCTCCTGCAAATCCGTCTGCTTTACCTCCTGCAAGCGATTGATGCTGTCCTGGAAATCTTCCAGTGCTCTGCCGGCGAGGATATTCTGGATGAGGTCTGAAATCAGGCGGAAGCGATCCTGCTGCCTGATCAAGACCCTTCCGGTGGCGCTGCTCACGGCAGAGCGGTACTCTCGATAGGTAATTTGCGCAGTCGTCAGACGCTGGATCTCGTCGGCCAGCACCTGCTGCGCCGCTTCCTCCTCTGCCGGGGCGACTGTCAGGCAGGCAACCAGGCTGCCGCTCTGGAATTCGGCCTCATACTCAAGAGAGACCCTGGAGGCGCTGCGCACGCCTTCCTGAACCCGGCTGACCAGACGGCCGCCAAGATCTGAAGCATAGCTCTGAAGCACCATCAAAGGAAAGGAATCCTCATCTCCTTCCGGAGGCGCCTGGAAAGCCATCATGATTGCGCTCGCGCTCGCGCCCCAATTTCCCTCGGCCACAAACCTGTTCTCGAGCGGCTTCGGGAAAACAGCCGGCAGCTTTGTCTCCTGAAAGCGCGAACCGCTGAAGTTCCGCACGAAGTACCCCGCCAGGCTCGTCCCCTGCGTGTCGCCGGTGATGACGACCATCGGTCTCTTGACGGCGACATTTGACCGATACCACTCCTGTACAGCTTCAGGTGTGATCGTCGCGAGACTCTCTTCCGAGCCATTCGGATCCAGAGCATAGGAGTGGTCCGGAAACAGCGCCTGTCGCAGGCGCTGCCGCGCAAGTTCCCTTTCCGACCTGCGCCGGAGCGCGGCCGTCTGAAGGTTCTTCTGGCGCGCCACCTCGTCCGCATCAAGCTTTGGCGTCTTGATCATTTCACTCAGCAGATTGAGTCCCGCCTCAACGCTGCCGGAGGGGATGGACATATAAACGCCGAAGCAATCATCCCCCACTACGGGCTGCATTGCAGTCCCATAGATCTCCAATTGCCGGTAGATCTGGTCGGCACTCCTGGTTTTGCTGTCCCGGAGCAGCGTACGCAGCATGAGTGACGTGATGCCGGCGTTAGCCTTGGTTTCGATCAGTTTTCCGCCGGCATAAAACAGCCCCAGGTGGATCAGGGGGGTCGTGTGGTCCTCCTTGATGAAAAGATCCGGGCCGCGCAGAATCGAAGCCATCTGAAACGAATGCCGAACCTCGGAGGGCTTGAACGTTCCGCTTTCCCCGGGAATATCCACGGCAGGAACGGTGGCTTTCTCCCGCTCGGCGATCTCCTCCTCTGCCGCGGGCTCGAGCAGTCCTTTGAGTGTGATTTCAACGACATCGGAGCTCAGCATGCGGGACTCGGCCTGCGACGGCAGGTATTCGAGCAGAGCACAGTTATCGAGATTCAGGTATTTGGCAGCTACGCGTCGGATGTCGGCCCATTTTACCCGGCCGAGCCGTACGAGGTAGCTGTTCGATGTCTTCCAGGATCCGAGCGTTTCAGAACGGGCAAGCCGCTCGGCACGCCCGGAGACGTTCTGGAACTCTTCCCAATACTCCCGCTCCACCTGGGCACGGGCGCGCTCCAATTCAGCGTCGTCCGGTTCCTGCCGCTTCAGAATCTCGAATTCGGTGAAAGCGGCAAGCTCGCAGCGATCGAGGTCCTTCGGATTTATTTCAAGGTGCAGGCTGAGATAGCCGGTATCGGCAAATGCGGCGTTTTCAGCTTCGGCACAGAACACTAGTCCCTTTTGATGCTTTAGCCTTCGGTTGAGGATGGCGGCTTCCCCGGTCGCCAGCATGGCGCGCAACACTTCGAGCGCCGGATAGTCAGGGGAAGTGGCAGGAGCCGTATGAAATCCAAGGTGGATACGTGCTAGCTTGTCGTTGCCTCTGAGCTGGACGTAGCGGAAACCTGATCGGGGCCCTCCGAATGCCGGACGGTTTACGCCACTCGCGCTTCCCTTCGCTTTGCCATAGAGGCTTACGACAGCGCTGAGGACTTCCCCGGTAGGAACATCGCCACAGACCAGCAGCAGGGTCCGGCCGGGACCATAGGCGGCTTGATACCTGGGCAGGAGTTTTTCACGTTTGATGCGGCCAAGAGTATCCGCTGTTCCCCATGGCCCCCGGCCAAGCAGGTCTCCTGCAAAGCCCGTCTCCAGAAGTCTCGCTTTGGCTAGTGCCAGCGGATCTGTCCATTCCAGACTGGACTCATTTCCGACCATCTCAATCTGTCGCTTCAGTTCCAGGGAATCCAGCAGTGGGTTCAGGAGAGCATCCGACTGTATTTCCAGAGCCCGTTTCCACTGGATCGCCGGCACGACGGTCCTGAAGCATGTGTGATCATAAGCGGTGGAACTGCTGAACGTGCCCCCGAGCGTTTTCATGTCGGCAGCCATGGCCGCAGCCGTCCGGGTTGCCGTCCCCCTCAAGAACATTTTCTCCATTACGCGTGCGATCCCTGCCAGATCGGCGGGATCATCACGGTAACCGGTGTTGACCCAGGTCATGACTTCCACCAGAGCGCTGTTGTGCGTTTCTGTTACAATCACCGTCAGGTCATTCTTGAGGATGATTCGAGTCACCGGTCCGTCCTGATCAAAGGCTTTCAGCTGCTGCATGTAAGCCGGGGCAGGCGTTGCGCCCGGAGGTTTTTTCCCGCCCGGGAGCGGCCGCACCTGTGCGAGACAGAGGGCCGGAAAAACCAACAACACCAAGATTCTGACGATTCGATGGCTCATGGCAATGCCCCGTCGTGATTATACTCTAACAACCTCCTGCCACGGACATTCGACCTCGGAAGATATGCTCGGGCAAGTACCATCGCATCACTCAGGGAATCATGCGCAATTCCGCCAGGCGCGGAGCGCTGCGAATCGATCCCATCAGCGGTGAGTTTCCGACATCCTCATTTCATTAAGACAGGAACCAACTAAGGTCTATCTTTCGGGATTTGCCGGCGGATATTCGGAACCTCTCTTAGGGCCGCGGCCCGGATCCTGGCGGTCCGAGGCCGGCAGGCGGAGGCGATAGACGCCCTCGGTACCCGTGCCAAGATACACCGTGGAGGGCTGCAGAGGATCGGGAACGAGGAAACGCACCGGAGAGCTGAATCCGGGGTTTGCGATTTTGGCCCAGCGTACACCGCCGTCCTCACTCAGAAAGACTCCTCCCTGGGAATTGTCGGCGGCCACAATGCGCATGCCGCCGGCGTCGAGAAAACTCACCGATGAGATATCCACTCCAAGGCGGCCGTCAAGCATCGGCTTCCAGGAGCTTCCTCCGTTCCTGGACTCATAAAGGCCGGCCGTGGTGCCCGCAAAGAGGTGGCCTTCAACTGTCGGGGAGGCCACAAGGCAGTGAACGAGGGCATAATTGGGAATGCCGCTCGAGAGGATGTTCCAGGTCGCGCCGGAATCCTCGGAGCAGAGGACGCCCAAGTGAGTACCCGCCAGGAGCCGGTCCGAGCCGTTTCGTGAGGCAAGGAGGGTAAAAACCCGCGGGATGAGGCGGTAGCCGGTCGGTTTCTGAAATGCCAGATCCTCCAACCGAGCCCGATAGATGCCGTCGTTCGTGCCCGCAAAAACCCACGTTTCATTCCTGTCCAGCGACAGATCGTTGACGGTGAGCTTGCTGATGGGGCCGGGCAAGCTGGTCCAATCACTGGCACCGGGGCGCTGGAGGAAGGCGCCGCGCGCCGTCCCTGCGATGCGCCCTCGATCCCCGGGGAGTGCCAGAAGCGCCAGCATTCCTTCACCCGGGATCTCTTTTTCGGGGATGCGTACCCACTGATTGTCCGGAGTGTCATACGCGTGATAACCGCCGATCCTCCCCTCGGAGTATTCGCCGATGAGGAATCGGCCCGGCATGGAGGGATCCGCCACAATTCGCGCGATGGAACGATTCACAAATCCCGCGTTGGCTTCGGACCAGGTGCTGCCCCCATCCTCGCTGCGCAAGACGCCATGGAACTCCGTTCCGAGCAAGATGATATTGCTGTCGGCGGGATCGACCTGGATCGCGTTGACGGTCAGATCCGGCCGGGTGATCCGACTCCAGGTCTGTCCCGAATTCCGACTGACAAACAGTCCCTCCGTCGTCCCTCCATACACGCGGCGGGAATCTCCAGGATCGATATAAACCACTTGGGCGCGCACCAGATAGCTCTTAGGGAAGACTTTCAGCCTGGTCCAGGAAAATCCCTGGTCGACGGATCGATACAGGCCTGTGCATGCGCTCGCAAAAACCTTCTTCGGATTGCGCTCGTCGATGCTGATGGAGAATACATCGGAATCATGGATCATGCCCCGGTCGTTCTGAATCCAGGTCTCGCCAAAATCTCGGGAGCGGTAACCGAGGTGCCATGTACCCACGAGGAGAATACGGGGATCAACCGGATGGATGGCTACCGATTCAACCTGCGAGAAAGTTTCCATCCCGATCCCCGACTGCCGCCAGGTCCGGCCGCCATCCGATGACAGAAAGACGCCCGCCAGCGTGCCGGCAATCATGTATGCGGGATTTTCCTTGCTGATGGCAAAGCCTCTCACTGCCACGCTGGCTTTGGGCAACGGCACCTGGCTCCATGACCGGCCGGAATCCCTGGATTCGAAAAGGCCGCCGCCGTCAGTGCGCAGGTCCCACCCACCGACGAACAGGCGGTCGCCGTCGCTCGGATCCTCAACAATCGTGTCAATCACCAGCCGGCGCACGCCAAGGCCGGGATAGACCAGGTTCCAGGAAGAGCCGCCGTCGGATGACTTGAAGAGCTGTCCGTCGGTGGTCCCCAAATAGACGATACGGCTGCTCCGCGAGCTGATGAGGAGCGATCGTACCGTCCCGCCGTAAGGACCCAGGCGTTCGAAACTCGCCTCGGATTCTGTCAGAGCTTGCGTTGAGCCATTGATTACAGCCAGGAGTAGCAGTGTCAGCAGCAAACCGCTGCCGGCACGCTGCTCCCCAGAAAATGTATGGAATTTGTTCCGGATAATCAATTTGACCGTCAAACGAAGCAGGCTCGCATCAATCCTATGCCATTCAGTCTTGATGGTAGCACGGGATCCGCGTTTGCGGATCCCGTGCCGGACACGGCATCATTACCCGTAATCCGAGGGATTCTCTGTGGTTGCAGCCTTTGTTTTGTCCCCCGGGATTGCACGGGATTTCAGCGCAAACCCAGTTGGATTTCCACCCGGCGGTTCTCTTTCCGTCCGGGCTCGGTCTTGTTATCGCCGACCGTGCTTACACCACCGTCCGTTGCCGTAATCCGCGAGGCATCAATTCCCTTGCTGACAAGGTAGTCGACAGCGGCTTGTGCCCGCTTCAGGGCCAGTTCCTTGACCCGCTTCTCGCGCCTGCCATCATCAATGTACCCGACCGCAGATGCTCGCAGCCTCGGATCATTCTTCATTTGGACGGCGATGTTATCCAAGATCGCCTTGGCAACATTATCCACTCGCCACTTGGATTCCAGGAAGCCCGGGACATTGATACGCTGGCTGACATTGATGGTCATGGTGCATGAAGCCGTGCCTCCACGGCCATTGTCAACGGTAGCCGTCACGTTGTAGGTGCCCGCACTCAGACCAGCACCATTGAAGGTGGCGCTTTGATCCGATCCGGTCACTGTGCCGGCCGTGGCGGTCCATCTCACCGCCGCAGTTGCTCTTTCGGCGGTTGCACGGACCCGAAGAGCTGCAGTGCCGCCCGATTCGATATCTGCCGTAGGAGTCAGGCACTCAATCGTGGGTGGAGGAATCGGCAGTTCACGCACGGCAATCGTGCTCGAAGCCGTTGCCGTGTACTTGCCCGTATCAGCCGTTACCGCGACCGCGTAGCTGCCCGGCTGCCGCCCCTCGGAGCCGAAGGTGAAGGTCGGGCCGCTGGCTGCCTGCTTCTGGCCATTGACAGTCCACGAATAAGTCAGCGGCGTTCCGTCCGGGCTGTTACCGATAGCGCGAATCATGGTGCTCTCACCAGACAGGATGGAAGCCGTTGCGGGCTCGGTGCGGACCGTCGGAGGGAGGTACTTCTTGTTCACAGTAATCTCGGATGTGCAGGGAACACTGTGTTTATATTCATCCATGACCGTCACGGTGACCGCATACTTGCCTGGAGGTACGCCGGTCGCATCGAAGATAACTGTGTCACCCGACCCGGTCAACTTGCCGCCGCTCGCGTTCCAATCATACTTGATCGTTGTGCCTTCAGGGATCACCACGTTGGCACGCACGGTGGCTTTTTCATCCTGAATGATCTGCTGCGGAGAAACAGCACAGGAGACTTGGGGCGGGTCGTGTCTGCGCCGGCCGAAGGCCGCCTGAACGACAAAACCGTGTACGCCGGATTCCAGGACTCCCTGCGCCTCATTCCGTGTCACACGGTTGAAATGCGCCTGGTAGCCCGCACCGATTGCAAACCACTCCCTAGGATAGGCCTTGAAGCCGAAAACCGCATCCACAGGATTCCTGGGATTCAACTCATCTCCCCGTCCGGAGAAGGCGGCGCCGTTGAGTTCGGCGATGAACTGGATCCTGCCATACGTTGGAAAAGCCACGCCGCCGCGATAAACGAAAGAGTTCTGAAGATCAGCCAGCTGCTCGCCCTTACTCGACGGCCTACTAGCGAAGTTCGCCCCCAGGTTCAGGTGCAAGACTGCAATCCTGCCGGCCCTTTTGGAGAGCAGTGTCATAAAACCGCCCTCCGTAGCGCCATTGGACAGGCCCTGATTCAAACCAATATTGTTGTCCTTGGTCGGGATTTTCATGAAACCGGCAAAGCTGATCGCCAGGGGTTTTCCCCGGCGCTCGCTCATGGCGTTGAGGATGCCTCCGAATCTGAAGTCACCAACCCCATTTGCGTTCGCGCGATCAATGAAGGGAGCGAGATTGCTGTAGCTGGGCACACCTTTGAGATCTTTGGCCGGGTCCGGCATTGCGTTGGGCAAATCGCTCTGCGTCAGCACACCCGGGGCGTTGATGCTTCTATGGACATCAAAGGAAGCAAACGCTTCGAGGCGGTCGAAAATACCAACGCCGGCGGAGATCGGAAGGTTCCTGAAAATCAGCCTTCCCGGATCACGGTTTGCATAGTTGAAGCCTGCACCGATGTTGAATTCTCCTTTGCGAAGAGTCTCCGCATCCCAAGTGTGGAACAGCCCGGAAGCGCCGTCCAAGCTGGCTGAGGTGTATTTCTTTTTTGAGTTCTGATCCTGCTGGGCAAGGCCCGGCAGGGAAAGCAATACAATCAGTGTAGAAGCTGCAATAATCCGTGCGCATGTATGCCTCATGTGATTTTGCCTCCGAACTTGTCAAACTTCCGAATGCCACCGCGCCAGCAGCCATGGAGCGGTGCTGCATTTCATGATTTAAAATAAATAGAAATAGAACTTGGTTCTGCTTTGCCAAAAAAAAAGATCAAACGGGGATTTACCACGATCCCCATAATATTGCGAGTATAACATCCAAAAAAACCCTGGTCAAACAACCTCATAAGATCAAGTCAATTCTGTGAATCCGTCCAAGGATGAGCCTTTTTCAAGCTTCAGGCATCTAATTCCATCCTGGAGGCGCGTCCATTATTATGGTGAAAGTAGCTTTCGTATATCGAGGTTTACACCTTGCAATCAATAGGACCCGTCTATAAACTTCTCTCCCGGATTTGAGGGCGATGCGGCCGATAAAAATGCCAATGCAAGCATTCAGTAGAATCTGTTTTCGAACACCTATGCGACTTTCCTTCAAGACCAGCCTGGTTTTTCTTCTCCTTGTGCTCGCAATCGCCCCGGAGCCGGGTTTAGCAAAAACCAATCGCCAGCCCCGTCCGAAGGATTTGTTCGTCTGCGGAACGGGTGTGCAGCGTGAGCGTGACGCCCTGCTGCGAAGCAGGTACCGCGACAGTCTTCTCCGCTCTCGCCCGGGGCGCGGCCGTCTGCTGATGCAGGAACAGGCGCGCGCGTTGCTTCCGGATGCGGGCAACATTGCCTTGATCGAGGACGACGGCACCATCGTCTCAGCGCCCAATCTCTTCGATCTGCAAGGAAAGGCAATTCTCTTTGTTCCCGCTTCCCCCACCGCGTATCAGGTAACCGTACGCCCGGAGACTTTCACTGCCGGCACCGGTACCAGGGTGTTCCTTTCCGATGACGATTCGAAGCCCATCCTGCTGGCTGCGGCCTTCACCTTTTTTGGGCAGCGGTATTCCTCGGTGAATGTGAACTCCGATGGAAATCTGACCTTCAACGAGCCCGATATCGCCTCTACCGCTCGCGACCTGGGGCGGTTCTCCTGGGGCCCGCCGCGCATCGGCCCGCTGTTTGCCGATCTCGATCCGACCGGCGGAATGGTTTCGTATCGCACCGATCCGGATGGCACTACTTTCGTATGGGAGAATGTTCCCGGTTTCGGCACCGCAGAATACAACTCCTTCAGTGTCAAGCTCTTCATTAATGGGAATATCGATTTCGCTTACAGCAGTCGTGTTCAAACCCGGGAAGATGTCGTCGGCATTTCGCCCGGCACCATGCAGGAAGGAATCTCAGCTGTTGATTTCTCCAGCGGCCTGCCGGCCGGGCCTCAAGCGGGAACGATTGCCGAGGTTTTTACGCCGACCGGGCAGCTTTCCGAAACGGCAATAGCGCGCAAGTTTTTCCAGAACCATCCGGATGAGTTCGATCAACTCATCGTTTTTCTGTCCTTCCCCTATGATCTCCAGGGCGCTTTTTCATACGAACTGAACATCAACAATGATGTGCAGGGTATCGGTTTGGAGCAGGTGGATAACAGCGCAGATTTCGGCAGCGGCGGGCGTTTGAAGAGCTTCGTGATGATGGGGGATGTAGGACAATTCCCGTCGAATCCCAATGTCGAATTCATGCGTACGTATAGCAGCCTTGCAGTCATTGCACACGAAGTGGCGCATCGCTGGCTGGCCTTCCCACTTTTGCGAGAAGGAGGGTTCGTTTCCCTGTCATTGCTTCACCACACTTCCGCCGATCCAGGTATTCCACCCGACCTTGCTCACTGGAGCTTTTTCTTCAACGCCGACGCTTCCCTCATGGAAGGGAACCAGATCCTCGACGGCGGCGCAGGCCTCGGGTCCCAGCGCTTCGTAACCTCGGAAGTGACGAACAGGCTCAGCAGCCTGGATCTCTACCTCATGGGATTCAAAGATCCGAATAACGTGCCCCCCATGTTTTATGTAAAAAATCCAACCGGCACGACACGCCGATCCGACAGTCTCCCTTCACACGCCCCAACGGTTTTTGGCGGCACCCGCTGGGACTTCACCATCGCCAATATCGTGGCCGCGAATGGCCTGCGTGTGCCTTCGGTCTTCCAATCTCAAAAGGTGCATCGCCTGGGATTCATTCTGGTGACCAGGCCAGGGGAGGTAGTTACCGAGCGGGTCTCCAAGCTGCAGGCATTTCACGATGCCTTTGTGCCCTACTTCAATCAGCTGACCCTTGGGCAGTCATGGGTCGCAACCAATCTGCAGAGCGCGCCGGGCACCACTCCTTCCCGGATTTACTTTCCCTCCTTCGAAGGCGACGACACGCGCTATACGGGTATGGCATTGGCCAACTGGGGCTCAACGGCGGCCGACGTGCTTTTCACCTTCTTTGACAATGCCGGCAAGGAGGTATTGTTGCCATCAGGCATCCTTAACCCGAGAATGATCACGATCCCGCCCGGATCCCAGATCGCCATGCTGGCGGAGCAAATTCACGGGCTGTCTCCCGGCGACCCGCGCAACGGCTGGATTCGAGCCGAATCCAGCAGCAGCCTCGTTGCTGGATTTTTCCTGGAAGGGGATGTCAACCTGGCTTTCCTCGATGGCGCGTCCGCTGGAGACCAGACATATACATGGCTGTGTTTCACCAGGGCGATGGGAGGGGCCGGCTCCTTCAGGAACCGGATCAAGCTCGTCAATCCGAATGCAACCGATGCACACCTGTCATTCAGGCTGATAAATCGTGACGGCAGGCAGCAAGGGACTGCTGTGGAGCTTACGCTCAGCCCTCGCGGGCGCCTGTCTAAGGACTTGTCGGAGTTGTTTCCCGGGACCGACCCAGACTTCACCGGCTATATCACCTTGTCCAGCGATGTGGGCGTGGCCGGCTATGAATCACTCGCCGGGAGCTCAACCGTCTATTCGCTCCCCGCACAGCCCACGTCGGCGGCCACCACCCTTTATTCGGCACAGTTCGCTTCGGGACCGGCGGGCACAACGCGCTACTTTACCGACCTGAATTTGATCAACACCTCTGCTGAGCGCAGGCACGTGAGAGTATCCCTCACGGGCAACGATGGCATGCCCGTCCTGGGAGCCGTTCCAGCCGAATTCTGGCTGGATCCGGGCGAACAGAGGCTGGCCCGTGGAGAGGAGTATTTCTCTCTGGCAAATGCCGCGGTGGCGCTGCAAATCACCGAGGGTACTCTGGTCATCACCGTCAATGGGGCAGGCGTGATTGGAGATGTTACTTTTGGAGATCCGCTGGCGGGCAGGTTCATGGCAGGGCTTGCGCTCGACGGCTCGCCCGCGACCAGCATGGTGCTTTCGCAGGTGGCCGAAGGAGGTCAGGATGACGGCAAGTCCTATTTTACCGGGATCGCCATGTACAATCCCAATCCGCAGGATGTCCTGGTAACCGTGGATCTCTATGCCGAACAGGGGCAGCAAACCGGCACCCGGACCTTCACGCTCGGGAGGGGAATGCGCCTTTCCAAGACTCTTCCACAGATCATTCCGGGATTTGGCCGGCAGTTGCGCGGCTATATCCGCATCACGACCGATGGTGGGCCGATTATTGCCTTTGAACTCTTCGGCGAGTCTTCCTCCCTTGATTTTCTCGCAGCGGTCCCCCCGAAAACGATCCTCCCATAAAGCAAAGCCCCGCGACCGGGGACGCAAATAGGGCAGATCCCTGACGCCATGTGTTACCGCGGACCACAGTACCCAGCTGAAGCATGGGCCTGCAGTTGCACTGCCTCGACGTCGACCGAACTTGCGGCTCATTCCCGTTTCCAGCCGATTGCCCCTCGGCCGAATTCCTTTACTCTTTGGGATCCATGCTATACTGGCTGCAAAGATTGGGGAAGCGGGAGTATGGTCAAGCAGTTCAAGATTATCGTGGAAAGGCACGCGGACGGCTATGTTGCTTATCCCATCGGCCTAAAGGGTGTAGTAGTCGGCGAGGGCGAAAGTTATGAGGAGGCCCTGGCTGATGTGAGATCCGCAATCCAGTTTCACGTCGAAACCTTCGGGCTGGACGTTTTGGAAACTGAACAGCCAGTTCTGGAAGCATTCATCGCTGAGACTGGGGTTCCGGTCTAATGCCAAAGTTCCCGGTTGACGCCCCCAAAGAAAGGGTCGTCAGGGCATTTGAAGCGCTTGGCTTCCGTCTGATCCGCGAAGAAAATCACATCGCGATGGCTCGGCAGAACCCTGATGGTACTCAAACACCGCTGACCATGCCGAATCACAAAACCATAAAGAGCTCCACCCTCAGAACCATCGTCACTCAAGCCGGCATCCCTCGCCAGGAATTCCTAAAAGCCTACGAAGAGGCCTAACGCAGCGTCTTGCGGTTGCCGGAAATATGGTCTCCATCATTGCACAATCCCGGATTGTGGACCGCATCCTGCGCCATCTCCAGAGCGCTCCCTGCCAGCCCCGCGGTCCCTTTGAATCCCGCCCGCCGCCCCGGGGATCGGGACAGGCGGCGAATTGCCGCCCCGGCTGCAAGGCCCCCCTTTCTCCCCAACAATCCCCCGACTGTCCCGCTCTCTCCTGAATCCGGCGATTTTCCTGCCACCCCACGTGCCTTCCCCCTGCGCGCCCTGGATAGAATGTCCTATAAGTTCATGAATCATTCGGGCCAGGGCGGGGTTTATACTATCTTTCCGAAATAAACGTACAGGTAGATGGGGTATTTCCATGGCATGTGACAATCCAGGAAAACGGGACATCCGAGAACTCGAGCTTTCCTCAGAAGACATGCGGGCGCTGATCGACCAGGCTATGGACAGGATCGTTCAGCATATCGAATCGCTGCCGGCGCAGCCGGTATCCGACGTCACCGGCGGGGAACAGTTGGCCCGATCGATGGTGGAGGGCATGCCGGAACACGGCACCTCATTCGCGGAGCTTCTGGATCTGCTGTTCAACCGGCTCGTTCCCAAGACCTACAATACGGCATCGCCGGGCTACCTTGCCTACATTCCTGGAGGAGGCCTGTTCCATGCGGCTGTGGCGGATTTGATCGCGGACTCTGTCAACCGCTATGTGGGCGTCTGGGCTGCAGCCCCGGCACTGGCACAACTGGAGGCCAACGTCCTGCGCTGGTTTGCGGACATGATCGGCTATCCCCACTCGGCGCGGGGCATACTGACTACCGGCGGATCGATGGCTAATTTCACGGCCCTGGTAACGGCCCGCCGCGAGCGCCTGCCCAAGGATTTCCTTTCCGGGATCCTATACGCTTCCGATCAGGTCCATCACTCGATGGTAAAAGCCGCTCTGCTGGCGGGCTTCGCGGAAGAGAACGTGGTGGAAATCCCCGTAGACGGCCAATTTCGCATCAGGCTGGATGCACTGCGCGCGAGCATCAAGGCAGACAGGAGGCAGGGCCGTTCGCCTTTTTTCCTCGTCGCCAGTGCAGGCACCACAAACACGGGCGCCGTCGATGATCTCGAAGCGCTCGCGGATGTGGCGCGGGAGGAACGGCTCTGGATGCATGTCGACGCTGCCTACGGCGGCTTTTTCATGCTGACCGGCCGGGGACGGAAGGCAATGCGCGGCATGGAGAGAGCCGATTCCGTCACACTCGATCCGCACAAAGCCTTGTTTCTGCCCTATGGGACGGGATCGCTACTGGTGCGCGACGGCGCGGCGTTGCGTCGCGCTCATACCGTAAACGCCGACTATATGCCGCCGATGCAGGAGAATCCGGACCTGGTGGACTTCTGCCTTTATTCCCCGGAGCTGTCGAGGGATTTTCGCGGCCTGAGAGTCTGGCTGCCGTTCAAGCTGCACGGATCAGGGGCGTTCCGCCGGAGCCTCGATGAGAAGCTGGATCTTGCTGTGTGGGTGACCGAGGAACTGCGGCAGATTCCCGGCATGGAGATTGTCGCTGCGCCTCAGCTGTCCCTGGTCGCATTCCGTCTTGTGCGTGCCGGCCTCGGTCTCGCGGAGTTGAACGAACTGAACCGTCGCCTGCTGGACAGAGTCAATGCGAGGCAGCGGGTTTTTCTTACAGCAACTTCGCTCGGCGGCAGGTTCGTCCTCCGGATTTGCGTTCTATCTTTCCGCACCCATCTGGACCGGATACAGGCAGCCGTGGCGGATATCCGTGCTGCGTTGCAGGGGCTGTAGCTTCCGGTACGGGCAGCGCACGTCAACCGGGGAGGTTATTCTTCAACCTCGTCATAAGATTCTTCGAGCTCGTCCACATCATCGACATCCAGGCCGAAGACACGCCCCCCAGCGCGCTCACGCCGCGGCCCTTTCTTTCCCGCTCCTTCGGAGCGCGCGTTGCGGCTTCCGGGCTTCGCATGGCGCTTGGCGTCGTCACGTCCCCGGCGCTCCCGCCGCGGGATGGAGTCTCCTAAGGAAGACGGCGGCTCGTAGGAATCCGGTAGCCGAGGCGCCCGTGGCCGCACCGGCGGCCCGTAGGGTCGCGCATCCTTGGCACGAGCCTCGCTCAAGGCCAGTGGCCTGCCCTTGAATTGCTGATCGTTGAATCGGCGCAGGGCTTCGGCTGCATGGCTCTCATCACCGAATTCAACGAAGGCAAAGCCTCGTCTTTTGCCGGTCTCCCGATCCACCGGGAGAAAAACGTATGACAAGGGTCCCACTGGCGAGAACAGTTCCCTCAGCTCAGCCTCGGTTACATCGTAAGGAAGGTTTCCAACAAACAAACGAGCGGACATTTATTCCTCAATAATTGGTTTTTGCGAATGATCGGCGGGCGGGCAGCGGTTTGCCTCCCGGCCGGATCGCGTCAGAGAGCTACGTCCGGCAAAGACGAAGTTCCCCTGCCCCTCATCGTGAGGCATAAAGCGTGGCAAGTCAAGCAAATGAAGCAGAAGGCCGTCATCGTGGATCTCATTCGAAGTCAGCAAGCTATACCTGGTCCCCATGATTCATACAAGTTGGATCGCAGAGCATCTTGAGATTGGGGAGAGCACGTCCAAGCGGGCCGGATCTGTGCCGAGGGCCTCTGAAGGTCCGAAGAGAAGGCCGCAAAAGTCCTGCTTGGCAGGTGGAAGCATTTAGGATACGATCGCCCCGGTAACATGCAGAGCCGCTATGTACCTGCCTCTATTCATCAAGACACACCAACTCCGCTGCCTGATTGTCGGCGGAGGTACTGTGGCCGCGCGCAAGGTCGAACTGCTCCTTGCGTCCTCTTGCGCTCTGACGGTCGTTGCGCCGGAAATTGACGCTCGCATCCGGACTGCGGCGGATCGCGGCCTGCTGACTTGGCATGCCCGGGAATTCACGCACGGGGATTGCGCAGGATTTCAGCTGGTTATCGCCGCCACACACCATGAGGTTGTCAATCGGGCTGTGTCGACGGAAGCTCAGAAACTCGGCATCCCCGTCAATGTAGTGGATGCCCCCGAACTTTGCACGGCTATTTTCGGAGCAACCTGGCGCGAAGGCCCGCTGGCGATCGCAATAAGTACCGGCGGCAAGGCACCCTTCATGGCGGCTGCGGTTCGGGATCGAATCGGCGAAGTTGCGGGCGGAATGGGTCATTGGATCGAGGCTGCCGGGCAGTTTCGTGCCGCCGTTCGCAGCGAGGTGAAGGACGCGGCCGTCAGGGCCCAGCTCTACCGGTTGTTCGCAGAGGGTTCCCGTTCCGGCCCTTCGGCAGCCCTTCCGCAGGGCCGTACAGTGGCAGATTGGCTCGAATGGCTTGGGCGCTGCAAGACGCCCGAGTAAGTGCCGCTTTCGAGCGCATTGCAGTCACAAAACAGATACACTGGTTTCCTATGCCGATACCCTCAAGGGATGATCCACGCGAAGAATATGCGCATCGCCGCGAAATGCGGACCCAGGCAGCGGCTCGCCAGGAGCAGTATGACTTGAGGATTGCGGTACTCCGCCTGCTGGTTATCATTTCAGCCGCAGGCATTGCCTGGCTTTCGTTGCGGTCGGGGCGCATTTCGCCCTGGTGGCTGATGCTCCCCTCGTTGGCTTTTCTATCCTTGCTCATTTTGCACGAGCGTGTCCGGCAGGCACGAAGGCGATTGGATCGGGCGGCGGCCTACTATGACCGGGGCATCGCCCGCATCGACGACCGCTGGGCGGGAAGCGGCGAATCCGGACTTCGTTTTATCGACAAGTCTCATGTGTATGCCGAGGATCTCGACATTTTCGGCAAAGGCTCTCTTTTTGAACTGCTCTGCACAGCACGGACCCGAGCCGGCGAAGCAATCCTCGCCTCCTGGCTGACGAACCCTGCCGAGCCTGATGGAGTCCGCGCGCGGCAGGAAGCCATCGGGGAATTACGCGGGAAGCTCGATTTGCGCGAGAATCTCTCGGTCGCCGGCAACCACGCGCTCGCGGGAGTAAATCCGGACGCCCTGGTATCCTGGGGCACGGCGCCGCCCTTGCTTCATTCGCAGTCGCTACGGGTGGCAGCACCCGTTCTGGCTACTGCCACGATGATCTCCCTGGTAGCTTGGCTCATGCTGGATAAAGGACAGGTGGTTTTCTACCTGCTGGCGCTGGCAGAAGGAATTCTGGTCCTCTCCACTCGCCGCAGCATCCGTCGAGTGATCGAAGCCGTCGAGCGTCCGGGGCAGGATCTGGGGCTCTTTGCGGAGATTCTCGGGATCCTGGAAGGAGAGCGTTTTGCCGCGCCCCGGCTTGTTGAGCTGCGTCAGGCACTCGATGTGGATGGACTGCCGCCCTCACGGCAGATCGCCCGGCTGAATCGTCTCATCACCATGCGCCGGCAGTTATATTGGCCGCTGGCTGCGCTGCTCCTCTGGGATCTGCAGATGGCATTCGCTATCGAAGCCTGGCGCAGAAAATCGGGTCCAGCTGTAGCACGCTGGCTCGAGGTGGTCGGTGAGATGGAAGCGCTCTGTTCCCTGTCCGCCTATTCGTATGAGCACCCCCGCGATCCCTTCCCCGAAATAGAACTGGAGGGACCATGCTTCTCGGGGGAAGACTTGGGGCATCCGCTCCTGCCGGAGCGCAGCTGCATCAGGAACAATATCAGGCTCTGCCGGGATCTGCGCGTCCTGGTAGTCAGCGGATCCAACATGTCGGGCAAGAGCACTTTGCTGCGCACTATCGGGATCAACGCCGTTCTGGCGTTGGCCGGCGCCCCAGTGTGCGCTCGGCAACTCAGGATCTCCCCTCTCGCCATCGGGGCATCGATTCAAAGGAGGGATTCGCTGCAGGAAGGGACCTCCCGGTTCTACGCCGAGATCATGCGTCTCCGGCAACTCGTCAACCTTACGATGGGGACCGTGCCGCTTCTCTTTCTTCTGGATGAGTTGCTGCATGGCACCAATTCACATGATCGCAGTATCGGCGCGGAAGCCCTGGTCAAGGATCTGGCACGCCGCGGTGCCATAGGATTGCTGACCACGCATGATCTTGCTCTGGCCCACATTGCCGAAGTTCTCGCTCCGCGCGCCGAGAATGTTCACTTCGAGGATTTCATCGATAACGGCAGGCTGGCATTCGACTACCGCCTGCGCCCGGGGATCGTGCGCAAGAGCAATGCACTCGAGCTGATGCGTTCCGTCGGCCTGCAGATTTGATTTTGTTACCTGCCACTCCCCGCACTGTGCGATTTTATCATGGACGATAGTGAACCTGCGCTTGGCACTCCCTCGTTTTATTCTTGCTCTGTCGGCAACAGGTTCCTTATGCTCTAGGAGACAGCACTGCCGAAGATAAGGGTAACCGGCACTTAACTGGTTTCTGTCGCGAAATTCGGTTGCAGAATGTTCGGTCCGATCCCCGGAGGGGCGGAAAGATAATAGCCGGGGGCGCAAGCCCCCGGATAGGATATTGTATTTATGGAGCCCCGGCAGGGGCGAAAGGCCTATGTTCATATCATTATTCTGTCACCCTTCCAGGGCTCGCGCTGCTTTCCGGCCTAACCCCGGGCTTGCGCCCGGGGCTATTATCTTGCCGCCCCTACGGGGCTGGTCTAGGGGGCGGAGCGAATTTCGCGACAGAAACTAACTATGCAGGGAGAGAGGACTATGGGTCTCTGGGACAAGGTTCGCGGCGAGTTTATCGACATCGTGCAATGGATCGACACCAGCAACGACACTATGGTGTATCGTTTCGAAAGGTACAATAACCAGATCAAGCATGGCGCCCAACTCACTGTGCGCGAGGGCCAGGCTGCCATATTCGTGAGTGAAGGCAAGCTGGCGGATGTCTTCCAGCCGGGAATGTACCCCCTGGAAACGAAAAATCTCCCTGTTCTCTCCACCTTGCAGGGCTGGAAGTACGGCTTTAACAGTCCGTTCATGGCCGAGGTCTATTTCTGCTCCACGCGCCAGTTCACAGATCTCAAGTGGGGCACCATGAATCCCATCATGATGCGTGACCCTGAATATGGACCGATCCGGCTGCGCGCCTTCGGCACCTATGTCGTTCGCGTCAAGGATCCCGCGGAGTTGATCCGCCAGATCGTCGGCACGGACGGCCACTTCAAGGTGGAAGAGATCGTCAACCAGCTGAGGGATCTGATCGTCTCGCGCTTCGCCGAAATCCTGGGTGAGAGCAAGATCCCTGTGCTGGACCTGGCGGCCAACTACAGCGAGCTCGGCAACTTCCTGACACAGCGCATTGGTCCCGAGTTTGCCAGTTATGGCATAGAACTGACAAAGATGCTCGTCGAAAACATATCGCTCCCGCCGGCCGTGGAGGAAGCTCTTGATAAGCGCACAAGCATGGGAATCGTAGGCAATCTGGCAGCCTACACGCAGTTCAACATCGCCAACTCAATACCCGATGCCGCGAAAAATCCCGGAGGCCTGGCCGCCGCGGGCGCAGGCCTGGGGATGGGGGTAGCCATGGCCGGACCCATCGCCCAGGCGATGTCGGGCCAGCAGCCGCCGGCAGCTTCGGTCCCGCCCCCGATTCCCAGTGCCGCAACCTATTTCCTCGCCGTGGGCGGGCAGCGGACCGGCCCCTTCGAATTGCAGGCGCTTGCCTCCCAGGCAGCGGCCGGCACTCTGACTTCACAGACCCTGGTATGGACCCAAGGCATGGCGCAATGGACACCGGCGGGGCAGGTGCCCGCGCTGGCACAGATTTTCGCCAGCATTCCTCCGCCCCTGCCTCCCAGTGAATGATCGCGCGCAGTAGCTCGACATGGAAAACAGCTCCATAGAAGCGCCCGTAACTCAAAACAAGCAGTTTCCCTGTGGACAGTGCGGCGCCAAGCTCGATTTCGCTCCCGGTACCACAGCCCTGCAGTGTCCTTACTGCGGCGGCCAAACTCCCATACCGCAATCCGAGGAGCAGATCGCAGAGCTCGACTTCCGGGAATTCCTGGCAAAAGCCGCGGGTGAACAGGAATCTCGGGAGGAAAAGAGGGT
>CAYGWQ010000051.1:12414-22773 GCA_964353465.1 uncultured Acidobacteriota bacterium | reverse complement strand
TTGTTGACCATGAGCGCCGAAGGCGCGGCACGCTGCAAGCCTTGCAAATAAAGTCCTTCCTCTCTGTATACCCTCGACCGTGTACCGCACCTTCGGTGCTCATTTCTATTCTATCCGCCAGTCCCGACCTGACGGTCGGGCCTATTCCAGCGAGTTCTGAGACAGCCTCGCCGGACGGGGCTTGGAGTGTCGATGCTTACCGAGCGCCGTCTGGCAGCCGGCGCCTACTTCGGCGCCGAGATTTTGAGCAGCATGCAGCCGTGACGCGGAATTTGGCAGGAGTACTCGCCGCTGAACGTACCGAGGTTCTTTTGCCGCCAGACATCGCGCACCAACTGCCTGCCGGTGATGCCGAGATCGGACCACTTGGCCGTTGCGCGCATCGGCATTTCCTCGAGATTGAAGAGCCCAACCGCCTTGGAACCATCGGCCAACGGGCGCGCCCAGACCTGCAGTCCGCTGTTCGGCGTCTTGTAGACAGCCCTGGCTCCCCTGCCCATCGGGTCCTGATTGATTGCCAGCACTTCGTCGTTGGTCAGGAGGCCGATGGTGAAGTCATCGGCCTGCGCCAGGTCGCACCCCAGGATGAGCGGCGCAGCATGGAGCGTCCAGAGGGAGATGTGAGTGAGTTGTTCGGCAGGCGACAGTTTCGACTCGTGCTGCGGTTCGTAACTCCAGCCGACAACGCCGATGACAAGCATGTCAACGTCGTTCCAATGGCCGGGCCCGCCGTACTGGCCGATGTCGATATCCGACCAGCGTGGATTAAAGCCGATTTGCATGGTCTGGGGCCAATTGTCGCGGATATCGCCGGTGGTGCGCCATGAATTGCCGCCGATGTCAGGTTCGGCGCCCCATTCCCAGACGTTGCCGTTGCCGTACTGGCAGATGCTGTACACAATATCCCGCGGAGCCTTGTTGAGTGCGGCGCGCATCACCTGGTAGGACCTCTTCAACCCTGGCAGGCCTGGCGCCTCGGCCCGGTAGCTGCACCAATCATACTTCAGGTAATCAACGCCCCAAGAGCACCACTGCATGACATCCTGTTCCTCGTGCTGAATACTTCCTTCGAGTCCCTGACAGGTGGTGGGACCGGGACTGCTGTAGATGCCGAACTTGAGCCCCTTGCTATGGATGTAATCGCCAAGCGCCTTCATGTCGGGAAATTTCTTGTTGGGAATAAAGTTGCCCTTTTCGTCGCGCGTCGGGCCTTCGAACAACTCATCGCTCTGGCGCGGGCTGCGCTCCCAGCCGTCGTCGATGCAGATGTAGGTCCAACCGTGATCAATAAGGCCCTTATCCACGAAGGCATCGGCGTTGCGCCGCACGAGCGCTTCGGTGACGTTGCGCCCGCGGGCGTTCCAGCTGTTCCAGCCGAGCGCCGGGGTCAGTGACAGTTGGTCCTCGGCCACGATCTTGAATTCCTTCCGGGCTTCGCCTGCCGAGTTTCGTGCGCGCAATGTGACCGCGTAGGTTCCCCTGTCCTTGATTATGCCGGTGATGATGCCGGTTGCCGGATCGACCTTGAGCCCGTCGGGGAGCTTATCGACCGAATAGGCAAGCGGCTTGGTCCCGGTCGCCGGGATCTTGAAGAGCACGGGCCGGCCGGGAGATACGCCGGTCAGCGCGGGACCATTGATCCTGGGTTTAGGGCCGGGCTTGGGCGTCAGGACTTCTCGGGCTTCACCGGGGATTTCGACTGCCGCCGGCCTTTTGCCCGACACTTCGAACTTCGCCTCGGCCAGATTATAGTGCGCGGCAGCGGCGGCTCCGCCGCGACCTCCGCGTCCGCCGCCGCCGGTGTTCACGACGATTGCCAGGAGTCTGACGCCTTTGGTATCAACATCGACCGGCACGCCGTCGGCGCTGACCGGAATTGAATTGTTTTCGTAAAGCACCCGATTCTCATCGGCCAGGATTCGCACGCTCATGGTGGGCGTCGGCGTACCTCCGCGTCCTCCGGAGCCCTGGCCCGCGCCGGCGCGCCCCGTCTGGGCAGCAGCCCCGGCAGGAGGCGTCGGAGTCGCCAGGCTTTCGTCATCGACACCCAAAATGGCAGAAAACTTGTCGCTGCCGCCGTTCAGTTGGACGTACAGTACGGTGTAGCCATTAACGCAAATTCCCCGGCCATAGGTCCGCTTGTTGATGGTCAGCGTATTGCCGTTAATGGTCTTAGCGATGGCTGGCCGGACCTGGTCCGTCACCTTGGCTTTGGAGAGATCGAGCGACGAAAGCCAGATTGTTTCAGTCCGTCCTGCTCCCGCGACGAACCCCAGCGCCAAGCTGATCACCCATATGCCCATGATGATAGAAATGCGATAATGCCGGATCATACTCACTCCTCCCAATTGAATTCGATTCGTTTAGTCAGCCATTGTCCTATCGGCTCGCTGCTCCAGCGGTCCGATCGTAAGGAATCGGCCAAGAATTGTCCATCCAATCCCGTATCCCGGAGGTGAACGAGCCAATCCCGAGCCAGTTTCCCCTTGTGCCTCCGGATAGAAACGCTTATAAGGGAAGCACGTACTTCATCGCCTGCGGGACCTGTTACTGGATCGGGTGCATTCGAAGGTAAATCTTCCATGCCATCCCGGTACTTGAAGCCCAATGGTCAAGCGCAATGGGAGGCCAATCCGGGAAAAAGGGAGATCATGCGTTCCGACAGAAAAAAAGATCATCCGCAGCTCAATCAGGAAGAGCAGCACTGTGGCGAGAGGCCGGAAATTTTTGCCCTCCGCCGAGGCAAATCAGGCTGGGAGTTAAGCCACCGGAGCCTGATCCAGGCAGCGGCAGCCGTGACGACTTTAGCGAACGCTTCAACCCGACTTCAGGCACAAGGCTGTCCGAGTGCAGGGAGGACATTACTGGGATCCGAACTAGATCCGGCGCGTCATAGCAGACAATCCCTTCCTGTATGAGAATCCGGGCGTTCCGGCTGTCGGGTGCTTGGGCTCGCAAGGGACGGCAGTCAGGCAATCGACTGGAGCAACGAAGGCGCATAAGCGTTATCACGCGAAATCCCGGGAGATTTCTTCGATGGAAGAGAAGCGCGGGGATGCCCTGGTTCCTGCCTTGTCGGCTGAGATCTTTCTCATTTCCATGGGAAACTCGAAGTACATTATCTACGCCCCTTTGCGCCGCGCCGCCTTCATAGGAAACAGGTCAATCGCGGATTTTCTGCGCCGGCTCCAAAAAGGCACCCTCCCATCCGATGCGGATCCGGACGGTTCGTTGGTGAAGCTATTGCGCGCGCTTCAAATCGTCGGCGCCGGGCCCGAGCAAAAACCCGTTCGCGAGCACGGCGGGCAGCCCATGCCTACGGGCATAACACTTTTCCTGACCACAGCGTGTAATCTTCGTTGTCGATACTGTTACGCTTCCGCGGGAAACCAGAAGGCAAAATCGATGAGCCTGGAAACGGCCCGGCGCGGCATCGACTTTGCCGCAGGTAATGCAAAGCAATTGGGCATGCCATGTTTTGAAGTCGCCTATCATGGCGGGGGCGAACCGACGCTTCGCTGGCAAGTATTAACAGAATCCTTTGCCTACGCGAAACAGAAAGCAACCGAGCTGGGCCTGCAGTTGCGGACATCCCTCGCTACCAACGGAGTGCTGTCGGACAGGAAGCTTGATTGGATCATTGGCAACCTGGACAGTGCCAACCTGTCCTGTGATGGCTTGCCCTCGATCCACGACCAATGCCGTCCGACAGCCGCCGGGAGAGGCTCCAGCAAGCGGGTTCTTCATACTCTGCGCCGGTTTGACAAGGCAGGCTTTCACTATGGCATTCGCCTGACCGTGATGGCAGAGCACATTTCCTCGCTCGCAGACTCGGTCGAGTTCTTATGTGCACGCTTTCGGCCCAGCGTCATCCAAATCGAACCTGTGTACCTGTTGGGACGCGGCCGCAAAGAACAGTCTGCCGAAACGGATGAGTTCATCAAGGCATTCCGCACGGCAAACCGGCGCGCAGCCGGATACGGCCGCCAGGTTTTCTTTTCCGGCGCGCGGATTGGCAGCCTGACCAGCCACTTCTGCGGCGTCTCACAGGATAATTTCTGCCTTTCTGCGGACGGCAACGTCAGCGCCTGTCATGAAGCGTTTTCCGAAACGAGCCCGCATGCCGATGTGTTTTTTTACGGTCGCCCATCGCCGGGCTCCGCCGGATACCTCTTCGATCGCGATGTATTGAGTCATCTGCGCAACCAGGCGGTCCACAGGCGCGAGCACTGTCGCGGCTGCTTTGCCAAGTGGAGTTGCGGGGGCGATTGCTACTACAAGTGGCTGGCCGGCAGCGATGGCGGTAAGTTCGGAGGCTCGCCACGCTGCCATGTCATTCGCGAACTGTCCAGGGATCAGATTCTCGAAAAAATCGCCGCTTCCGGCGGCCTCTTCTGGCATGATCCGCCGACATTGGCGAGATGGGATCTGTCATCAAAGGAACAATGCTGATGTCGGTTTTTGCCGTCCCCCTGTTCGAGAATTGGCTCGTCCACGCCCCCCTGGTGAGGATTTCCGCCGTGATCAACCGGGCGGCTCATCGCGAACTGAGCACCGATCCGGACTGCCTTGACCCCCGTCTGGCTGATATGCGGGCGGCACTGACCGAAGTGCCGGGTGAGATTCCGCAGCCGCTCCGGGGAGCGGTATCTCCCCCATTTTTCGGACTGGTGCCGACGCGCGCCTGCAATCTGAACTGCGTCTATTGCGGCTTTGGAGCCGGCCCACAGTCCGACCCGATGACAATCCCTTCAGCGGTTGCCGGCGTGAACTGGATGGCTGCATACGCGCTGAGTTCCGGGCGCAGGACGCTCGATGTGCACTTTTTCGGGGGCGAACCGCTGATCGCTTTTGAAATCGTCGAGGTGGCGGTGCACCGGGCAAGATGCGTGGCGTCTCAGAACAAACTGCAGCCGAACCTGGAGGTGGCCACCAATGGCGCTTACAGCGAAACTCGGGCACGCTTTGTGGGAGACCATTTCAATACGGTCGTTCTTTCATTCGATGGTTTTGAGGAAATTCACGACCGCCGCCGTAGTTTTGCCACCGGCGCCGGAAGTTTCCCGCTGGTGTCACGCACGGCACTCATATGCAGCGAGTCCCCGGCCGATCTGTGCTTGCGCGTCTGCGTGGCGGAAGATAATGTCGATCCACTTCCTGATATCGTGGGCTGGTTTTGTGATGAATTCCGTCCTTCGGTCATCGACTTCGAGTCGCTGCAGCCCACGCTCCAGTCTGAGCGGGCTGGGCTGCGCCCTCCAGATCCGTATCGATTTGCGGCAAGTTACATGATCGCCAGGCGCATCGCGCTGGAACACGGAGTGGATGCGGTCTATGCTGCCGCCTCGATCGATGAACTCCGCCTCTCCCTTTGCCCGGTCGGAAACGACACGCTTATTCTTCAGCCGGACGGACGGCTGAGTGCCTGCTACCTGCCGGAATCCGCTTGGCGGTGCCGGGGTCTTGACCTCAACCTGGGTATGCTGCTTCCCGACGGCACCACGACACTGGATCTGCCGGCATTCCAGCGCGTTCGGCATCCTGTCGGCCAAAAACCACGATGCCGCCACTGCTTCTGCCGCTGGAGCTGCGCAGGCGCATGCCACGTCAATCACTCCTATCCCGGCTGTCCAGGGTTTTATGACGATTTCTGCATCCAGACCAGGCTGGTGACCGCATGCCGCCTGCTGCAGGAACTGGACTTCGGCTCGCTTGCCATGGAACTGCTGGAGAATCGTAGTGCCATGGAACGACTGGCACTCCATGCTGATGACCGCCTCCGGCCCAATGAGGTGGCCGATGAATAGACTCCAACCCACCCGGCATATCCGCTGGGCAGTTGAGATCGAAGGGGTCGTTGTTCTGAACGACGAGAATGGCCAGAGCATCAAGCTGGCCTATCCTCAGGCGGCCATCTGGGACTTCATCACGCGTGGGGATTCCATGGCACAGATGGTATTAAAGATCGCTGCCGTTGCTTCACTTACACCTGAAGCGGCTGAACGCCTCGTAGCGCAGACGGAGGCGGAGCTGCGGCAGGGTGGTTATCTCGCGCCGGAGAGGGTGCATGGCTAATCTTTGCATTACCAGCGCCTGCAATCGCCGCTGCTCCTATTGCTTTTCGCTCAATGCGGGCCGGGCAGGCCCTGCTTTCATGAGTCTGGAGACTTTCGGCAAGGCACTCGATTTCCTGGTGCGGTCAGGGATCGACCAGGCGCGTCTGCTCGGAGGTGAGCCCACTCTGCACCCGGAGTTTGTTCGCCTGGCTGAAAGCGTCCTTCGCCGCGGCCTGCGGCTTCTCGTGTTTTCCAATGGCTTTATGCCCGAGGACGCATTGAGTTGGTTGGAAAAAGCGCCGGCTGAATCTGTGGGGGTACTCATCAACGTGTCTCCTCATGGATCCAATAGGCAACGGGAGACACTTGTGCGATTGGGCCGCCTGGCGACCCTCGGCTTCAACATGCACAGCCCGGCTTTTCAGCCCGATTTCCTGCTTGACCTCATCCGCCGGTGCGGTCTTTCCCCCACGATTCGGTTCGGCCTTGCTCACCCTTGTGCGGATGCTTTCAATGTCTACTTGCATCCCAAGCATTACGATGCTGTCGGCAGCCGGCTTGCGATTTTTGCCGCCAAGGCCCAATCATCCGGTGTGCAGCTGCAATTCGATTGCGGATTCGTGCCCTGCATGTTTCCGCCCGGCAGCCTGGACTCTTTGGGACCTTCAACCTCCGAAATAGGCCTGCGCTGCTCGCCCGTGCTTGACTTGCTCCCGAACGGGAAGTTCGTGTCCTGCTTCCCTTTATCCGAGCTGCATCAGGCGACGCTCCAGGAAACCGAAACCGCTGCTGTGCTGCGCGACCGCTTCAACACCGCCCTGGCTGGACGACGTATCCTGGGAGTTTTCCGGAAATGTGCTTCCTGCGAGGTGCGTGCCCTCGACCACTGCTTGGGAGGTTGCCTCGCCGCCGCCTCACAGCGGCTGCGGCCGTCTTTGCGGGCGGAGGCAGAAACCGGCAAGGCCAAGGTCGCCAGATGGGTGCTGCCGTATGTCGACCAACCGATGCCCTTCTGGGATCGGCTTCACGCTGCATTTGGCAGCCAGATCCGCCAGATTTATTTCCCACTGCCTGGTGCGATTCTGGGTTCGGGGCGGCCTCCCCAGCCGGACGGCCAACTGGAGATCTTCCTCCGGCGATGCCCTCTGCCTCGGGCTGTTTTGATCAATCCCATTGTCCTTCCGCAGCCCGTAGACGAGATTGCGCCAGCCATCATTGAGTCTCTTAAACGCATGGTCGGCGAATTCGGTATTTCGTCCGCCACCGTTTCCAATTTGCTGCTTGCCGCTCGTATTCGGGAACACTTGGTGGACTTACCGTTGACCGCGTCCATTCTTATGGATATCGCTCATCCCAATCAGGTCCTGATGTTGAACGGCCTGTGTGATACGCTGGTTCCTTCCAGCCGTATCATGAGAGATCTACCGGCGCTCGAGGCGCTGCGAGCGGCTTTCTCCGGTCAAATCTGCCTGATTGCCAACGAAGCCTGCCTTCCAGGCTGCCCGTATCGCACCCAGCACTTCTATGAGATGAACGCATGTGGCAGCCGTTCGCGGTCGCTGTGTGCAGAATGGCTCGGGCAAATGCCCTGGATGAGGCTGACGGGAGCCTGGGTCCTTCCGCAGCATTTGCATCTTTTCGATGAGGTTTGTGATCTGTGGAAGCTGAGCGGCCGGGTGACATTGCAGGACGCCGACAGCTATTTTCGAGTGGTCGGCGCATACATTCGCCGGTGCCGGCTGGCACCGCACAAGATTGGCGGCGGCCCGGCTTCGGTTCTGGAACCGATTGAGATTACGGAAGAATTTTACAAGCGTACGCTGGAATGCGGACGACAGTGCCACGAGTGCCGAATCTGCCAGAAATACTATGAGGATATGAGATTGGCATCGTCATGTGCACCGAGAGCTTGACTGCGGCTTGGCGACTCTTTAGTATCTCTTAAGGAAATCAACTTGACAGGGGGGGCCATGACTATGGTTAGTGCCGGTCAAGTGCCTGCCTCCAGATCCCATCGGGCAAAGGCCCCGACGATGCGGCATATCGTAGACCGACGGCGGTTCTACAAGCAGTTCATCGGCGAGACCGTGGCTCTGATAGAAGAAATGCAGGGAAAGCCGCAGTGCAAGCTGACGGACCTGTGGGAGCTTTCCAACCAGGAGCTGGCCGTGATAATTCCTCAGGTCTGTCCGGGTGTCGAAATCGTGCCCGCGGACGGAATGATATGCGCTCGGCTGCCGGAAAACGAAGGCCTGCTCGCACTGTTTGCCTCCTGTGAAGAGAACGTATCCATCTTCAACGGATTCAATGGCGTCAATTCGATCGGCCGGATCGCCGGCGAATTGAGTGTGAGGACAGGTTTTGACATGGAAGAAAGCTACGCGCGTGTGCGCAGATTGTTCCTACAAACGGTTAGTCTCCGGGTATGCATTCCAGGCAACGAAGGTTCTCCACAGACCGATCCGTTGCCAGAGTGAGAGACAAACCGCGATGTTCGCGTGAGAGTGATGCATGAAGCCGAAAAAGCCCGATAAATTCAGCCAGGACACGGATGACATCAAAGAAGAGAACCAGGCACCGGAGATATATGCCATCAAGCGTGGCAAATCCGGATGGGAACTGAGTCGTCGGGGCATCTTCCAGGCGGCGGCTGCGGCAGTGGCTGCCGCCGGGGCACACGGAAAAGTCCAGGCTCAAGGCTGTCCTGCCGGCGCAAAGGCACATGGGGACGATGTCAATTCGTTGGCCATCAGCTTGGATGGCCGGCTTCTTGCCTCCGGAAGTAATGACGACACCGTCAAATTATGGTCACTGCCGGATGGGGCCCTCTTAAAAACCTTGAAAGGCCATAGTGGCAAGGTCACTTCGGTGGCGATCAGCCCGGATGGGCAAATGCTAGCCTCCGCGAGCTATGACAAGAACATCAAACTGTGGTCTTTGCCGGATGGGGCCCTTTTGAAAACCCTGGAAGGCCATAGTGGCAACGTCAATTCAGTGGCGATCAGCCCGGACGGGCGACTGCTGGCCTCCGGAAGCGATGACAAAACAATCAAGTTGTGGTCTTTGCCGGATGGAGCCCTTTTTAAAACACTTGAAGGCCACACTTACATTATCAATTCACTAGCCTTCAGAGCGGACGGGAGTCAGCTCGCCTCCGGAAGCTTCGACAGCACCATCAGGCTGTGGTCGCTGCCGGATGGGGCCCTATTGAAAACACTTAAGGGTTATACTTATTCGGTGGCGATCAGCCCGGACGGACATGTACTCGCCACCGGAAGCAATGACAACACCGTAAGATTATGGTCGCTACCGGATGGCGCCGCTTTGAAAACGCTCAAGGGCCATATCAATACCGTTTTATCATTGGCATTCAGCCCGGACGGGAGACTTCTTGCATCCGGAAGCATTGACAACACCATCAAATTGTGGTCGCTGCCGGATGGGGCCCTTTTGAAAACCCTTGTGGGCCACAGTGATCCTGTCGCCTCGGTCGCGATCAGCCCGGATGGAGAGATACTCGCCTCTGGGAGCGGAGACAACACCATCAAATTGTGGTCGCTTCCCGATGGAACATCCCTTGACAAGTGTCTCATGGATGTAGAGGGTAGCTCCTCCACCGTCAGCGCGATCCAGTACACCCGGGACGGTGTTACATACACATTGCCCTGCGGTTCGCCCATACCGCCAGGCGCGGTGTGTACATGCAATTGCGTGCCGGGATGCTCCTGCGTGAGCTATGCCTGCTCCTGCGTGAGCGCCTGCTCCTGTGTGGCTGCCCATTACTGGTATCCCACCTGACGCCGGTTCGGCGCGGCAGCATGCTTCGTCGAGTGTGAAGGTGATTTGCGAGAAGGGATCGGAGGAAATTGCATCGTTAGGGGTGGAACAGCAACATAAGGGTGCCGGGGATCAGGGGAACTCATGAAACCAAAAAATCCAAGCCGTGTCGGCGAAGAGAGTGGTGAAATCAAGGCCGATAGCCAGGCACCGGAGATATATGCCATCAAGCGCGGCCGGTCCGGTTGGGAACTGAGTCGCCGGGGCATATTCCAGGCTGCCGCCGCGGCAGTGGCTGCCGCTGGGGCACCCAGGAAAGTCCAGGCTCAAGGCTGTGCGGCCGGTGCCAAGGCACATAGGACCAATATCAACTCGTTGGCCATCAGCCGGAACGGGAGGCTTCTCGCCTCCGGAAGCGATGACAAAACCATCAAATTGTGGTCACTGCCGGATGGCGCTCTTTTAAAAATCCTTGAAGGCCATAGTGGCAACGTCAGTTCGGTGGCGATCAGCCCAGACGGGCAAC
>CAYGWQ010000051.1:0-12314 GCA_964353465.1 uncultured Acidobacteriota bacterium | reverse complement strand
TGCTGGCCTCCGGAAGCGATGACAAAACCATCAAATTGTGGTCGCTGCCGGATGGCGCCCTTCTGAAAACCCTTGAAGGCCATGGTGGCAACGTCAATTCAGTGGCGACCAGCCCGGATGGTAAGCTGCTGGCCTCCGGAAGCGATGACAAAACCATCAAATTGTGGTCGCTGCCGGATGGGACCCTGTTGAAAACCCTCGAAGGTCATAGTTACTATATCGAATCACTGGCCATCGCACCGGACGGGAGCCAGTTGGCCGCTACCGCCTCGGGCCCGGACGGCACCATAAGACTATGGTCCTTGCCGGATGGAATCCTGTTGAAATCACTTAAAGATAGTCTTGTTACATCGTTGGCCATTACGCCGGACGGCAGGCTGCTCGCAGGGGGAAAAGGTGATGGTTCCATCAAATTGTGGTCACTGCCGGATGGCGCTCTTTTGAAAACCCTTAAGGTCAATACCTGGACAGTAGGTTCATTGGCTATCAGCCCGGACGGGAGGTTGCTCGCCTCCGGAAGCGCCGACAATATCATCAGATTGTGGTCGCTACCGGATGGTGCCCTTTTGAAAACACTTGCCGGCCACACCTACTATGTCTATGCCTTGGTGATCAGCCCGGACGGGGAGATCCTCGCTTCCGGAAGCTGGGACGACACCATAAGGTTGTGGTCGCTTCCCGAGGGAGTAGATCTCAACAAGTGCCTCATGGATGTAGATGCCAGCACATCGAGTGTCCAGGCGATCCGATACACAAGGGATGGCGTGACCTACACGTTGCCCTGCGGTTCGCCCCTTCCTCCCGGCGCGGTATGCACGTGCAATTGCGTGCCGGGAACATATTGTTCCTGTGTGAGCTACACTTGCTCCTGCGTGTCTGCCCATTACTGGTATCCAACGTGATGCAGGCCCTGATCGGCTTCGACCTCTGCTCAACTTTGGCCGGCGATTGATCAGAGGGGAAAAACAAAGAGGGAATTGCTGCAGTTGATGGGAAGTGGATCGGGAGAATCGGCTCAGTAAATAGGCTTCTGGCAATCGAGGGGGGAAACATGAGATCGCGGGTATTTGCAGCGCTATTGTGCGTACTTTCCACAGGGTTGTTTTGCCTGCCGCTTGCCACCCAAACCCAAGATCCCCTGATTTTCACCATAGCCGGAACGGGCGACTATGGCTACTCCGATGGTGCGGCAACATCGGCTGTGATTGACGCGGTCAATGCCATCGCCTGCGATGCCAGGGGCAATATCTATTTGGCAGACACCTGGAACAATCGCATACGCCGGATAGGCGCCGATGGCATGATTACGACTACAGCCGGCACAGGGGAGAGTGGCTTTTCCGGTGACGGCGGCCCAGCCCTTAGCGCTAAGTTGAATTGCCCGCGCGGCATAGCTGTGGATGCCCAGGGTAATATTTACCTTTCCGATTCAGGCAACGCCCGCGTGCGAAAAGTCAACCTCAGCGGTACCATCTCGACAATCGCAGGAACTGGAGAGGCAGGCTTTTCAGGAGATAATGGACCGGCCTCTTCGGCAAAGCTCAATTTTCCCCGTGGTCTCGCGCTCGATTCTGCCGGCAGCCTATATATTGCAGACAGCCTGAACTTCCGCATCCGCAAGGTCACTTCCCAGGGTTCGATCAGCACTATCGCCGGCATGGGAGCTTACGGAAAGTCCGGCGACAGCGGGCCGGCGACATCAGCGACCATCGGGCTGGTCCAGAGTATTGCCGTGGACGGGGCCGGCAACCTCTTTTTCACAGACATTTACAATCATTGCGTGCGAAAGATTATGCCCAATGGGATCATTTCCACGGTTGCCGGAACCGGCTTCGGATCTGGCGGCGATGGCGGCCCAGCCGCGGCCGCGACTTTCCGTTTTCCGCACGGCCTGGCTCTGGATTCTCAGGGTAGAATCTTTGTCGCAGATTCCGGAAACCATCGAATACGAATGATCGATCAGGCCGGAATCATTACCACTGTGGCCGGGAAGGGAACCGCAGGTTTTTCCGGGGACGGAGCTGCGGCAACCTTGGCCCAGATTGACTATCCATATGCAGTTTCAGTCGATCCCTCCGGCACCTTGGTAGTAGCAGATCTGCGCAACTATCGGATGCGAAGGATAGGAACCGGCATCCAGGCTCCGGTGTATCGGCGCTACTTCCCGAGTTTTCTAAACCAGATCTCAGTCTCACGGCTAACCAGTCTGGCCGTGGTCAATCTCTCCGGTAAGCCGGCGGCACTGACCTTTCGAGCGCGTGACGAAAATGGAGCATGGGTCGGAGAGAAGTTTGAGCTCCTGAACCCGAGCGCACAGATGGCTCTGTTCCTGCACGAGTTGATTCCATCCTTGGCCGCGCCACGCGGCTGGCTGGAGATGGAAAGCGACACTCCGGATGTGGAGGGATTTTTCCTGCTTTGGGATACGTTTACCAAAACCGACGGGGCTGCCGTTACCGGGACAACGCTTAAGGACTTTGTTTTCCCGGTGGTGGAGGAGGCGGAATTCAGTCTTGCCAATCCCGGCTCCGAGTCGAGTTCCTGCACCTTTGAATATGTTACCAGCAATGGCGCGGTGGCGAACTCCATCAACAGGGTCCTGCAAAGCAAAGCCGGCACGACGGTTACTGCCGTTCAGATAAAGCCGGCAGGCTCTGCGGAGGGTTATCTTCATGGTGCCTGCACAGCGGATGTTACGGCAGTTGAGACATTTTATCCCAGCGGCTCGCTCGGCGTGCTTTCTGCGTTGGAACCGAAAGGGATAACGGGATCGGCTACGACAATGTATGCGCCGCAGTATGCTGTGGGCGGAGGGTATGCTTCCAAGCTGTACATCATCAACCTGGAACAGGCACAGCTTTCTTTGACAATGACGCTGATCGGCGACAATGGTCAGGTCCAGGGTCAGCCCTATAGCTTCAACCTGCCTGCCCGGGGATCCAAGACAGTAGAGGGCGTGCAATCCTTCGGATTGCCGCAACAGGCGGCGTTGGTGCAGGGTTATGTGAAGGTGGAGTCTTCCAATGGGCGTTTTGCCGGTGCTGTGCACTTCACCGATCAGGCGGCTTCACGGTTCGGAGCTGTATTGAGCCTGGTGAGTGCCGGTGTGCACGCAGCCTATTTCTCTCAAGTTGCGGAAACCGATCTGTGGTGGACGGGAATGGCCGGGATCAATACCAACGCATCGCAGGCAACGGTGACCGTGGAAATCTATAATCTGGAGGGACGAGTGGTGGGCTCGGGGAGCCGCACGATCCCTCCCGGGGGGCGTGTTTCCAAGCTGTTGTCGGAGTTTGCGGCATTACCGGCCATGACGAAGGGCTATTTCAAGGTGAGCTCAACGCTTCCACTGCAGTGCTTTGGGCTCTTCGGAACCAAGGGAGGAGAAGTGCTTGTAGCCATTCCCCCGGTCGCACAGAAAATGATGCCCCTTCCCTAGTTGGCTCGATGCTTTTATTTGGCGTCCGCGACAGTCCTGCGCTCGCCGTTTCCAGCCTGCTAATGAATGTTATATCGGCTATCAAGATTCACCCTGACCTGCCCTTATTCCAATTTAGGGCGCCAGGATGGCACGGATACTACGTGCCGGGACTGGTCGGCCGGACCGCAACGCAATGGGTACCGGCTTTGCAGTCTTTCCCCGATAAGCATAAGGAAGCCTGCCCCCGATTGGATCCCGCACAGGCTCCGGCGGAGCTGATTGCGGCGGCCTGCCGGGTACAGGAGCTTTGGATACAGCACGCTCAAGGCGAATTTGCCCCCGAGTGTCTCACCATCTACCTTTCCAACCAGTGTAATCTTGATTGCAGATACTGTTTTTGCGCTGATGCCCAGAGCGCTGCCCCGTCTGTAATCCGGGAGGAAGTTGTCTTGGCGGCCGCCAAGCTCGTAGCGGAGTGTTGTGCAGCCAAGCAGAAGGGTTTTCAGCTCGTGCTCCATGGCGGCGGCGAACCGACCCTTCATTTCGCCCTGGTAAAGCGGCTTGTGATGCTGACCCGGAGGATTGCCGAGGACGCAGGCATTGCATGGCGGGCACACATTGCCACCAATGGAGTGCTGCCGGAAGTCGATGCGCGCTGGATGGCCCGGCATTTTGACACGGTAGGCTTGTCATGCGATGGCCCTCCCAAAATCCACAACGCCCTCCGCAGCAGGCCGGGAGGAGCCGGTTCCTACGATGATGTGGAGAGAACTGCCCATGCAGTTATAGACGGTGGGGGAAGTCTGATGGTAAGGGCAACGATTCTGCCCGAGACCATGGATAGACAGGTGGATATTGTGGAGCATTTGATCCGGCGGCTTGGTGCTTACGACATCCGCTTCGAACCGGCTTTTCGGCTGAGTGGGGCTCACAACTCTGGATTTGAGGCTAGCCAGGCCGCAGACTTTGCAAGCCATTTTCTGGCAGCCGAGGCATGCGCTGCCAGGCTGGGAGCGGTCCTGGCCTATTCAGGCGTGCGCATCGACGAACTGCATGGCCCCTATTGCAATGTGCTGAGGGACGTTCTTCACTTGCTCCCGGACGGTTCAGCAGCAAGTTGCTTTTTGCGGCTGGAGGGTACTTCCGCTGATGGCTGTCGTGCAGCCATCGGGAGCTATGACAATGCCAGCGGTCGCTTCATTCTGGGACACGAAAAGATCCGGTACCTGCGAACTCGCGCCGCCGCGATTCCTGCGCAGTGCCGGGATTGCCTATGCTCCTATCATTGCGCACGCGCATGCCCCGAGGTCTGCAGCGTATCGGATGGGCCGGATTCCAATCCTGCCGGCGGATTCCATTGCCGGGTGGCTCAATATTTGAGTCAGGCATGGATTGCCGATGCGGTCTCGCAGACACACCCTGGAGCGGCTCGCACTTCAGCATACAGCGTCGAGTCACAGGATCTCTTGTCTGAACGGATCCGATTGAGGACCCTGCTGGCTGGGCTGCCTCCCGAGGTTGATGCTGAGGGCATTTTTAACGACTGGCGCCGGGTACGAAAGACTTTCCGGATCGAATCCGGCTGTTTGCCGAAACCGGTATGGGCCGAGCGCAGATTCGAACACGACGGAGCCACAGCTTGGGAGACCCTCAAGGGCGAAATCCGAAAGGGCAGTGCGGAGGATCCCATATCTGTATATCTTCACGTGCCCTTCTGTGCACGGCGCTGCGCCTTTTGCGATTGCTATTCCGTAGTCTCCGGTTTTCACAGAAGGTCTTTGAAAGAAAAACTCTTCACGCAAGCATTGCACCGTGAAATCGAGGCATGGGCCGGCCTCCCCGGCCTCCGGGACCGGCGGGTGACTACGGTCCACTTCGGCGGAGGAACGCCGAATCACCTGGATCCGCTGCTATTCGAATCGATTCTTAAGGCATGCCGCACCAGCTTCGGCATAAGCGATGCCACCGAGTGGGCGCTTGAGTCCACCAGCCGGCCCCTTGATGACCGGCACCTTCAGTGGTTGCGTGAGCTCGGTTTCACCCGACTCCATGTAGGCGTCCAGACCCTGGAGGAGCCGGTCCGCCGGCAGATCGGGCGGCATGATTCAGCGCAGCAGGTTGTGGACAAACTGGCTCAGGCGGCGGCAAGGGGCTACGTGGTTAGCGTGGACCTCGTTTACGGCCTGCCGGGTCAGACCGCGGGTGGCCTGGTAATGACAATCCGCAAACTGGCCGAAATCGGTATCCATGGCTTTTCGCTCTACCGGTTCCAACGTACCCGGAGAAATCGAAGTTTTTGGATCCGAGATGTCAATCATCCCGGGGACCGGCTTTTCGAGTACGTGCTCTTCCAATGCGCCGAGCAGCTCTTGACCTCGGCGGGATATCGCAAAAATCATTTCGCCCATTTCGCGCGCTCCGAGGACACCGATCTCTACTACCGGCATGCTCAGCGTGGCGAGGATTTGCTCGCTTTAGGCCCCACAGCTGATGGCGTTTTCGGCTGTTACCGGTACAGGCATCCAAGACTGGAGAGCTATCTGGCGGGAGAGAACAGCGATCGGCCTGTGCTCGAGGGAGGACTTTGGGAAAATGATGTAGAGCGGCGCATGCGGGTTCCTTCGGCTTCACTCATGGCAGCCGAAATCGACGACCGGCTGCGGAACCAGCTCAAGGGAACCGGCCTTATGGAACATTGGCAGAGGGCAGGCTTTCTGCGTGTGGATTCAGGACTTGGCAGACAGGTTCTGACCGGAAACGGCTCCTGGTTCATCAATGAGATGTTGAACCAGCTAAAAAGGGTGATATAGAAATCTGCGCGGATGCCATTCCGCTTGAGGAAAAGTAGATCGTCGGGTGCTATACGGAGATGTCCCCGGTTTTCAGAATTCCATCCGGCCGAGCTGGCGCAGCGCCAGGTATGCGGCCCCAACAACGCCTGCGGAATCTCCGAGCCTGGCCTGGTGAATCGGCACTTCGCCCCGCGGCGGTCCAAACAGCGCCCGGTTGAGATGAGCCGGCACTTTCTCGTACCAGACCGGCAGGTTCGACACTCCCCCTCCGAGTATGATCGCTTCCAGATCAAACGCGTTCACGGCATTGGCGAACACCTCGCCCATGATGTGTGCGCTCTCGTCGAAAAGCCGCCGCGCCGCGGGATCGCCTGCCTCGCAGCGGGCGAAGATGGCCTTCGCATCCAGGCTTTCGCCGGTTGCTTCCTGGAAGCGGCGTCTGAGGCTGGACCCGGAAAGATAGGCTTCGGCGCAACCGCGCCTGCCGCACTCGCACGGCCGGCCCAGGTAATCAACCGTAGTATGGCCGATTTCTCCGGCGCCGCCCTTGGCTCCGCGATACAACTTTCCGTCCAGAATAAGGCCATAGCCCATCCCAGTTCCGATAATCACTGCCAGTATGAACTTGTATCGATCAGCCCAGGCAGCAAAATACTCCGCCAGTGCCAGGCAGTTGGCGTCATTGTCGATGACAAGCGGAACGGCCAGGTGTGATCGAACGGCGCTCATGAATCCGGGTGTCTCATAGACGGGCGTGTGCGGACTCCCGAACAGCTGGTCGCAGTCCGGGACGTAGGTTCCGGGAGTGCCCATGCCCACAGCAGCAAAGGGCCTGGCGCCGGCCGCCTCGGCAATGACCCCGAAGATGTTTTCGACCACCCGGTCTAGACCGCGATGCGGCTCCGAATAAGTTCGGCAGCGCGACAGGATCGCACGCTCCGCATTCATCAGGCACGCTTCCACTTTGGTCCCGCCCAGATCCACTCCGACAACATATGGCTCCACTTCATGCTCTCCCCGCCCTCGGCACTTAAGGGGCAGCTTGGAATTCGTGGCTTGATTATACCCGGTTTCAGCGTTACGAAGCGCGCAGCGGGTTGATTACCTTGATGTCAGGGAATTGGAGAAAATCTGTGTCGGTCGTGTAGATCTCCCGCACGCCATGTTCACGCATCAGAGCGGCTGTGCGTATGTCAAAAAAGAGGTTGCCGGCAGGATGTGTGAGTTTCGCTAGAATCGTCTCAAGGAAGGTCCAATGACGCTCCTCGGCGGCGAGGATCAGGAAATTCGAGCTCTTCAAGAACTGCTTTAGAAAGCTGAGCGCTTCCCGCCAGGCAAGGGGGTGCTGGAAGACTTTCGGATGCGTCGCTACCCGGAGGAATTCATATAGAATGCCTTCCGTCAAAAACCACTGCTCCCCGGAATCGGCGGCGGCGTAGAGAAAGGAAGCCGCTGCCGGCTGTTCCTCAGCATCCCGATTGGCTGCATAAAGCAGGATGTTCGTATCGATAATTCCCGCCATCAGGAATCCATGAGAGCTTCCAGCGCGTTGCGGTCGCCTAGATTCAGTCGGGGTTTTCCCATGGAGAACGTGGGTAGTTTGAACTCAGGACGCTGCTTGATCTTGCGACGCTGAAGTCCTTCCACGAGAAGCTCATTGGCAACCCCGGACAAGGTCTCCCCCTGCTTTCGGGCCAGATCGCGGATTCCCTCGAGACATGATTCTTCAAGGATCAACGTTGTCCTGACCATGCACACAATAATAAATATATATCATAAAGATGTCAAGAAAAAACATACAGGTGTTTATCCGTGATTGGGCGCCCCTCGATTGCGTGAGCAGTCACCACAACTAACGAACCCGTTGATTTTTCTATTCATTTCTATCCCTTAGAAAAAAACGGCGTGTACCGGATGAATCCATAATCCGCGATCTAACCTCAGGGTGGAAATCCTGGTTGTTCGCCTGGTCAGTCGGATCAACCCGAGATCTTCGACACGATAACGTCCGCGATGCGCTCGCCGGCCTTCCCATCCCAAAAAGGTGGAATCGTGCCGGTCTTGCCTTTTCCGGAGAGGACTCGGTTCGTTTCCATCTTCAGAAGGTCCATATCCCGCCCGATTAAGATGTTTGTTCCCACTTTTACCGTCACCGGGCGCTCGGTGTTTTCTCGCACCGTCAGGCAAGGCACTCCGAGAAAGGTAGTTTCCTCCTGGATGCCGCCGGAATCCGTGATTACCAGCGCAGCTTCGCGCTGAAGGCTGAGGAATTCAAGATAGCCGATAGGATCGATAAGCCGGAGGTCCGGTGCGAGGCTGCCGGTTATCAGTTCGCGGATCGCCTGACGCGTGCGCGGATGGACGGGAAAAACCACAGGGACGTCTGCGGCAATCTCACTTAAAGTCTCGAGGATTCTGCGGAGCTCGCCGGGATCATCAACGTTCGAGGGGCGGTGCAGGGTTACGAGCACATAGCGCTCCCTCCCGGAGGTTAGCTCTTGCTGCAGCCCGGGCATGCGGGCACGTGGCAGGAGTCGAACGAGCGTATCGATCATCACGTTGCCTACAAGGTGTATTTTCTCCCGGGGTATCCCTTCGTGAAGCAGATTCTGGTCGCCGTCCTCCGAGGGTGTGAAAAGGTGATCCGCTACTTGATCCGTGAGTACGCGGTTGATTTCCTCGGGCATCGTGCGATCGAAAGAGCGCAGCCCCGCCTCGACATGGCCGATGGGCACGAGCAGTTTGGAACAAACCAGAGCGGATGCTACGGTTGAGTTGACATCCCCATACACAAGCACCAGGTCGGGCCGGTTTTCGAGGATCACCGGCTCCAGCCGCAGCATGATTTCGGCCACCTGCCGTGCCTGGCTGGCTGATCCTACATCCAGGTTGCAGTCGGGTTCAGGAATCTCGAGTTGCCGGAAAAACACGTCGGACATGAAATGATCGTAGTGCTGCCCTGTATGGATGAGAATCTGTTGCACTCCGTCATGCCGGGCCAGAGCCGCTCTGACCGGTGCCAGTTTCATGAAATTGGGTCTTGCTCCAACAACGTGCAGTATCCGCATGATTTCAGCCGGCATTATGCATGATAACCGCCCACACGCGTGCAAAAAAACGACGAATGATGGGGACATTACGGGGATGCCCGCCATTGTTCCCGAATCCGTTGATCACTCATCTGGGCATTCGCATTTCAGGAGTCGTGGTCACCGCTCTGAATGGCGCCTAATCAATGTTTCAAATCCTGCCCCGTCTTTAAAAAGGACCTTTCCGGATTCCTGTGGATAAAATGTGAAAATGGATTTGATAAAATCTGTTTAGATGTTGATCCAAAAAGGCTTATACGCATATGGGTAGAATCTAGCCGGTTGTGAATAATCCTACCCATCGGCCGCGATTCGGGTGAAATCCTGCCGCGCGACATAGGGCTGTTCTTTCCTGATGATGGTTCAAGATGGCCGGCTGCCTGAGTTCCCGGAATTTTCCCCATGGCCACAGGCAAATGCATCTATGGTTGCCAGGGAAGTCCGTGCAATTCTCTGCCTCAGAAATATCCGCAAACCGCAATTCAAGATCGGCTGTTTCGTGTTCGCGAATCCTCGAGAAGGAATTGGAAGATCGCCAGAGCGGCCAGCGCTGCCGTTTCGGCTCGCATTACTCTGGTTCCCATGCTCACAATCCGAAATCCGGCGCGTGCCGCTGCATGCGCTTCGGCAGAATCCCATCCGCCCTCGGGACCGACACACAATAGCACGGGATTTGCGGCCGGCAGATCCGCATTGAGGCGTTCCGGCGCCTTTTCGTGGAGCATGAATCGGGCATAGGCCGCATATTCCGGCGCAATGAGCAGCGCGCCGAACGGCAGAGGAGAGTGAACTTTCGGGATTGTAACTCGCCGGCTCTGCTTGCAGGCTTCCCGCACGATGCGCTGCCAGCGGTCCAGCCTCGCCGCCAGCCTCGCCTGTGGGATGCGCACGGTGGAATTGTTTGTTTCCAGGGGGAGAAATCGCTCGACCCCGAGCTCTGTTCCCTTCTGCAGGATCCACTCGAATCGATCGGGTTTGATCAGCGCGGCGGCAAGCACAAGCGCGGTTCCCGGTTCTTTCGGAAGATCGATCTCCCTGAGCGGACCTATGTGGATCTCGGCCCCCCGGCATTGGACGGTTCCGGAGTAGCTGAGCCCCGCACCATCGAAGAGCTCCACCTCTTCACCGGCGCGAAGCCGCAGAACTGTGCGCAGGTGATGGGCCTGGTCAGGCGTGAGAACGGCAATTCCGTTCCGTACCTGCTCTTGTGGGACAAAAAATCGCCTTCGGGGCATGGGCACCTGCTACCCGAAGATATCCTTCACCTTCTCGAAGATATTGCGTTCGTGAGAGATCTCATCATCCCTGTTCAGCTTCGCCAAATTCTCAAAGAGCTGTCGCTGCTCTTTGGTGAGTTTCATCGGGATGACAACATTCACGGTGACGAACTGATCACCCCGTCCGCGCTCACTCAGGCTGACTATGCCTTTATTGCGCAGTCGGAAGACAGTGCCGTTTTGCGTACCCTCGGGAATCCTCAGTTTCTCTTCGCCCTCCAGGGTAGGCACGCTAATCTCAGCTCCGAGCACCGCCTGGGTTACGCCGACTGGTATTTGGCAGTAGATGCTGTTCCCCTGGCGCTGGAAAAACGGATGCTCTTCCACATAAATGACAACGTACAGATCTCCGGATGGCCCCCCGCGCCCGCCGGCTTCGCCCTCGCCCTGTATGCGCAGGCGGGAGCCGTTATCCACTCCGGCAGGGATTTTGAGTTCCAAAACCCTTTCCTTGCGCATATGCCCACGCCCGTGGCAGCTTTCGCATGGATCTCGGATGATGCGGCCTTCGCCGTTGCACTGGCTGCAGGTGCGGCTGATCGAGAAAAAGCCCTGTTGATAGCGGACCTGGCCTTGACCCTGACAGGTGGGACAGGTGACGGGGCTTTTGCCTTTGGCGGTGCCGCGCCCGCTGCAAGTACTGCAGGTCTCCTGGCGCGGGATCTTGATTTTCGACTTTAGACCGAAAGCGGCATCGCGGAAAGAGATCTTTAGATCGTAGCGCAAGTCGGCGCCGCGCTCCGGGCCGCTGCGGCGTCTTGATCCTCCAAAAAGATCGCCGAATCCGAAGAAGTCGCCGAGAATGTCGCCGAAATCGCTGAAGGTCGCCGGATCGAAACCACCGAAGCCGCCCTGCATGCCGCTATGGCCGAAGCGGTCGTATCTGGCTCGTTTTTCCGAATCGCCAAGTACGCTATAGGCCTCAGCGGCTTCCTTGAATTTTTCCTCGGCTTCCTTGCTTCCCGGATTCTTATCGGGGTGGTATTTTACCGCCAGTTTTCTATAGGCGCTTTTGATCTCCTGCTCGGAGGCTTCGCGCGTGATTTCCAGTATCTCGTAGTAATCTCTTTTCTGACCCAAAAACGAAACTCCGTTCTATGTTTTTCTGCTGCGCGATTCCTCCAGCGCGGACTTCATCAAGCGCTGCACAGCGGATTCGCCGGCTCCCGACTCCAATTCCGGGTCGTGCTGGACGTTCGCACCACCCGGCATGTTGAACATGGCGGCTGACAACTTTGAGGCAACCACTTCCAGGTTTGACTGCAGCTCTTTCAAGACCGGCAGGTCATCTTCGCTATCAGGCATTGTCCTGGCCTTCTGGATCGACTCCTTCGCCAGCTCCTGTTCGCGGCTGTCGAGCAGCCAGCCGTACTCGCCAAAACTCCGCGCAATAGTCGCAACATGGCCCTGGATGCGGTTCCTCAACTCGGCGAGCTCCTTCAATTTGCGATCGCTTTCGGTAAACCGTTTCGCCTCAAAAATCATCCGGTCGATCTCTTCCTTGCTCAAACCGGTCGAGGGCGTGATCTTGATGGCCTGCTCTTTCCCCGAAACCTTGTCGCGCGCAGAAACGCTCACGATGCCGTTGGCATCAATATCGAAGGTGACCGCGATCTGAGGCACTCCCCGTGGAGCAGGGGCAATGCCGACGAGTTCGAATCTCGCCAGCGACCGATTAAATTTCGCCAACTCTCGTTCACCCTGAAGCACATGAACCTCCACAACAGCCTGGTTG
>CAYGWQ010000050.1:0-22984 GCA_964353465.1 uncultured Acidobacteriota bacterium | reverse complement strand
GAAAGACACGATCCACCAGATGGGCCGCAGTGTCGGCCATGCGCCGGCCTCCGCAAGACGAGCAGAGCGAGCGGCCCTTACAGGAAAAAGGGACAACCCGGTCAAGGCGGCAGGCGTCACAGTGAACCCGCAGGAAACCTCTGGCCAGGATGCCGCAATCAAGAAAGGAGCGCAGCTCGCGCTCAACAAACCGGGGGACCAGACGGCCGCGCTCCCTTTGCCGGGCCAGGAAGGTCTCGAGATGGCTGGCCACAACGCCGTAGAGGACGCTCTCTTCAGGCCGGCGGGGACGGTACTCGCCGGCGGTTTCGCAGACGGCGAGACCCTGGCCGAGGAATGCAAAATCGCCGCGCTCCTGTTGCATTTCCCTCTCCCACAAAGTCGCTTGATATGGGCGGGCCATTCGCCTCGCTCGACTTCCTGCAGCCTGGGGGCCACAATATGACTAACTGGCGACGGCTCGATTTGAGCGGGAAATTTGCAGGTCACCTAAATTGAAAATGTGGCGGGAAACACTGGAACAGCATTGTTTTCGGGCTGCGCTGCTGATCCCGTCCGGTGGCCGGGACGCCTGCATTATTAAGGAACTGCACGGCGAGGTGAGCGCCGTCTCATCGGTCGCGGCAACGCTGGAGCGGGACTCGCCCCTCAAGTACTTCACCTGCAACATCACCATCCGCGATGCCGAACCCTATCTGCCTTTGATCAAGCCCGGCATGACGCTGCAAGCCAGTGTGATCCTCGAAAAATATGACTCCTGCTTCATGGTTCCGGCCAGCGCCCTGGACATCAAAGACGAGAAGACCTATGTCTATATCAAGCAGGGCGAAGGCTTCGTGAAAAGGGAGGTGCAGGTCGGCCTGGGCAAGCACGGCCAGGCAACTATTCTCAGCGGAGTGGAAGAAAAGGAACTCATCGCACTGGGGAATCCGTTCGAAACCAGGCAGCTGAAGCTGCCTGGTTTCAGCAAGGCCCCCAGCCCCACCCAACAAAGGCGCGGAGGGCCGGGCGGAGACATGATGCGGACGATGGAACCGGCGGGTGGCGGCGGAAGAGGGCGATAAGGCGAAGCGCTACTCAAGGCTCGAGGCACTTGTCGGTGGTCTGATATCGGAGGTCGGTATTTTCGAAGCAGTAATCCATGTGCCTGGGGCGCACCCAACGACGCATGAAAATCTGCGCTTATTGAGGAATGACAAGGTGTTGAAGCGTCACTGAATCAGTGATTCGTGGTGTAGGGCTTCAGCCCGCCAGCTTGGCACATGAAATCCGCAGGGTGTGCGATTTCGGGGTTCGGCTTGAGGTTTTGACGGGCTAAAGCCCTTCGCCACATGTGAAGAGCTGTTTTCGGAGCAGAAACTATCTGATCGCCATTCATGCCGGAATTCGAGCCCACCGCCCTCTGTTCCTTGACTCTTTTGCCCCTTTGGCCCTACATTGGCGGGCGAGATGAAGAATCGCGACCGCGTTCTGGCTGCATTACACCGTGAAATCCCCGACCGCTGCCCGATGCAGATCAGCTTCACCCCGGAGTTTGCCGCGCGCCTGAAGGCTGCATTGGGACCGGCACCGCAATCCATAGAGAGTCCTCAGGACAGCGCCAACGGCTGGGCATTGGAACGAGCATTGGGCGAGGACATGTTCCTGGCTCCGATAGGATGGCTTAAATCCAGCTACGCAATGGACCCGCCCGGCGATGGCATGTCATCCCGCACAGACGAGTGGGGCGTGCGCTGGCGGGATATCGAGTACCAGACTCGCTTCGGCACAGGTTCTTATACCGAGATGATCTCCCACCCGTTGGCCGAAGATGCTGCGATCGAATCCTACCGCCCCCCCGATGCCAACCGGCCCGAGTTGTATGCCGAGGCGGAGAACCTGGTCCGCAACTTCAAACAGGATTACTGGACCGTCGGAATGACGGTCTGCACGATCTTTGAGACAGCGTGGGCCCTGCGCGGATACGATCGGCTGCTGACGGACTTCGTGCTCAATCCCGAGCTTGCCGGGAGAATCCTCGACATCCCCTTCCGCTATCACCTGGCTGCCGCCCAAAAACTGGTGGATCTCGGCGTGGACATGATCTGGACCGGGGACGATGTCGGCACGCAGCACAGGATGTTGATGTCTCCCGCCCTCTGGCGGAGATTTCTCAAACCCCGCCTGGCCTCGTTCATTGCCTCTCTGAAACAGAGGAGTGCCGGGCTGAAGATCGCCTACCACACCGACGGTTGCGTGTATCCCATCATTCCCGATCTGATCGAGATCGGGATTGACGTGCTGAATCCTGTCCAGCCCCAAAGCATGGATCCGGAAAAGTTGAAGAGGGAATATGGCAGCCGGCTCTGTTTCTGGGGAACCATCGACATTCAGCACACGCTGCCTTACGGCACTCCGGCGGATGTTTCAGCGGAGGTGCTGGAGCGTCTGCGGACGGTCGGCAAAAACGGCGGTCTGATCCTGGGGCCGACGCATAACGTTCAGCTCGACACTCCCATGGAGAATTTTTGGGCTCTGGTGAAGACGATTACCGGAACTCCGCACCCGTGATTCTACTTCCCTGAGTTTGCTGCCTTCTCCCTGCCCCGGAAATGACGCCAAAGCACGAGAAGAATCACTACCGCGACCAGAATCAGCCCGAGAGAAAGATAGTGGTCCTTGAAAACATCGGCAGCCTGATCACCGAAGCGGGCTCCCAGATACGCCAGAACGGAATAGCGCACCAGGCGCCGACTATCCATAAGGAATCCCGGGAGATCAGGATCGCGCGGTCCCGAATTTGGGGACGGACATCAGGTAAAACGTCTGCAAAGGGGGCTTTGCCGCTTTTGCGTGGCAAGGCGCATGATGGCATGGTAGTCTCGCCCTATGAAAAAAATGACTCGTCGCGCTTTCGTATCCACGGCAGCCGCTACGCCATTGGTTGCCGGATTGGCAGCCCAAACTCAGAACACCCAACGCGCCACGCCGCCCGAACTGGCCGAATTCTCGTCCGGCGACATGGTGGTGAGTTTCGACCGTACTCAGGGGATTCTATTTGCCATCAAAAGCAAGTCCGACCCGTTAGGAAGCAACTTCATCGGCAACCCGCAGAACATGCGCGGAATCCAGCCAGGTGATTCCCGCAGTCTGGGTGACGTGGTGATGACCGTTTGGGCGATTCGGGATCCCGAGCGTCTGAAGTCGGATCTCGAGGGACGCACCTACCGTTCGGCCGGCGGCTGGCAGCGCGAGACGACCGGAGCTTCGGCGGACATCCGCAAAATTTCGTTCGACGGCAAGACCCTGCGGGCGGACTACGCAGGCAAATCCGGCAAGGAAGAAGGCCTGAAGAGCTGCGACCTGCACATGAGCTTTGCCTTCGCCGAAGAGGGCGTGCTGATATGGGACATGAATCTCAAAAACACCACCGGCTTGTTGCTGGAAATCGGCGAGCTCGCCTTTCCATTCCTGCTCAACGAGGACTACGGGTATGACCCGTCGAATCCCACAGGCGAGCGGGATACGGCTGCCCGGCAGCGGTTGATCCATGAACAGAAAGTCCTTTCCCATCACTACATCGGTGGACACAGTTCGTACTCATTCATTCAGCGGCCCATGGCCGAGCCTCCCTTTCTGTTGATCCACCCCGTTGAGGACACATCCTTCGAGTGCATGTATAAGTCCTCTCCGCAGGGGCGCGGTGGACCCGATTTCCTGGCAATTCACTCACATGCTCAACGGGATATCAACCGGTGGACTGTGCCTTGGGTGAACGGGCATACCTCTTTGGTGCTGCAGCCGGGAGAAAGCCGGCAGTATCGCCTGCGGTTCAAGTTCATCCGGGATTACCAGCAGATCCGCGACGAGGTATTTAACGCCGGCAACGTAGCCATCCGTATCGTCCCTTCCATGGTGGTACAGGAAGGAGCGGAGACTTACGTAGAACTACGCTCCAGGCAGCCACTGGAAGCTATCGAAACGGAATCGGACGGCATCATTGTTAAATCGAGGAAGCGAGTGGGCGACAAGGAGCTCCTCGTCCTGGCTTTCAAAGGCCGCGGACAGAAGAGCATCGCGCTGCGCCATACCGGCCGGCGCTGGACCCGTATGCATTTCTTCTGCGTGGACGATATCGCACAGATGCTTAAGACCCGCGGACGATTCATTATTGAGCGCCAGTGGTACGAAAATCCCAACGATCCCTACAATCGCCACCACATGTTCCTTCCGTTCGATTACGGTAAAAAGAGCACCTTCACTGACTCTCAGGAAGTGTGGGAAGTTGGCGGAAGCGACGAGTTCGGCTTTTCGGAAGCCCTTTTTCTGGCAGAGAAGAACATCCACTACCCCTCGCGCGAAGAGGTAGCCAAGCTCGAGACCTACGTTACCGACTGCCTCTTCAAACACATCCAAAACCCGGAAACATTTACCGTGCGCGCATCGCTTTATTGGAAGGAACGCACGCCTTCCAGTCCCTGGGGATGCTGGAGCAAACCGCGATCGGAATCGCAAGTGCGCACCTACAACTACGCCCACCCCACCAACATCTACTACGCCCTATACAAAATCGGGCAACAATACAACCTGCTGACGCACCGGAAGCCCTTGGATTATCTGCGCATGGCCTACCGTACAGCCATGGTTTGGTTCGTGACCGGCGCGTGGAAGAACATCGGCATCATGTGCGGCTCGAATGCCATCAACGTGCTCGAGGATCTCAAGAAAGAAGGCTGGACCGAGGAGTATAACAATCTCCGGACCAGGATGCAGGATTGCCTCAAGGTCATGGTGCGGGACCCCTATCCCTACAGCTCGGAGCTGACGATCGATCAGACAGCCCACGAACAGGTCTACTTTTTTACCAAGTACTTTGGCGAGACCGAGAAGAACGCCAAGACCATGCGTGTCATCAAGGCGCTCCGCGGTGGCAACGAACCGCTGTGGTTTCGGTATGGCAACGACCGGCGCAACTGGTGGTCAACCTGGTATTCCGAATCGCTGAACGGCATGGCTTTGCTGGACGGCTTCGAGCAGACCGGCGATATGGACATGTTCATCAAGGGTTTTGCCGGAGTGATGAGCGTCGCCGCCAACCTGCTGCCCGACGGCATGTGCTTCTGCCAGTTTGTCTGGTCTCCGGGTGTCTTTACCCACTTTCCGCCCACCACGCGCGAAGGCGGGCAGGGTCAGTGGGGATTCATGAAATCGGCGCGCTCGTTCGTGCTGCGCGATGAAGCTTTCGGGCTGATTGGCGCCGGCTGCCAAGTGGAAGAGAAAGCAGGGTTGATCCGGGTGGTTCCCCGCGACGGATTGCGGAAGTGCGTCGTGGTTCCCGAGAAGAAGTTGCGCGTGGTTTTGACACAGGGCGAAATCGATTGGATGACTTTTGACCAGGAAGGCCGTGCGGTGGAACTGTCGGTGGTCGATACCACGGGCCTCGCTGCAAAAGGAGAACTGCGCATGGAGGGACTGACACCCGGTTCCTACAGGATCCGCCAGAGCAATACCACCAGGACGCAATCGGTGTCGGGCACGCTTGAGCTCAGCATGCCGATCAATCAAGCGAAGCGGATTCGTGTCGAGCGGAAATAGATCTAGCCTGCCTGATCAGTACGATGGGTGCAAAAACGAATAGGGGACGCACCGATCCCGGACTCCGAAATTTGGTTGCACTTCCCGGCGCACCGCGATACAAACAAAGGCGCGCGGAGGGCTTTGGGCCTCCGAAAATGCTTACGTCCAATAGTGAGGTTCCATGACGAATTCTAGGAAGATCCTATCGCTCGCAGCCTTCGTCCTTCTGTATATGCCGGCAGCTCTGCAATCCCAGGCACTGGAGAAAGGTCAGGAGAAACCGAAACCGCCGCTTCCCAATTACGTCGAACTCTCTTCGAGCGTCGGCACGGGCGGCCAGCCCGATCAGACCGGCATGAAGCAGCTGGCGGAGAAGGGGTATAAGACCATTATCAACATCCGCACCAGCAGCGAGGAGTTCGACCTGGCAGGCGAAGAAAAACAGGCCCTGCAGCTCGGCCTGCGGTATTACATGGTCCCCTTCGGCGGGCAGGAACTGCAAGAGGAGCAGGCGCTGGCCTTCAATACCCTGTTGTCGTCGCTCAAGGGAGAAAAAGTCTTTATCCATTGCGGAAGCGGCAACCGCGTTGGGAGCCTCATGATGATCTATTTCGCCCTCGAGGAAGGGATGCCCATTGATAAGGCCGAGCAGGAGGCAAAGAAAGCAGGCCTGCGCAGCCCGCAGCTCCTCGAGTTCTCGAAGCAGGTCATAGGACGCCGCAAGAAATAGTCTAATTTCTGTCGCGAAATTCGTTCCGTCCCATTATCAAGCCTCGGAGGGGCGGAAAAAAGAGAATAGCCCCGGGCGCAAGCCCGGGGTTGGATCGGAATGCAGCACGGAGCCCTGGAGGGGCGACAGAAAAAGGTTGCGGACAAAGATCTATCGCCCCTGCCAGGGCTCCTTCAATGCAGCATCCTATCCGGGGGCTTGCGCCCCCGGCTATTATCTTTCCGCCCCTGGGGCTCGGCTGGCGCATTCTGCAGCTAAGATTCGAGACTCAGGCTAGCCTGGGCCGTGCGTCCTCCGGGCTTGCCTCCGGGGCTCGGTTGGCACATTCCGCCGCCGGATCTCGCGACAGACACTCGCGAGGGGCGTGCGGATCCCTGGCGTTTCTACGGTCGGCGCGTGGCATCGGCCCCGTGAACCTGGCCGGCGGGTCTGTCATGCATCCTTTCAGAAGGCTGCTGCCGGCAGCCACATTGCTGATCATCATCGGCGGCATCGGCGTCGTCGGGTACTATGCGATCGAGGGCTGGACCCTGCTCGAAGGCGCCTATATGGTCGTGATCACCTTGTTCACGATCGGATTCGAGGAAGTCCACCAGCTTTCGCCGGCCGGCATGGTGTTTACCATCTTTCTCGTCCTCTCGGGTGTGGGCACAGCCATCTACATCGCCGGCCAGGCCGTCGAGATCATTGTGGAAGGAGAGATCTTCGGATATCAGAGGAAAAAAAGGATGGACAAAGAAATCGCCGGAATGAAAGGCCATTACATTATCTGCGGCTACGGCAGGGTAGGGCATGAAGTCGCCCAAGCCTTCCGGGCTTCCAAGGTCCCTTTCGTAGTCATCGATCCCCAGCCGGCCACGGCTGAAGAGCTCGAGTTCCACTCGGTGCCGAATATCATCGGGGATGCCACATCCGACACCATGCTGATACGTGCGGGCATCGAGAGGGCCATCGGATTGGTGGCATGCTCAGACTCCGACGTGGCCAATGTCTACGTGACCCTGTCCGCGCGTGCCCTGAATCCGCGCCTGTTTATCGTGGCACGAGCGGCGCTTCGAGACACGGAGAAAAAACTCACCATGGCAGGGGCCAACCGAGTGATCTCGCCATACTTTATCGCAGGCCGGAGAATGGCCGCCATGGCCGCGCACCCCGTGACCACCGACTTCCTCGATCTGGTAACTCACGGCGGGCAGGTCGAATTCAGCCTGCACGAAATCGCGATCCCGCCTGGCTCGCCCCTCGATTCGAAGAGCCTTGGCGAAGCCGATATCCGCGGCACGACCGGCACCACGGTACTGGCAATCCGCAGATCGGACGGCTCCTTCGATCTTCAGCCGAATTCCGCTTCGAAGGTCAAGAGCGGCGACATTCTTGTGGTTCTGGGCACTGTGGAGCAGGCCCAGCGTTTGGAAAAACTGGTCCTGTAGCTGCCCTGTTCTTGCGTGAGGGTGATATGACGACTGGCAGATACCGCAAAAGTTATTGGTCCGGAATGTTTTTTTCGGCGATCCTTGCCGCCGGCTTGGCTGGTGCGCAAGACCGCTTCAACGAGGGACTGCTCAAGAGCTTCACGTACCGCAATCTGGGCCCCTTCCGCGCCGGCTCTTGGGTCACAAGCATCGCTGTCCCTACGGTACCGGCACGCGACCACCTCTACACGTTCTATGTCGGCACGCGCAATGGCGGCGTGTGGAAGACTGTGAACGCCGGGACCACGTTCGAGCCGGTTTTCGATGACCAGCCCAAGCTCTCCATAGGAGATGTAGCAGTGGCGCCGACGGACGCCAACATCGTCTGGGTTGGCACGGGAGAAGCCTACTGCGCCCGTTCCTCCCATGCCGGCGACGGCGTATACAAATCCACGGACGCAGGCAAGACCTGGACGAACATGGGCCTGCGCGACTCGCACCACATCGCCCGGATCGTCATCCATCCGAAGAATCCGGATATTGTTTACATGGCTGTCATGGGTCATCTTTTTACCCCCAATGCGGAACGCGGCGTGTTCCGCACGGTGGATGGGGGAAAGACATGGGAGAGGATGCTCTCTGTCAATGATAAGATCGGCGCCATTGACCTCGTCATGAGCAACGCCAATCCCAGCGTCCTGTACGCTGCCATGTATGACAAGGTGCGGTTGCCTTGGCACTATGAGATCGGCGGTCCTGAGAGCGCCCTCTATAAGACCACGGATGGCGGCAAGACGTGGTCGCGCCTGGGCGGCGGCCTGCCGACAGGACGGGTTGGCCGCATTGGCATCGACATGCTGCAGAAGGACCCGAACATCCTCTATGCCGTAGTTGAGAATGCGAATCCGCGGCTGGCCACGCCTCAGGAGGTTGAGCAGGACAAGCTGCGGAATCGCCCGTCGCCCGTTCGCACCAACGGGAACGAGGTCTACCGCACGGACGACGCCGGAAAAACCTGGCGCAAAGTAAACACCGGCTACGAGGCCGCCCTGGACAAGGCGCCGTATTCCTTCAACCAGCTCCGCCTGGACCAGCAGGATCCCAATACCGTTTATATCACCGGCCAGTCGCTTTACAGCACGAACGATGGCGGTAAGACCTGGCATGGCTTGACCTGGCCTTCCGACGGCGTAATGCCGAACGCCTTCGGGGATTGGCGCTGCATGTGGGTGGATCCGCAGGATCCGAATCGTCTGATTTTCGGCAGCGACGGCGGCGTGAATATTTCCTATGACCGCGGCAAGACTTCCCACCATGCCTATAATATTCCTCTCACAGAGTTCTACGCCGTCGGCATAGATATGGAGGATCCCTACAATATCTACGGCGGACTCCAGGATCACGACTCCTGGAAAGGCCCCTCCAATGGCTGGTCCGGGGACATTACTCTGTCGGATTGGGTGACGGTCGGCGGCGGGGACGGCATGTACAATCAGGTAGACCCCACGGATAGCCGCTGGCTTTACAACAACCGCGAATTCGGCGCCATGTGGAGGCTTGACCAGAAAACCGGTATCCAAACGGCCATCCAGCCGCAACGGGCCGCCGGCAAAGAGCCGCTGCGCTTCAACTGGACCCCACCCATCCATCTCTCTCCCCACAACCCATCCATCGTGTATGTCGGCGCCCAGGTGCTTTTCCGCTCCCTTGACCGGGGCGATCACTGGGAAGAAATGAGCCCGGACCTGACGACCAACGACAAGTCCAGACAGGGCGGCGCGGGGAACATCACCTTCTGCACGATCTTCTCGGTTTCGGAATCCCCTGTAAGACCGGGCATCATCTGGGTGGGGGCAGACGACGGCAAAGTCCAGGTAACCAGGGATGGTGGTGCGACCTGGACCGATCGGACATCAAAAATAGCGGCCGCGGGCGGCCCGGAGAATTTCTGGGTCAGCCGCGTTCTGGCTTCGCCTCATGAAGCAGGGACGGCCTTTGTCACCAAATCCGGCATGCGCTTCGACGACTTCCGCCCCTGCATTTATAAAACGACGGATTATGGTGAGACCTGGACGTCCATCATCGGCAACCTCCCGCACGACAAGAGCATCAATGTTGTCTTCCAGGACCGCAAGAATCCGAACCTCCTGTTTGTCGGCACAGAACAGGGGGTCTATGTAACCATCCATGGGGGAGCAACATGGCTCCCTCTCAAGAACAACATGCCGTGGGTAAAAGTCACGGACCTCATTGTCCATCCGCGTGAAAGCGACATCGTCGTCGGCACGTATGGGCGCGGCGTGTGGGTTACCGACATCACCCCCCTCCAGGAAATAAACGACAGCGTGCTGGCGGAGGATGTCTACCTGTTCGATGTGGAACCGAGGACGCAGCGTATCACTGGAGGCATCGGCAATTATCGGCTGTTGGGGGACAGCCATCTCTTCACCCCCAACGAGCCCAATGCGATCGTGATCAACTACCACCTTAAAGACAAGGCCGCAGGCCCTGCAAAGCTTACCGTCACAGATCCATACGGCCGGGTCCTGGCTGAGATATCAGGCCCCGGTGCAGCCGGCCTTAATGCGGCCCAGTGGAACATGCGTGCCCGGCCGCAGGCCCAGCAGGGGCCCAGGGCAGGAGGAATGGGCAGCGGCGCCATGGTCGATCCGGGCGAATATGTCGTAACCCTTGAGGTGGCCGGCAAGAAGCTGACCAAGAAGGCGGTCATACGCTACCGCCAGGGCTGGACTGTCGGAGCCGTTCCTGTGGTGATCAAATAAAGCGTTCCTGGGAAGAGGATTTTATGGCATGTCGGGGAACCAATAATTTGAAGATTGCGATGTCTGTCCTTGCGGTCCTGGCTGCGGCCCTGCCAGTGAGCGGGATGGCAGAACGTCGCGCGGCATCCTCACAGCCGGCGTCCGCAGAAATGACGGTTCTGCAAAAGGAGATAATCTCGAGACTCTCGGGGGATGGCGAGATTCGGCCGGGAGTGAAGATCGCCAATCGCAGCACATTGGAAAACAGGCAGGAGGTCCGCGCCTATCTGGTCGAGCTTCTGCAGAGGCTGGGCCTCGAGCCGAAGAAACAGGCCTATGGAACAGAGGGGGAGAATATCTTCGCGATTCTCGCCTGCGGCCGGCCCGCCGCCGAGGCTGTAGTTCTCGGCGCGCACTATGACTCGGCACGCAATTCGCCCGGAGCCAACGACAACGCCAGCGGGGTCGCCACGGTTGCTGCCATTGCCCGCGAAATGAAGCGGTTCAAAATACGCAGCCGCGATATCATCTTCGTTTTTTTTGATGAGGAAGAACGCGGCCTGAGGGGAAGCAGAGCCTTTTCACAATTGCTGAAGGATGAGAAGCGTGCCATCCACTCGGTCCATACGATTGACCAGATGGGCTGGGATCAGGACGGCGATCGGGCGATTGAACTCGAAGTGCCCTTTGAAGGCGCCCTGGCGCTGTATCAGAAGGCGGCCGCGGCTTTGAACATGAGCATTTCCATCCACACCACCACGGAACAAGGCTCAGACCATTCGGCCTTCCGGAGAATAGGATATCCAGCCGTTGGTATCACCGAGGAATACAGGAATAAGGACACCACGCCTCATATCCACAGATCCGGCGATACTCTGGAAACCGTGAACTTCGATTTCCTTGCATCCACTACCACCCTGATGGTCGAAGTTATGAGGATGCTCGCAAAATAAGGTTGCTACTTCAACGTGCACAATTTCCAGGCAAATGTCGGTATTGCCTTCCGTTTTTAACAGAAAAAGGTTCCCAAATCGCCGGGCGGGTGTTTACAATCAGGCTCTCCATCCACCGGGCGGGCAACAGGAGATCGATCTCCAACAAACCCTCTCGCGCGGCATGAAGGAATTGTTTTTTGGAGGGAAGATAGGATGGTTCGACCACGCAAATGTCTGCTCATCCTCACGCTTTTTGGCCTGACGACTGCCGGCGCCCTTTTCATGCGCACCAGCCCCACACGCGCGCAGACCGCCGGTTCCGGCAAGCTGGCCGCTGAGATCGAGCGTCGCACAGATCAGATCGATAGCAAAGTTGTAGCCTGGCGCCGCGACCTGCACGAGCATCCTGAGCTGGGCAATCGAGAGGTCAGGACGGCGAAGGTGATCGCCGGGCACCTGAACAGCCTCGGAATCGACGTACGCACAGGCGTGGCTCACACCGGAGTCGTGGGAACATTGCGCGGCGGCAGGCCCGGCCCTGTTGTCGCGTTGCGCGCCGACATCGATGCCCTGCCCGTAGTCGAAGAGGTAAACCTCCCCTTTGCTTCCAAGGTGCGCACCACGTATAACGGCCGTGAAGTCGGCGTCATGCACGCTTGCGGCCATGACGTTCACACCGCCGTCCTCATGGGGGTCGCCGAGGTCCTGGCAGGTCTGCGGCAGGAGCTCCCGGGCACCGTGAAGTTTCTTTTTCAGCCTGCGGAGGAAGGCGCGCCCGCCGGGGAGCAAGGTGGCGCGGGACTGATGATCCAGGAAGGTGCGCTCGAAAATCCGCGACCGGAAGCCATCTTCGGCCTGCATGTCTTCCCGTTCCCGGTCGGCCAGATCCGGTATCGATCCGGTGCGGCGATGGCCAGCTCGGATTCCCTGAAGATTGTTGTGCACGGCCGGCAGACGCACGGCGCGCTGCCCTGGGCCGGAGTCGACCCGATTGTCGCGGCCTCACAGATCGTCCTGGGACTGCAGGCAATTATAAGCCGCCAGACGGATTTGACGCTCTCTCCGGCAGTGATCACCATCGGCTCAATCCATGGCGGCGTCCGCAGCAACATCGTGCCGGACACCGTCGAGATGGAGGGCACGATCCGGGCATTCGATGCCGGGGTCCAAAACGACATCCACCAGCGCGTCCGACAGACGGCTACGATGATCGCCAGGAGCATGGGAGCGGAAGCCGAGGTGAGCATCGAGCGCGGCAATCCGGTGACCTATAACGATCCGAAACTGACCGAACGCATGATTCCGACGCTCAAGCGGGTTGCCGGCGAAAACGCCGTCGCTGTGACGCCGCCCACCACCACGGCAGAGGATTTTTCGCTATACCAGAAACAGATTCCCGGGCTCTACTTTTTCCTCGGCATTACTCCCAAGGACATGGACCCGGCCCAGGCCGCCCCGAATCACTCACCACGGTTTTTCGCGGATGAGGGCGCCCTCAAAGTGGGAATCCGAGCGCTGGCCAACCTTGCGGTGGACTACTTGATGCAGTCCGGGCGTTAAGCCGGATTATTCACAGAACTCGAACCGAAAAGCATTTTGGGACATGGACAGACACGGACGGGAGTCGGGTGCAGCGGCCTTGCCAACCGAAGAGGCGGCGGATACCCGGCGAAACGGAGCAGTTCAGTGGATGTCCAAGGTTGGGGTCCGGATGCCTTTAAGCAGCTCGAGCTTTTGGGAGTAGCGGGCTTTGTTCGCGGGATCGGCAGCGTATTTCACGGCAAGCTGCAGGCTGTTCTCCGCATCCAAGACCTGGCCAAGCTGCGAGAAGGAGCGAGACAACGCGAAATAGAAGTTGTGTTCCAGGGGCTTGAGCTTCAGAGCCTTCTTATAGTGCACGACCGACTCCTGATACCGGCCCGCATCGTATGCCTGCTGCCCCAAACTGAAGTGATGGTAAGGATTTTTTTCGCGGAACTGCCTGATCTTGGTCTGGAGGCGCTTCGCCTCTTGCGACCGGCCCATCATTTCGTACAGGCCGGCAAGATTGCTCATGGCTGCCTGATTCCGGGGCTCAAGATCCAGCGCCTTGCGATAGTATTTCTCGGCTTCCTTGAGCTGCCTGGCCTGGGCCTTGGCAGCCCCAAGATTGATCCACACTCCCACCGTGGTCGGATCGATCTCGAGCGCCTTGTTCAATAATCGTTCCGCGCCATCGTAATTGCCCTTGCCCAATTCGTCTGCGCCTTTGTTGTTGTAGTAGTGGGCGAGGCCCCGCTCATCGGGCACCGCGCGTGCCCCGATCTCAATCCGGTTAATGGCGGGGAACACGTCGACCGCGTAAGCCAGTCCATTGATGAAGACCGCCGCGTTCACGTGCAGGTTCAGGTTGACGAACAGTCCATTCTTGGACCAGGTAGGTGCAATCTCGACTTCGCGGAACCGGGCGTCCAGGCCCACGTAGCGCGCCATCGCAATAAACAGAATCGTGAATGAGAGGCAGTTGCCATTGCGTGCTGAAAAGGTCTCGATGGCGTTTCGCGTTTCCATGGAATACGTGAATTTGAGATCGCTGTCCTGAAATACGGTCGAGACCAACTCCTGCAGCCGCACCATCGGCGGATCATCCCGGTGCACCTTCTTGTCGAGATAGAGTCGAATCTCAGGGCTGATTTCCAAGGGATTTGGATCCGACGGACTGAGGGCAGCCTGCGGCTGTACCAGGAACAAACCGACCAGCAGATAGGCAAACATAGTCCTCTTCCTTCCCCGTTGAAGGAATTATACTCGTATAGACGGTCATTATGCCCAAAAAGTTCCCCGGTCCGCGTTTAGCGCTTGGGACACGAGTTCATGAATGCGCCAACAGAGGCTCAAATGCCGAGACGCATGTAATCGCCCGATCCTCTTTTTTAGCCACGAAATACACGGCGCGGCCGGCGGCGGTTCCAAAACTGCGCGCAATTTCTGCAGATTTGTGCGGGATCAGCCGATGTGTATAGCTGTAGCGCCCAACTTGGCCTGTAAAGCGGAGCCTTACTTTGCCTAGGACGGTTTGCCCGAAATGCGGATTTCTGCAGAATGAAGGTGAGGAGTGCGGGCGTTGCGGCATTGTTTTCAAGCGATATCAGGCGATGATCCGGGCTCCGAAATTGATGCCTCCTGGAAAGCCTCCGGAACCGCCGAAGCCTGAGCTAGCCGGGTGGTTGCGGGGCACGTATCGCATTTTCCGCTGGGCAACCCTGATTGGCCTTGTGATAACCCTCGCACTGATGCTAAAGCCTTCCCAACCTCCACAGGTTGCTGCGTCTCCTGAAGCCGCACGGCGGGCGGAGGGCAAGGTGCGAGAGTTTCAATCGGCCACGCATGCCGGGCGCTCCCCAAAGCTTGAAATGGATGAGGCTGAGCTGAACGGGTGGCTCAGTTCCAACCTCGCGATTCGGCGGCCGGCCGGCGGCGTGGAAGTCCCGCATGCTGACATCCAAGGATCTACGATCGCGCTGGCCAAAAAGGCTTTGGCACCGGAGGCAAACGCCGACCCGACCGTCGAACAGGTGCAGTCCGCCGTGCGTGATGTGAAAATCGAATTGCGCCAAAATTCCCTGCGCGCCTATGTTCTCTTTGAGCTGTTCGGCAAGAACCTTTCGCTGGAACTCGAAGGGCAGCTCACGGTGCAGGATGGTTGCCTGCGGCTTGAACCGACCGGTGGCAGGCTCGGTTCGCTCCCCCTGCTGGCAGGATCCCTCGAGGGTGCTACCCAACGTCTGTTTGACTCACCCGAAAACCGCGAGAAATTCCGGCTGCCACCTCAAATCCGCGATGTCCACGTGGAAGCGGGCCGGCTGGTCATCTCCTCTAGATAGTTTCCGTCGCGAAGCTCCATAATGATGCGTTCTGGCCCTGGACTTAGGCCTGGACTTGGACCTGGACGTCGATGCGGCAAGAGCGGAGGGCAATCTGTTGCATGTCACGCTTGCAATAGTGTATCTCGAAGGGGATTGTCCAAGTCCACGTCGAGGTCCAGGTCGAAGTCCAAGCCGCCGCATCGGTGCTTCGACTACAATAACGAGTTTCGCGACAGAGACCAATTAGGGGCCATTCGGGGAATGCCGGAGTTCCTGCCGCTTCGAGCCTGATCGGGCGGCCGGGCGTTACGGTACGGACAGCTTGACCAGCTGTTTCCCCATATTACGGCCGTGCAGCATCCCGATGAATGCCCGGGGAGCATTCTCGATGCCGTCCACGATGTCTTCCCGATATTTCAGCCTGCCCGCCTGCAGCCACTGCGTCAACTGGCCCAGGGCCTCGGCATACCAATCAGCGAACTGGAAGACAAGAAATCCTTCGGCGCGTGCCTGCCTGACAAGCAGGTAGGGCAGCAGCCTGGGCCCCATCTCGGGTTTTTCCAGATTGTATTGCGAGATCTGCCCGCACACCACCACCCTTGCGCGGGGCACAAGCAGCCGGACGACGGCATCCGTAAAAGTACCCCCGACATTGTCGAAATAGATATCGATGCCGTCAGGGCATATTTCTCTGAGGGCTTCGTAGTAGTTTTCAATGCTCCGGTAGTTAAAGGCCGCGTCCAATCCGAGTTCCCCGACCAGGTAGTTGACTTTCGCATCGGTGCCGGCGGTCCCCACAACACGACAACCTTTGATTTTCGCGATCTGCCCTGCCACGGAGCCGACCGCTCCGGCAGCCCCTGAGATCATCACGGTTTCGCCGGGCTTGGGCTTGGCGATGTCCAGCAGGCCGAAATAACCGGTCAGACCGGGCATGCCCAGGACTCCCAGGGCGGTTGAGATGGGAGCGATCTTCGGATCGATCTTCCTCAATCCGTTGCCGTCGGAAACTGCGTACTCCTGCCAACCCAACATCCCTTCTACGATGTCACCCTTCACAAAGCCGGGGTTGTTGGACTGGAGGACTTTGCCGACGGTTCCTCCCACCATCAGGTCGTCAATCCGGAGCGGGGCGATGTAGGATTTATTCTCATTCATCATCCCGCGCATGTACGGATCAAGAGAAAGATAGATAATGCGAATCAGCAATTCTCCTTGATCCAGGGATCGGACCGATTCTTCAATCAGTTTGAAATCGGATTCCTTCGGATACCCCACAGGGCGGGCCGCGAGAACAATCTTTCGATTTGTCGGCATGAATAGGCTCCTCTGCAACGATCGGAAGTCTACCTGAATTGATCGGGATGCGCAAACTGTCTGCAGCGCAGGAAATCCTAAAGTCCCAGATCTTTCCGACGATTAGGTCACTAATCCCCCTGAGAGTGGTTGGTGATTGACCGGCAGAACCGTTTAGCCATAAGGCAGCTTCCATGAAAGATCCGTACGACCTGTACCTACCGGCACCGAAATTGAATCAGTTCCATATCCTCAGGCAGATAGCCACAAATCCAAATATCACCCAGGCGGAGCTGGCCGAACGATGCGCGTTGTCGGTTGCCATGGTCAATAACTACATGAAGGAGCTCCTTCACCAGGGGCTCATCGAGTACCGGCGCAAGAACTCGAAGTGTATCACCTACCACCTCACGGTCTCCGGCCGGGAGGCGGCCGACGCTACCCAATGCGCCCTCATGCAGGAATTAGCCCGTTTGTTCGAGATCGGCAAAGAATGGGTGCGCGATTTCATCCTGAGTCGAGCGAACGGTGATTTCCGGCGTGTGGTGCTCTATGGCAGGGGTCCGCTCGCCGAGATCGCCTTGCACGCGCTCGAATCAGCCAAAGTAAACATCCTCGGTATCTGCTCTGATGACCCTGCCGAGATCGGGCGGGAGTGGTGCGGCCGGCACATGATGGACCCCGCCGATATTCCCTATCTGGCGCCCGATGCCGTGGTGATCGTCCTGCCGCAGGGAACGGATTATGTCTATGCAGATCTGACCCATCGATGCCAGCGCGGCATTGATCTGATACGGCTGGATTCCTGGACCACAGAGCCCGCCGCAATCGAGCCCAAAATCGTCCATCTCACCCTGCACTGAGATCCCGAGGGCCGCCTTCGCTCCCGATCGAAGAGAACCTTCATGGCCGAGGCTGCCGGAGGTTTCCTTGACAGCGCGCTCCGGCACAGGTACTTTTTGTGCCTCTTGCATTTTATCGGAATTCCCCGCTAAGCGTCGGAATCGCACCAGGAGAAAAACTCTTGTCCAAGCTGCAATCCAGAGAGGACATCCGCAACATAGCCATCATCGCGCACGTCGACCACGGTAAAACTACTCTGGTGGACGCGATGTTGAAACAGAGCGGCACCTTCCGCACCAACGAACGGGTGGTGGAGCGCGTGATGGATAGCCTCGATCTCGAACGTGAGCGCGGCATTACGATCATGGCCAAGAACACCGCCATTCACTATTGCGGGGTCAAGATCAATATCGTCGATACCCCCGGCCACGCCGATTTCGGGGGCGAGGTCGAGCGCGTTCTCAAAATGGTGGACGGCGTCATGCTGCTGGTGGACGCCTCGGAGGGCCCGTTGCCGCAGACGCGCTTTGTGCTGCGCAAGGCGCTCGAACAGGAATTGCCCGCCATCGTTGTGGTGAACAAGATCGATCGGTCCGACGCGCGCCCCCAAGAGGTCGTCAACGAGATTTACGACCTGTTCATCGATCTGGACGCGAATGAGGAGCAGATTGCGTTTCCGATTCTCTATGCCATAAGCCGCGAGGGCGTTGCCAGGCGCGAGCTGAGCGACGGCTCGGCGGATCTGCGCCCGCTATTCGAGCAGATCCTGGCAACGATCCCTGCTCCACGCCCGCTGATTGCCGATAGGCTGCAGATCCTGGTAACCACCCTCGATTACAGCGACTATGTCGGACGGATCGCCATCGGCCGCATTTTCTCGGGTCGCGTCCGTGTTGGCGAGCAGGTATCCGTGTGTAAGCTGGACGGCTCGATCGAAAAGACGCGGATCACCATGCTGTACACCTTCGAAGGGCTCAAACATCAGCCCGTCGACGAAGCGAGCGCCGGCGAGATCATCGCGCTCGCCGGTATTGAAGGAATTTTCATCGGCGAAACCGTCGCGGATGCGGATGATCCGGCGCCTCTCCCCGCCATCCGCGTCGATGAGCCCACGATCTCCATGGTCTTCCACGTGAATACGTCTCCGTTCTCAGGCCGGGATGGCAGGTATGTGACCTCGCGCCACCTCAGGGCGCGCCTCGACAAGGAGGTGCTCGGCAACGTTGCCATCCGGGTGGAGGAAACCGAAGTCATGGACAGTTTTAAGGTCTCAGGACGCGGGGAGCTGCAGCTTGCAATCCTGATCGAGATGATGCGCCGCGAGGGCTATGAAATGCAGGTTTCGAAGCCGGAAGTGATCACACGCGTCCTGGACGGGAAGAAACTGGAGCCGATTGAGCAGGTGGTGATCGATTGCCCCGATGCTTTCATTGGGGTCGTGACCGAAGCGCTGGGACGCCGCAAGGGACGCATGACGAGAATGGTGAACCACGGCGGAGGCCGCGTCCGGCTCGAGTTGGAGGTACCAACGCGAGGCTTGATCGGTTTTCGTTCTGAGTTTTTGACCGACACCAAGGGGACCGGGCTGCTCAACACTCTCTTCCTGAGGTGGGGGGAGTGGTTGGGGGAGATCACCAACCGTTTGACCGGCGCCCTGGTTGCCGACCGGGCAGGATCGGCAACCAGCTATGCTCTCTACAATCTGCAGGAGCGCGGCGAGCTGTTCATACGACCCGGAACTGCGGTCTACGAAGGAATGGTCATCGGAGAAAACGCGCGCAACGTGGATCTGAATGTCAACGCAGTCAAGGAAAAGAAGCTCACCAATATGAGGGCGTCCACATCCGATGAGGCAATCCGCCTGGTTCCCTTCCGCGAACTCTCCCTCGAGCAGGCCCTGGAGTTTATTAATGAAGATGAACTCGTCGAGGTAACTCCGCAAGCGATCCGGCTGAGGAAGAAAACTCTCACCGCCAACCAACGCTGATCCCTAGTTCCGCTGGATGGCGGCCGGGTTTGCGCGCGATGCAGGCGACGTAATCGTGTACGACCTCGTAGGGAATCCACCCGGCTTGCCTGGCGGCGAGTCGTTCCATGAACTCGCGCGTCAGGCCGTCACGGCGCGCCGGATCAATGGCCTCATAAAAGGCCGTCCCGGCGCCCGACTTGAGCAAATGCTCCAATACATCGGCAGCGGTGTCGTAGTGGAATACGACCGTTCCCTCGTGCATTTCCTCCGTCTCCAGTCCGGCGGCGGCCAATTCCCTTTGCATGTGATCCGCCCCGCGAGGAAAATCGAAAGCGACGCGTTTCTGCAGGACGGATGGATCGCGCGCCACCAGTTCGCCGAAGATTTCGAGCGGCACTCGCGGTGAATTCTCGCGGTGGACGACTACGGCCACTTGGCCGCCGGGAATCAGTGCGGCTGTAGCCGCTGTGAAAAACGGAGCCAGCGGGATGTATCCGAGCACCCAGCTCGAGAAGATAATATCGAAAGGTGCTTCCGCCTTAAGGGCTTCCAGAGCATCCGCCACGATCAGCCTGGCGTTCTCAACACCCTCGCGCTCCAGCCTTCGGCTGGCTTCCTCCTGCATGCCCTTGGAGATATCGGCGGCGACAACCGCAGCCGCGCGCCGTGCCAGGAGCGCCGTGGCATAGCCGGTCCCGCATCCCGCTTCAAATACCCGCTCTCCGCCACGCCAGCGGATGGCCTCCACGAGGGCATGAATCGGCTGCGCAGCCTCCACGAGCCAGAACTCATCGTAGTGCGGATGCACGCCATCATAGGCAGCACGCAGTTCCTCACTGCCGACTTCGCCGGTTGCGGCGGCACGTACCGCGAAGAAACGCGGCACGCTGTGGCGGCGGGGGAGACAGCGCCCGCAGATCTCATCCGAAACCTCAGGGGGCGCGGGGAGCGTCCCCACGGGAATTTGGGGGGCCAGAACGCGCCCTACGCAACCGTTGCGCGGCTGCCGGAAATGCTGCCTCATGCGGTCCAGGATGGGCTGCAGGGGCTCGCCGGCGATATTGCCAAAAGAAAGGGGCACGAGGTTGCACGGACATACTTCGCCGCTGCCGTCGACATACAGGTGTGTCAATCCGGCGCCGCAGCCAAAAGCGTCGGGGCCTTCGAGATAGGTGAAGGAGGACAGGATCGGCAGGCTTTCGTCTTGGGCCACCTGCCGCTGATATTCGACGATGGTACGCCGGGCTGATGCCGGCAAGGCAACATCAGTGCGGCCGGCGAGATTGCCGGTCAGGCTTGGCTCCAGGAGATGCACCTCGAGGGCGCCGTTTTCCCCAGCGAATCGCAGGAAAGAAAAAAATCGTTCTCGCTTGAGGAGTTGCCGGGTTGCCACAGCGACCACGTAGGGATACAGCCCGGCGTTCCGTGCCGTGCCGAGAGCTGCCAGCGCGATCCGGAATGCCCCTTTTCTCCCGCGTAATTGATCGTGTTCCGCCTCATCCTCGGAATCAAGACTGATCCCGGCACCGAACACGCCGGCGGAGGCAAGCCGAGCCGCCCGTTCCGGCGTCAGCCCATCCCCGGTCGTGCCGACAATAAGACATGTCCGGGCATCGAAGCAGCCTGCGATCTCCTCGAGATCGTCCCGAAGCAGAGGTTCGCCTCCGGTGAGGGTGACCATCACGGCGCCCATTTCCTGGAGACCGGCGGCCAATCTGCGAAGGATTCCCAACGGCAAATCCTCCTGGCTGCGCCCGGCGTTGTAACAATGCCAGCAGGCGAAAGAACAGCGGTTGGTCACCGCCAGCGTGACGGAATAGAGCCGGCCGGCGCCGGCGTCCCCGACAAGCCCGAAGTTTTCGGCAAGCCGGTCAAAGGCAGGGCTGGGATAAGGCGGGAACTGGGTGTTGACGACGGAGCGGCCGCGGTAATGAATGACCTTCTCGCCGCCCAGGTAATCCTTCAGGAAGGCCGCAACCTCCGGATGGAGCTTCGTGAACGGAGGCCGGGCCGCCATCTTGACAAAAAACTCATCGCCTCGCATAGCCACCTCCGGTAGGGGTCCCTCAGCACTGCTTACTTCCCCGGTGTCGCCGGTTTAGCGGCGGGAATCCGGCGCCGGAGATTCACTTTGACCGTCATTTCTTGCGGACCGCCATCCTTGAGCTGCCTGCGAACAACGAAGACGGCAGAGTCTCCCCAGGCTTTTTCCGCCATGAGGCGATTGAAGGTCTCGCCGTCATTCAAGGCGGTTCCGTCCAAGGAAATCAACACATCTCCGACCTGGAACCCGCCGATCTTTCCGGGTGAATTGTCGCTTACCGACATGACCCGGCGACGGGTTTCTCCCGGCAGATCGCTCGTGGCAATGCCAAGTTCCGGGTAAAGGGCGTCTTTTTCCGGAGGCAATCCCCAGACGTAGTCTGCATAGGAAGCCTGCACGGTGTCGATCTGCCGACCCCTGCCGTCAGCAATCTGTATAGGAATGATGCTGGCCATTTTGCCGTCAAACCACTGCGCTGCCTGTCGCTGAATGCCGAGACCGTAGGCGACATGACCCGAACCGATGAGGACAACCATGACGGTGTTATCATCGCCGTGCTCCTTGAGTGCCTTAACGGCATTAAAACCCATGGCAGCGTCCCAGGTGCACTGGGCGGCAAACATCCCCCTCGCCTGGCCTTCGCTCATCATGGAGTGCATGCCCGTCTCTTCTTCGAAGAAGGCCTTAAAGAGTGTGAAGTGGTCCTCACTGGACACGTCGATCTTTTCGGGAATGTGCACCCGTTCCTCGGCAGTAAGGTTTTGAAAACCCTTCTTGCTCACCGCGGAAACCACATCCCGGGGCGTATTGACGGCGAACATCCGGATCCCATGATCGCGGGCGAAGAGGAAGATATGTCTGTAGTAGTTCCAGTGGTAGCCCCAGTTTTTGTACCAGCGGGACAGTTGGAGAAACCCGCTCTCGGTCAGGAAGCCCCTGCTCCAGTCGTCTAAGTATTTCTGCTCGGTGTAGGGATACATCTCCAACCCGATCAGAACCCGCTTTCCCGCTCTTTGCAGCTCTTCAATCACCCGCTGCTGGGCGAGATGGAAATCCATGGAGGTGTGGCTCTCCCCGACGAAAATCAGGCGGGTGCCCGCGAGCCTGGCGATCGCCTCACGGGGCGTGAGCAGGTCACCGCTGGCGGTTGCGGTGATGGCATCGAGCACCACTTTCGCTTCCTTATCCTTGCGGGTGGGATCGCCTATGGGAAGGTGCAGGCTGCGTTGGGCAAAAAGCGGACCTGTCGCCATGAACACAATAATGAGCAGAGCCATTCTTTTCATCAGCTACCTCCTGAATTTGGAGCATATCACAGGACTCGGGAAGGCTATCTCATCGATTTCCTGGGCAGACACCCGGAACCCGCGGCGCTGTGCGGCAAAGGGTGCAATTGGAAGTGGGACTCAGTTGCTTGCCGCCGCTTTCAGAGCGAATTGGGCCAAAAAACAAAAACGCCACGGATTCCACGGATTCCACGGATTCAAAGAGCCTGGCGGATAATCGTTCCTGAGAGTTCTTCATAGAACATTTCAGCCCCCGTTGAATCTGACCGGCGGCCCCAATACATGATCGAGGATTTTTTAACAAAT
>CAYGWQ010000049.1:0-23079 GCA_964353465.1 uncultured Acidobacteriota bacterium | reverse complement strand
CCGAGTTCCTGCTGGAAGAGCAGGTGGACAAGTTCCGGTTCTACGAAGAGAATGAACGGGTGGAAACCGCCGGAGGCGCGCCGGCCAAAGGGCGGCCTTTGCTTCTCGGCATCACCAAGGCGTCGCTGTCCACCGACAGCTTTATTTCAGCTGCCTCATTCCAGGAGACCACGCGCGTGCTCACGGAAGCCGCGATCAGCGGCAAGGTCGACTACCTGCGCGGTCTCAAGGAAAACGTCATCATGGGACGGCTCATTCCCGCCGGCACGGGCATGGAGTACTACCGCAACGTCCGCCTTACCGAGGAAATCGTTCCGGAGGAAGTCGTCGAACCGGAGCCGGATCTGGAAGCCGATCTCCTCTCAGGCAGCGTCAGCCTGGACGCTCTCAAGGGGAAGAAAATCGACCTTGGATAATTCCTCCCTGGGACTCTGTCCTCGGGAGCAGACAAATAGGCTTGCCACAAAAAAGAAAAGGCGGGGACGAGTCCCCGCCTTTTCTTGCTGTGCGTGCGGCATTGATGATCGGGATCACACCAAATCCGCGCCGCGAGCTTTTACTTCTTGACGCCGATGCCGTCGCCCTGTACCATGCCGCCCGGATCTCCGGTCGCCGGAGCAACGAAACCTTGATACCGAACTACCTGATCCACCCCGATGCCATAGATGTAGCGCGCAGCAGCATTAACCGGAGTCCCAACGAAAGCGAATCCATCCGGTAGCGTGCCCGTGTTGGGGGGAGCGCCAACTACGGCCCCGACCGCATAGCTGTAGCCGTTAAATCCCTGGGCATTTTCGAACCGGGTGTCCAGGAAGTTCCCAAGAACCAGTACGGGAATATCAGCGTACATCTGGTTGTTTGTCGCTGCAAAAGCCACCTCAGCGGTGCCGATCGTGCGGCAACCCTGAATGCCGCCGGACTCGTTGGCCGCCATGCGCGACGTCAGCAAGCTGGGGACGGCGATAGCTGCGATAATGGCAATAATGGCCACAACAATCAACAACTCGACAAGCGAAAATCCCTGTTCGTTCTTCATCTAATCTTTTCTCCTCTCCAGTGGGTGTGAGTGCGTTCGCTGATTACTACAGCAATACCCATGCCAATAAACCGCTAGACACGAGAGTGTCGATAAGATCAACAATTGCAATTGGATAGCGACGTAACGCAAATCGCACATCTTGCCTGATACTGCAGAAGTGATGATTCGCATCATTCGCGCAGTGTTGAAAATCATCACCCGTACAGCGATTCCGTCATCACTCTTACTAACGGGATAACCTGGCAGTGAGCGAAAAAATCCTATGAAACGTGTACTTAGGAATGGCGATAGTTGGAGGGATCGATGCCCAGGGTTTGAATGCGGTGGCGCAGGGAGGGTTTGGTCAGCCTGAGGTAAAACGCGGCCATCGTTTGATTGCCGTCGCTGCGTTTCAGCGCCTGGCAGATGAGGTCCCGCTCGAGATGCTGCAGGAACTCTTCCAGGTCAAAAGACTCATTGGGGAGCGGAATCAAATCCCTGACGGCCGGCGGCGCCAGCTTGCGCACGGCGTCGGGGAGGCGTTCAACCTCGATAGCCTCGCTGGTTTCGAGAGCGATGGCACGTTCGATCGTGTTCTCGAGCTCGCGCACGTTTCCGGGCCAATGGTAGCACTCCAGGCAGTGCAGGGCCTCGCGGGAAATGCTGAAGACCTTCTTGCCGGTTTTTTCTGCGTGCAGATTCAGGAAATGGCAGGCAAGGAGATCGATGTCTTCGGCACGCTCACGCAGGGGCGGGAGGTTTATGGTGATGACGGCAATCCGGTAAAACAGGTCTTCCCGGAACTGTCCTTGGGAGATCGCGGTCTGCAGGTCGCGGTTGGTGGCGGCAATCACACGCACATCAACCGGTACCTCGTGGGTTCCGCCCAGGGGCCGGAGCATCCGCTCCTGCAAGACTCGCAGGAGCTTCACCTGCATTGCGGGGGTCATGTCGCCGATCTCGTCAAGAAAAACCGATCCGCCTCCGGCAGTTTCGAGCAGGCCTTTCTTATTTCCGTTCGCCCCGGTAAAGGCTCCCTTCATGTACCCGAACAGCTCGCTTTCGAGAAGGGTCTCCGGGAAGGCGCCGCAATTGATCGACACAAACGGATGGTCCTTCCTCTGGGAAGCTTCGTGGATGGCGCGGGCCACCAGCTCTTTTCCCGTCCCGCTCTCCCCCATGATCAGTACCGTACTCTCGCCCATGGCCACGGTGCCGATCGTGCGGTAGACCTCGAGCATTTTTGGACTCTTGCCTACGAGCTGGCTCCGGTGAAGCGCCTGGAAGAGCTTCTGTCCCTGCTGGGCTTCCATATCGGTCTGCAGCGAAGCGGTCTCCTGCTTCCGGGATTTTTTCTCGAGGGAATGCCGGACGATTTCCAGGAGTTCTTCCATCTTGAACGGCTTGGTAAGGTAGTCGTACGCCCCGTGCTGCAGGGCCTCGATGGCCGTATCGGTGCTTGCATACGCTGTAATGAGAATGAACACGGTATCGGGGGCAAACCGCTTGGCCCGTTTCAACAACTCAACCCCCGACATATCCGGCATGCGAATGTCGGAGATCACGATATCAAAATCGCTCTTGCTCAGGAGCTCGAGGGCGGCTTTTGCGGAAGAAGCTCTGCAAACCTCCATGCCCTCATCCCGCAGCACGATCTCGAGGATCTCGATGATGTCGGGTTCGTCGTCGACGAGCAGGATCGATGCTTTCGAATTCATACCTTTGTAACCGTGTCAACTGCGATGATCCCGGTTTCGTCCAGCAAATACGCACGCTGGTGCGGATCGCTACCCCGGGCACGGGAACGTCAGGGTGACTGTCGTTCCGCGACCCTTCTCACTGTCAAAATGTATTTTCCCCAGGTGTTCTTCCACGATCTGAAAGATGATGCTGAGTCCCAATCCGGTCCCGCCCGCGAAGCCCGAGTGGAAAGGCTGGAACAGGTGGGCTTTCTCCTCGTCGGTCATGCCCCCGCCGGAATCCTGGAATACTACCTCCCCGCCGCAGTCTGCCGTCGCCCGGGCAGCTATGATCAGTGATCCGCCCGAGCGCATGGCCCGCAGGGCATTCTGCGACAGGTTCCAGAAAACCTGCTTTAGCTTATCGGCGTCGCCGACCATAGGAATCTGCGGATCTTCGAGGCGGAGTTCCACGGCATGCTTGTTGCGCACCTCGGGGGAGTTTTTCAACAGGGTCACCGAATCATGCAGCAGGGCGACCAGATCCAGAGGTTTGCGGACGCAGCGGGACGGCTTGGCGAAAGTCAGAAACTCCTCGACGAATTTGTTCAGGCGATCGCTTTCCCGGATCATGATATCGAGGAGCCGTTCGTCGGCCGCGGGGAGGCTCAGATGGGAGTGCAATATCTCCACCGAACCGCGCATGGCCGCCAGCGGATTGCGGATCTCGTGGGCGATGCCGGCCGCCATTTGGCCGACGGCGGCCATCCGGTCCTTGAGCCGGATTTCTTCCTCCAGACGTTTGATGTCGGTCAGATCCTGGAATGAAACGATATAGCCGATCAGTTTCCGTTCGTGGGTCAGCAGCGGCGAAACACTGTAGCCGAGGAAACGCCGGGCTCCACTGGGCAGGGCGATCCACTCCTCGTGGCGCAGAGGACGCGGGTCCTGGAAGAGGTCGGCACCGTCCAGCTTACTCCACAGCCCCTCACCGATCACCGAACGGATCGGGCGGTTGAGCGCCTCCGACCGTGGTTTTTCGGTAAGCTCCTGGGCGGCTCGGTTGAACAATATGATATTGCCGCTCAGGTCGGTTGTGATCAGCCCGCTTCGTATGCTGCTGACGATGTGCTCCGTGAGCCGTTGCAGCTGTTCCAGCGAGTTTATTTTCTGCTCAAGCTCCTGCTGAATCACGTGCAGGCGCCGCGACAGATCCGCTCCCAGAAATGCGACCGAGAAGAATCCGAGCGCATGCAGGGAAATGGTGAAGGTCAGGGTGTTCAGCTCACTCGGCATTCCTGAAAGGGTGATCCAGCCGAGGCGGCTGAGGGCGATGACCCCTGCGTGGAGAATGGTGCTGAGCGAGGCTCCAATCAACCCGCCGTTCCTTCCCAGGGTCAGGCCGCAGTAAATGATGATCAGCAGGTAGAAGGAAACGAACGGACTCTCGCTGCCGCGCGTGTGTGCGACCAGCACCGTCGCCGTGCCCAGATCCACCGCGATCTGCAAATAGAGCTGAAGTGCCGGCCGGCGTCCGCTCCACCAGAGGGCAAAGTACCCGAATGCCATCGTGACTGAAAAGGTATTGAAGAAGGGGAGAAAAGGGATCGATCCGAGCCGGTCGGGCAGGATGCCCAGCGGCTGTGCGAGATTCAGGCCGAGAAACAGGATCACGACACGGACTGCGATCAGCCAGAGCAGGCGCCTCCCCAACTCGCCGGTTTGCCCGCGCCGCAGGTGTGCGGAACCGGCATCCGGGCAGGGGGCGGCTTGCAGGATCGCTTCACCCAAAGGAAATGTCTCAGTCACTTTGGAACTCATTTGGAATACGACAACCGGCCGCCGCTTTCATGCGGCGCCGCCCTCCTCTTGAAACCCGATAGCATTCTGTGGCGCGAGCCTGTTCGCCCACCGTCAAGGCCTAGCCGCCGGACAACGTCTGGATGAGCTTGAACAACGGCATGTACATGGAGATCACGATGCCCCCTACGATGACGCCGAGCACTACCATCAGGAGTGGTTCGAGAATCGTCAGCAGGCCGGCCACAATGACATCCACTTCCTCCTCATAGTAGTCGGCAACCTTGACCAGCATGGTATCCAATTCGCCGGTCGACTCGCCTACAGCAACCATCTGCGTGACCATCGCGGGGAAGAAATTCGACTGTTTCATGGGCTCGGCAATGGTTTTGCCCTCCTCAATATTGCGGCGGATTTGATAGACGGTGTCCTCGAGGATGGCGTTGCCGGCGGTTCGTGCCGTGATATCCAGACCTTCCAGAATGGAAACGCCGCTTGAGAGCAGGGTTGCGAGGGTGCGGGTGAAGCGTGCCACCGCGATCTTGCGGAAGACCTCGCCAAGAACCGGGATGCGCAACAGGAGACGGTCAATGATATGCCGGCCCTTGTCCGTCGCGTAGTAGGAGCGCAGCCCGAAGGCAATGAGCATAATTCCCGCAACAATGAAGATAATATAGCTCTCGAGAATGTTGGATGCGGCAATCACAATTCTAGTCGGCAGAGGCAACGGCACTCCGAAGCCCTCGAACAGGGTACGGAAGACCGGGACGACCTTCCACAGGATGATAGCGACCACGGCCACCGCGATCGTCAGGACCACCGCCGGATAGATGAGGGCCGAACGCAGAGCTCTCTTGAGCTTGACGAGCTTCTCGATGAATACCGCCAGGCGCTGCAAGATGGTATCCAGGATGCCGCCCGCTTCGCCGGCGGCGATCATGTTGGTGTAGAGTGCATCGAACACCTTGGGATGCCTGGCCATCGCATCCGATAGGGTGCTCCCGGCCTCGACATCCGACCGCACTTGTGCCAGGACCATCGTGAATGCCAGGTTGGGATGCTGGTGTCCCATGGCTTCCAGACACTGCACCAGCGGCAGGCCGGCGTCGATCATGACGGAAAACTGCCGGGTGAAGATGGCGACCTCGGCCTTGGAGATGCTCCTGCGGAAGGAGAAGAGCGTCTTCTTCTCCCGCTTTTCTTGAATCGAAATGGGTGCGACCTGCTCGCGGCGCAGAACCGCAGCCAGTGCTTGCGCACTCGCCGAGAATCTCTCGCCGGAAACATCTTCGTTCGTGCGGATGTTGCGACCACGGAATATATAGACTGGCATGTTGTAACCTTTCCGGACTAGCGACCGACGCTCCCCACGGGCTCAGGACGGCGCGTGCGGGGCACCGCCGCCGGATTTGCGGGAGCGTTCAGTCCTACTCCGCGACGAATCAAATCCTGCAGTTCATCCACGTTGGAGGACTTGGCGAGCGCATCCTCCTCCGCAATCTGTCGAGTCAGCACCAGATGGGCCAGAGACTGGTTGAAGGTCTGCATCTCATACTTTTCCTGCCCGGTCTGCATGGAGCTGTAAATCTGATGCACCTTATCCTCGCGAATCAAATTCCGGATGGCTGAGTTCGGAATCATGATCTCCATGGCCATGGCTCGCCCGGTGCCGTTGGAGCGGGGGATGAGGGCTTGGCACAGAATGCCTTCCAGCACCAGACTGAGCTGCGCCCGGATCTGCGGCTGCTGGTTGGCGGGGAAGATGTCCACGATGCGGTTGATGGTAGAGGCGGCGCTGTTCGTGTGGAGCGTAGCCAGCGTCAAGTGGCCGGTCTCGGCGATGCGCAAGGCCGACTCCACGGTTTCCAGGTCACGCATCTCGCCGATGAGCACCACGTCGGGATCTTCGCGCAGGGCAACACGCAGCGCATCCGAGAAGGAGTGGGTGTCGTTGTTCACCTCCCGCTGGTTTACGATGCAGCACTTGTGCGAGTGCAGGAATTCGATCGGGTCCTCGATGGTGAGGATATGCTCATAGCGCTCCCGGTTGATCTTATCGATCATCGCCGCCAGCGTGGTCGATTTGCCGCTGCCGGTCGGCCCGGTCACCAGGATCAGGCCACGCGGCTTACCGCACAGCCGTTGCACGACCGGGGGAAGGCCGAGGGCCTCGAAGCTCCTGATCTCGAAGGGAATTACGCGGAAGACGGCCGCTACTGCCCCGCGCTGGGTGAAGACGTTGGCGCGGAATCGGCAGAGTTCTTTGATGCCGAAAGAGAAGTCGATTTCCCACTTCTCCTCATAGGCGTGCTTCTGTGTGTCCGTCATGACGCTGTAGGACAGGCGTTTCGTGTCCGCCGGCGTCAGAGCAGGCAGTTCCATCGGGCGCAGCTTGCCGTCGACGCGCGTTTGCGGCGGCGTCCCGATCGTCAAATGCAGGTCCGATGCACCGGACTGCATGGCCTTGTGCAGCATCTCCGCTAACGTAAACATGGATTCCCCTTTGAGCTCAGTTGAGCACCGTTTCGCGCAGCACCTCGTCCAGGGTGGTGATGCCGGCCCTGATCTTGTTGAGCCCGCTCTGGCGCAAGGCGATCATGCCTTCCTCCACGGCCTTGCGTTTGATCTCCCGCGCCGAAGCGCCGACGAGAATCAGTTCCTGGATTTCCTCGGACACCTCCATTACTTCGTACAAGCCGATACGGCCCTTGTACCCGGTCCCGTTGCAGGTCTTGCAGCCCTCTCCCTTGAATGTCGGAATGTTTTTTGCATCTTCCTGGCTGAAGCCGATGTTGATCATGGTCTGGATCGGGGTTTTGACCTCGTTCTTGCATTCACTGCAGATCTTGCGGATCAGCCGCTGGCCGCATATGAGGTGCACCGACGTGGCCACGAGAAACGGCTCGATCCCCATGTTCAACAGGCGCGAAATGGTGGAAGGGGCATCGTTCGTGTGGACCGTGGAGAGGACCAGATGTCCCGTCAGCGCCGCTTTGATAGCGATTTCCGTGGTCTCGAAATCGCGGATTTCTCCCACCAGGATGATATTGGGGTCCTGCCGGAGAAAGGACCTCAATGCCGCCGCAAAGGTCAGCCCGATCTGTTCCTTGATCTGAACCTGGTTGATGCCGCGAAAGTTGTATTCCACCGGGTCTTCGGCGGTCACGATGTTGGTTTCCGGAGTATTCAGGCGATTCAGGGCCGCATACAGCGTGGATGTTTTGCCGCTCCCCGTAGGTCCGGTCACCAGCACCATCCCGTAAGGCTTCAAGATCGCAGTTTCCACGCGCTTCAGCGGGCCCTCTTCGAATCCCAGCCTGCTCATGTCCAACGGCAGGTTGTCGCGGTCCAGGATACGCAAGACGATCTTTTCCCCGAACAGGGTCGGGAGTGTTGATACCCGGCAGTCGATCTCCTTCTTCTTGGCATTGAATGTGGTGCGGATCTTGATGCGCCCATCCTGCGGCAGCCGCCGTTCGGAGATATCCATCTTTGCCATGATCTTGATGCGGGATGTGATGGCGTCCTTGAGGCGCAGGGGCGGATTCATGATGTTGTACAGGATGCCGTCGATGCGGAACCGGATGCGGAAGTCCTTTTCATAAGGCTCGATGTGGATGTCGCTGGCGCCCTTCTTGAGGGATTCCGACAGGACCAGGTTCACAAGCTTGATGATCGGCGCTTCCTCGGTCGCGCGCTGCAGTTCATCGATGGAGACCTTTTCCTCACTCTCGGTTCCGGCCTCGAGATCGAGTTCGAAGCTCTCCTTATCGCCCTGGGCGATCTCATCATAAACCTTCTTCAGTTCGATCGCATGCGGCGTGCCGTAGTATTTGTCCAAAGCCTCCAGGATCGAGGCTTCCGTGGCGACTACTGGTTCGACGTTGAATCCCGTCATGAACTTGATGTCGTCCATGGCGAACACATTCGTCGGATCGGCCGTTGCGATCGTGAGGGTGCTGCCCACGCGGCTGAGCGGCACGATCATGTACTTTTGCGCCGTTTCAACCGGAATGAGCTTGATCACGGCCGGATCGATTTCGAAGTATGCCAGATTGATGGACGGGACACCGTACTGCCGGCTGAGCACGGTGGTGATATCGTCGTCCTGAACATAGCCGAGGGTGATCATGATTGACCCGAGGCGGCCGCCATGCTGGCGCTGGTGCTTGAGAGCTGCATCCAGCTGCTCGGCTGTGATCAGGTTCTCCTTGATGAGGAGTTCGCCGATTTGTGATGGCATAGCTAGGACACTCGATGCCAGAAAATGTCGATTCCGGTGGTAACGGACAGCAGCACGCTGATCCATCCGTTGATAGTAAAGAAGGCTGCATTGATGCGTCTGAGGTCGGAAGGTCTCACCAAACTGTGCTCATAAGCCAACAGGACGGCGACAATCCCAAGCCCTGCAAGGCTCAGCCAGCCCAATTCCACCTGCAGGAACAAGACCGCCAGCAGGATCACCATGCCGGCATGGAGCAATGCCGAAATCCAGAGGGCGCGTGCGAGGCCGAAGCGCCTGGGTATGGAATGCAGCTGCTCCCTTTCATCGAAAGCGACATCCTGGCAGGCGTAAATGATGTCAAAACCTGCCACCCAGAGGATCACCGCCAAGCCAAGAGAGAGCGGAACCGCTGAAATGGTTCCCCGGATGGCTACCCACGCTCCAACCGGAGCACACGACAGCGACAGCCCAAGAAAAAAATGGGTCCCCCAAGTGAACCTCTTCATGTAGGAGTACAGGAAGATAATCACCAGAGCCGCCGGACTCAATTGGAACGCCAGCGGATTGAGCATGGCGGCTGCCAGCACGAAGACCGCCGAGGAGGTGAGGATGAAAAGCACGACGAAGCTCCTGGCGAGCTGCTTTTGGGGCAATGCCCGCATAGCGGTCCGCGGATTTTTCGTGTCAAAACGGAGGTCCACGAGTCGATTAAAAGCCATGGCCGCACTCCGGGCCCCGACCATGGCCAGCAGAATCCAGCCGATCTGTGCCAGGGACGGCATGCCGTTTGCCGCGAAAAAAGCGCCCAAGAACGCGAATGGCAGGGCGAAAATCGTGTGTTCGAACTTGATCATTTCCAGTGTGGTTTTCAGTCTTTTCAACAAGGAAGTACCCTGCAGGCAGTCCACTCTCGACCGGTCTTCTGGGCGTGCCCTGAGAATTCATCCCGCCGTGCCTGCCCTCCTCTGGCCGCGAGGAGGAATCCCGACACCTGTGCATATTTATCGGCAGAAAAGCACAGCGGATGAAGAGTTTTTGGATTGTTATCAACCGAGACAATATATTTCGGGAATTTCACAACTATTTGAAAATGAAATGGTTCCAGATTCATCTCTGCACGCCGCTCAAAGGGGCACTGGAGAATGGGGGCAAGGGGTCCCGATAGTTCTTCCCTTTGTCCCTCCACACCTTGCCCCTCGGTTCCTGTCGGCGAGCAAAGCGAGCTAAGTTCATAAAGAAACAACATAGTGTCAGCCTGTCCGGCAGCCGGCGGCTTCGACGGCGGCGGGCGCCACCCCTATTGTTTCGCATGCCGCCAGATTTTTTCCACCGGCAATGGCTTTGCTTAATCCTTGCAAAGATGGGGGGCGTTCGCTAGCCTAATCTCCTTCTGCAATGAAGGAGATATTACATGCGATCGCGCGGTTACGATCCGATACGAATGGAAATTTTCAAGTCGCTGTATTCCTCGGCTGCCGAGGAGATGGGAGTGACGCTGCGCCGCACCGCGTTTTCTCCGAACATCAAGGAGCGGCGGGATTATTCCTGTGCGGTCTTTGATGCCGGCGGACAGTTGGTGGCGCAAGGCGATCACCTGCCCGTGCACCTCGGGTCGATGCCGATGTCCGTGCGAGCCGCTGTTCATGCGGTAGCCATGGCGCCGGGCGACATCGTAATACTCAACGATCCCTACGAGGGGGGTACCCACCTCCCGGACATCACCCTCGTCAGTCCTGTCTTTGAGGAGATCGGGCGAAAGCACAGGCTGCTGTTCTATGTCGCCAATCGTGCACATCATTCCGACGTCGGCGGCATGACGCCGGGATCGATGCCGCTGAGCACGGAGATCTTCCAGGAAGGGCTCCGCATCCCCCCCATCAGGCTTTTTGCCGGAGGCAGGCGTTCTGAGGAGATTTTCCGCCTTCTGCTGGCCAATGTCCGGACACCGCGGGAGCGCGAGGGCGACATCACGGCGCAGATCGCAGCCAATCGCACGGGGGAGAGGCGCCTGCTTCACATCGTCCATCGGTACGGCGCGCAGGAGGCTGCCGCCTACGCCGGGCACCTTCAGGATTACGCAGAAAAGATGGTCCGAGCCCTCCTCCGGCGGGTACCGGAAGGAACCTACTCGGCGGTGGATTACCTCGATGATGACGGCATTCACGCCCGGGCAGTGAAGCTGTGCGCGCGCATTACGGTGAGGGACGGAACGCTTCATGTCGATTTCAAGGGGACGGATCCGCAGGTCGCCGGCTGCATCAACGCCGTGCGGGCCATTACCGAGAGCGCCGTCTACTATGTTGTGCGCGCGCTGATTCCCGAATCGATCCCGGCCAGTTCAGGCGTGCTGCGCCCCATCCGTATCACGACGCCGGAGAAGAGTGTGGTGGATGCCCGGTTTCCGGCCGCGGTTGCGGCAGGGAATGTCGAAACCTCTCAGCGCATCGTCGACGTACTGCTGAAGGCGTTGGGAATGGCGATTCCGGAACGCATTCCCGCGGCTAGCAGCGGGACCATGAACAATCTTACTCTGGGCGGAATCAATCCCAGGGACGGACAGGTGTTTTCCTATTACGAGACCATCGGCGGTGGCATGGGCGCCTGCGCCTTCCAGGATGGCAATAACGGCATCCACACGCATATGACCAATTCACTCAACACGCCTGTGGAGGCCCTGGAGTATGCCTTTCCCTTCCGGGTGCGCCGATATTCGCTGCGTCCCAATACCGGGGGGCGCGGCGCCCACAAAGGCGGGGATGGCATCGTGCGCGAGATCGAACTCCTCACCGACGCTGATGCCACACTTCTTTCCGACCGCAGGCGCTACCGACCCTATGGGCTGATGGGGGGCGAGAAGGGCAAACCAGGCCGAACCACGCTGATGGAACGGCACCGCAGGAGACGGATGCCCTCCAAGTGCCGTTTCCAGGTTCCCAATGGCGGGCATATCATCGTCGAGACCCCGGGCGGTGGCGGCTGGGGCAAGCGGCAACAGGGAAGAAAGAGATGATCATGCTGGAATCGGTGCAATTGCGGGAAATCCATCTGCCCCTCGTTTATTATTTCGAGACCAGCTTCGGGCGCACAGACAATCGCAGGATCATCCTGGTAACAGTCAGGACACGCGACGGCGTCGGGCATGGTGAGTGTACGGCAGGGGAAGAGCCCGGTTACAGCTGTGAGACAACTGAAACCGCCTGGCACATGCTGGCGGATTTTATCATCCCGAGCCTACTGGGCAAGGATCTGGAAAACGCCCGGGCTGTGGATGGGGCCTTGAGCGCGATACGCGGCAACCGCATGGCGAAGGCAGCACTCGAGACTGCGGTGTGGGACCTGGAAGCCAGACTTCTGGGAGTCCCGCTGGGCCGGCACCTTGGAGGTGTGCGCAGGGAAATTCCCTGCGGAGTTTCCATCGGCATACAGGACAGCATTCCAGCTCTGCTGGAAAAGGTGGGCCGGGAAGTGGCCGCGGGATATCGTCGGATCAAGATCAAGATCAAGCCGGGATGGGAGGTTGAGCCCATCCGCTGCATACGGGCCGAATTTCCGAACGTCCCCCTGATGGCAGACGCCAATTCGGCATTTCGCTTGTCCGATCTTCCCCTGCTGCGGAAGCTCGACCAGTTCAATCTCATGATGATCGAGCAGCCTCTGGCCGATGACGACATCGTTGACCATGCCATCCTGCAGAGGGAACTCGCGACGCCCATCTGCCTCGATGAGTCGATCCACAGCGCGGAGGACGCGCGTAAGGCAGTCGAGATGGGAAGTTGCCGCATCATCAACGTCAAGCTCGGCCGCGTGGGCGGCTACTGTGAGGCGCTGAAAATCAATGACTACTGCGGGCGGAACGGGGTTCCCATCTGGTGCGGGGGGATGCTGGAAAGCGGGATTGGAAGAGCGCACAATATCGCCATGTCCAGTCTCTCCGCCTTTTCTTTGCCCGGCGATGTTTCGGCCAGCAAACGATATTATGCCGAGGACACCGTACGACCGCCGGTGACCGTCACGCCGGCTGGAACTATCCGCCTGCCTGACGGGCCCGGAATCGGATACGATCTTGACGGGGAGAGGATTCAGCGGGCTACTGTGCGGACGAAAGGTCTCCCGCTGCAGGAGAAACGAACATGACGGATCGCATTATCGGTATCCTGGGCGGGATGGGTCCGGAGGCCACGGTAGATTTTTACCGGGAGATCATTCGCCTGACCCCGGCAAAGACCGATCAGGACCACATACCGGTCGTCATTTATGCGGATCCCCGGGTTCCCGAGAGAACCCAAGCCATCCTTCACGGCGGTGAAGATCCTGTTCCCTACTTGATCAGGGGCGCCATGGCTCTCGAAAAGGCCGGTGCCGGGATACTGGCCATCCCGTGCAACACCGCACATTATTTTTTATCCCGGATCGGGCCAAACGTGAGCATTCCAATCCTGAATATGATCGAGGAGACCTATCAGAGCATTCGTGCCCGGACCGGGGACATCCGTCGAGTCGGATTGCTGGCGACGATCGGTACCATTCGAAGCGGAGTCTATGGCGAGGTTTTCGCCCGCCATGATGCAGAGGTCGTAGTGCCGGAAGCATCGGACCAGGAGTGCCTCCAGCAGGCCATTTTCCAGGTTAAAGCCGGCAGCTACGATCGCGCCCGGCAGGATATCTTCGAGGGGATCGGTTCAGTTCTGGTTGCTGCCGGAGCCCAGGTTGTGATCCTGGGATGTACTGAAATCCCCCTGGGATTTGACATCAGCCGGGTGGCATACCCCGTGGTAAATGCAACGCGCGTCCTCGCACAGGCGGCTGTCGATTGGGCACTGGGGAAAAGGGCATGACCCTCCATCTGCCCCGCTGCCTTTTCCTGGATATCGGCATGGTGCTGGTTGGCTTGAACTATGAGCCCCTGGCCGAAAAGATGCGGTCTCTGGCAGGCATTGAACCTGCGCAACTCCAAACGGTCCTGACTGCAGACAATCTGGTTCAAAGATATGAAACCGGGAAGGTCACGGAAACCGAATTTTATAAGGAAGTGTGCCACCGCATTGGGATCCGGATCCCGCGGGCTGAATTTCTCGAAGCGTGGTATTCCATATTCGAACAGCCGCTGATTCCGGATGAATGGCTTGCGGCGCTGGCGCAGAGGGTTCCTCTGTGGGCACTGTCCAACACCAACAAGCTCCACTTCGAATTCATGACGCGCAGGTATACCTTTCTCAGCCATTTCGAGGGATTTGTGCTTTCTCATGAAGTGGGCCTTCTCAAGCCCGATGAGCGGATTTTTCGGATCGCATTGGAGAGGGTTCAGGCGCGCGCATCGGAAGTCCTGTTTGCGGATGACCAGGACGCCAATGTAAAAGCCGCACAAGCTTTGGGGATCAATGCCTTCCGGTTCCTGAGCCCCGATCAGTTTGCTGCCGAGCTGAAGACCAGGGGCCTTCTCTGAGCTCGGACAAACGCCCCGCACTCACCGAGCATCAACAATTCCAGAACAGAATCATTTGGCAATCGGAACCACCGGCACGGCCGTCATGGTCGTGCCCGTCAGCCTCAATGCGATGGCTGGAATGGGGAATGCCGATCTCACCTCGAGTGCGCCGGTGCCTGAAAAGGCGGGGAAAAGCTGATCGGCTCCCGAGATCAACACGGCGTTGTGCTTGCCGGCTTCGAGCGAGACTGGAATGTTTTTCAACAGGGTGCCGGCTTCTGAATCAGGGCGCAACAGGTAGCTGAGCTCCGATGCCAGCTGGTTAACGTTGGCCAGCGCCACTCCCGTGTTATAACCACTGTCGGATTGCGCGAATACCAGGAATTCCTCGGACAATTGCGCGGGGGGCACGGCAGCCTCCGTCAGGAGCCTGCCGGAAGCGTCAAATTGGGAAAAAATCACCACACCGCCGAGCCCATGATTGGCGGTCAGGACCGCGTATCCCGTCATCAGCATCTCCGTGGGAACCGATTCCAGGAACAGGGCGCCCTGAGGGCGAATGCTGAAAGTGTAGGACGATCCGCTCGAACCCGAGCCGATGCTGAACTCCATGGGAGTGCCGTCGGAGCGCGTGAACCGGATCGTGCCGGATACAGCGAAATATCCGGGGTTCACGAGTATGATGGTCGACTGATAGGGGGCGCTCGCAGGCCCGACTGCCACGTGCGGGAAATAGATGGTTGTGGTCTGAAAGTCCTGGTCGAGCGTAACCGCCGGCAATGTGGTCATGGTGCGATCCGAAATGCGCAGGGCTACGGCTGGGACGGGAATATCTGCCATCACCTGCAGACTGCCGCGGAAGTCCCTGAGACTGGGGAACAACTGGCCGATGCCGCTGACATAAATCGCCATGTGTTGTCCTGCGTCCAGAGCAATGTTCTGGGTTGCTATCAGGTTGCCCGACAAGTCGACCAGGCTCAGAAAGATATTAATGGCCCTTGCACTGTCTGGATTGGCTATGGCCACCCCCGTGTTGAAGTCCCCCGTGATATCCACCGGGAAGGTGAAGAAATCCATCGGCGTGGATGCTCCCACCGCCGCTTCGGTGATCAGCGAGCCGCTTTCCGTGTATTCTGAAAAGATGGCGCTGCCTCCTACCGTGCCGGTAAGCCGGACCCTTGCATACCCTGAAGTGCCTGGACCGGTGCCGTCGCTCTTGAATACGAAATCGGCTTTTGGGGGTATATGAAACCAAATAGTACTGCCCTCCACGCCCGGAGCGGATTCCGCAACCTCCATCGGAGTGCCGTCCGATTTGAAGAACGAAATGCTCCCCGAACTCTCCGTGTTGTTCGGATTTAGCAGAATCACGCTCGTGACAAAATGGACCGAGCCAAAAGAACCGTTCGCGATTTGCGGAAAATAAAGGTCGTGGAGCAATTGGATCCGGAGCCGGTAGTGACCGATCAGGCCATTCGCATTGCTGACATAAGGGTCGGCCAGAAAGTCGGCGTCGTTCAGAATGGAGGCGTAGTGACTATCCGGGGGTGCTGTGACCCCGATGAAATAGCGCCCGCTGTACGGGAGGTCGAAGACCAACACAGGATCGTCCGGGAAACCATTGTGGGGGTCGGCGCCCGGTGCAGCTTCGCCCAGGAGATGGCCGCCTTCGTCGAAGAGTCCGACGCGCGGCTCCATGGTCATCGGCCAGTCGGGATGGGACTGCGGCTCGAGCGCCTCGATGTCGATGCTGACCTTTTCGCCGGCATTGCCCCGGAACCAGAACCAGTCGATGTCGCCTAGATAGGTGAGATCGGCGTTGTTGCTGTCAAACGGCAGGTTTATGGGAGCTGCAGTCGCACGAGTGTTGTTAGGCTCGTGACCGTCTATCCCGAACATCCAGTAGCCATGCGGGAATGCCCACAAAGAATAGCTCCCCGAAGTTTCTCCCTCCGACAGGTGCTTGAATTTGGCCCGCGAACACACAGAAATGTAGTAGATGCCCGTCGTCCGGATCTTGATATAAAGAATAGGATCGACAGCAGGGCCTCCTCTGCTTAAGTTCACTTCCTTGTCATTGTAGGCAAGCAGGTTGCCATTGCTGTCGTAGAAGGCAATGATCGGTTCCAGCGTGGAGGTGGCCTGAACCCATACGACAATCTCAGAGTCTGCCTGGCCTGCGAACTTGTAGAAGTCCATATCCTGAGACGGATTGATCTCACCATAGACGCTGTTTACGGGGAGACCCATTAGCACGGCCTGCGCCAGAGTATCGTTTGGCTCCCGATCCGAAGATTGAGCGCTGGACGATCCAGGCAACGCCAGCAACAGGAACATGGCCGCCGGCAAACCGAGCCGACGAAGGCAATGAAACTGGTTCGACATGGCCCTACCTCCCCAACTACCGGACCTCCAGGAACAACCGGTTGGATGTACCCCCGTTGTCCGGATTCTGTACGCTGATTGGAATTCTGCCCGCATATCGGATCAGAGTCGCAGGGACCTGAGCTCTCACCTGCCGATCGCTGACCACGGTGGTGACCAAAGGCAGGTAATTGAAATAGATGACCGATCCGGATTTGAAGTTGGTCCCGTTCACGGTCAAAGTGAATGAGGGGCCTCCTGCCGCCACCATCCTTGGGCTGAGAGAGATCAGGAACGGATTGGCAACAAACGACCCTTCGGTAATGAAGAAACTGGCCGCATCCGAGATACCGCCACCGGGTCCGGGATTTGCGATCTCAACGATCCATTCTCCCAGGGATCCGGGATATAGCACCTCAATCGATACGAAAAGCTGGGTGCTGCTGACCACATCGACGCCGGTCGCAGAGAATTCAGGCAGCGGATCCGCGCCTGCCTGGTAAATGCGCACGAGCGTTTCGGGTCCGAAGTTCGTGCCATCCACCATCACAGGCATCCAGAATTTGAACGGCAAATCCTGCAGGGCTGCAGATCCCGGCTGTACCAAGGCGACGGTGGGCTGAAGCCCGTCCACCCGCATATAGACTGCCTGATAGTTGTTCAGGGACGGATCGGGATTCTTGACTTCGATTTTTGCATAGCCGGCCCTGCGCAGCAGCTCAGCCGGAACCTTGGCAAACAGATGAACGGACAGGCAGTAGGCACTGTCTTCGCAATAGGTCGTGACCAGCGGCGTTTCGTTGAGCATAACAACGGCCCCGCGACGGAACCCGTAGCCCATGACATCGATGTTCAAAGCCCCTGCGCCTGCCTCAAGCTTTACGGTGGTGTGCACCGGCAAGACTGCTTCCACGCCGGGGGGAGGGTAGTAGACGGGCAGGATCTGAGAATTGGACTCATCCGTGCCTGGGTAGGGATTTTGTACCGTTACCAGGTAATTGCCGCCTTGTTCGAAGTACGTCGACGGCAGGTAAGCCACGATCTCTTTGTCGCTGATGACACTCACCTGAATTCCTTCACTCAGGCCGCCGAGCTTTACTATCGCTCCCGGCCGGAATCCTGTACCCTTCAGCGTGATAAATCGTCCCAGGCCTCCCTCCAGGATTGGCTCCGGGACGACCAGTGAATCCAGGACCGGCAAGTCATAATCACCCACGGTCAGCATCTGGACATTGGATTCATAATTGCCGGGGGCCGGATTTACCACTGTGACCGGATATTTTCCCGCCTCCACGAGGTAACTCGCAGGCACGAATGCGTGAATTTCTATGTCGTTGATGACGTCAACCAGGATACCCTCACTCTTGCCGTCAACCCGCACGGTGAGTCCCTTGATGAATCCGGCACCCTTGAGTGTGATATATTCACCGGAACTTCCCTCGATAATGGGCCTTGCGGTAACGATCGAATTTAGAACCGGCTTTCCGAACGGAGCTACAGACAGGAACTGGACGTTCGATTCAGCGTTGGCGGGATACGGATTCACAACCGTCACCGGGTACTTACCGGCACGCTGGAAATAGCTTGCCGGTATGTAGGCTTTGATCTCGGTATTATCAATGACGTCCGCTTCAATGCCGTCACTCACGCCGTTAACCTTTACTATGGCCCCCTGCAGGAATCCGGCGCCTTTAAGCGTAATAGTCTGCCCCGGCGCTGCCTCCGTGATGATCCCCCCGGTGACTACGCTGCTCAGGACCGGCTTGTCTTGATAAATGATAAAGGGATAGGGCTGGCTCACAATGGGAGAGGGACCGGCACCGTTGGTGACGACCACGATATTGAAAATCGCAGGAAACGCGCTCAGGAAGGCTGGCAGCACAGCCTCCAGGCGTGTGGCATCCAGATACTTTGTCTTCAGGCGTGTCACATCGGCAAAGGCCTCGGAAGTTGGATCAAAACCCGCCCCATAGATCATCAGGGTTGTGTCCGGGCTGTCCACGGGCAGGGAGGATGGCGCCACCCCGATTGTATTGTCAACCGTAAAGGCCCGAAAGTCCTGGCGTTTGCTTGCGTCGGTAATCTCGATGGTGACCTGCTCCGGCACGAATTGGAGACCAGGCTGGTCGACGGAGATCGAGTATTCTCCGGCCTGAAGACCCGTGAACGCATACAGGCCACTATCATTGGAAGTCGCCGTTTTTGCTGTGGGGCCTGAAAGCGCTACCCGGAATCCCGGCTGCGGCGTGTCGTTCAGAAACACTGTGCCGGTGATCGCGAAGCTGGCAAGGGGAGCAGGGAAGAACACGGTGTCTTGCGGCTTGAGATTCGACGCGGTGCTCCCCGAATCGCTCCAGATTGTGGCAGAGGCGAACAGAACCTGGTCGCTCTGGACATGGAGGACGCCGATGAAGTCATCCTCCATTTCCGGCAAGAGCTGGTTGACGGGAAGGGACACTCTCTGGTTCGGGCCTAGAGTAACACGGCCCGCAGCGAGCGTCGAGCCATCCTGGCTGACGATCTGCATTTCGACATTCCCGGTAAATGGTACGGGATTGACCAAAGTGACCTCGGTGTAGCTGCCGTATCCCTGAACGATGTGCGGAAAGACGATCTCCGCCTTCGGCGCTCTCTGCATCGGCATTGCCGTCAGCGACGCCGCATCGTTGCGGCCATAGACCATCGCCCCCGTGATTCGACCGGAAGCCTGGATCAGCAGCCATCCCTCTTTCTCCCCCTCCGCAAGTTCGGGAATAATGCTTTGGAGCGGAGTCCGTACACCGCCCTGAGGATTGAGGCTGAGGGTCCAGGTCCCCAGCATGCCGCCATTGTTGGCGATTGCGCTCACCGTTACACTGACTGCTGCCGGCTCGATATTTGCAAGCGACAGCGTGGAAGCGTAGAGGCCACCGGTATGGAAGTAGGGGATGGCGCCCGTCGTGGATGTCTCCGTCAATGGCACCGCATTCAGCGCCGCCCTGTCAATATACCCTCCGGGAGACGCATGGGCGGACATGCCGGCGAACAGGGTGGTACCGGCCACCGATTGAGCCGCCGAAAGCACGTTCCGTGGCTTTGACGCAGCGGTCATGTGTGACACTCCGCGGAAATCGGTGCCCGGAGGGAACACGCTTTGTGCCATATTCCGATACAGGCCGCCGCTCGGAACCTGGATGGTGGCGGTGCCAAGGAGATGTCCATCCAGGTGCCAGAGTTTCAACTCGACGGAAGTCTCGCGCGCATTGGGATTGATGAGATCGATTTCGGCGATCCCCTCGGTTCCGCTTGGGATCACGGGGAATACCAGAGCAGTCGACGCCTGAGGAACATCACCGCCGTCGAGGAATGTCGCGAGAGGATCGAAAGTCTGGTAGTACGCAATTAGCCCCGCGACGGTGCTCGATATTTCCAGGGACGCATCGATATTCACGCTGGTGCCGAAGATCTCACCGGCTATTCTGGCGATCTGGCCGCGCGCAGGGATGGTCAGTGTCGCCGGATTGATCACGTCGGTTATCAGGCTGCCGTCGTATGACCGTAAGGTCAATGTCACCGTGGCCGGACTCAGGTTCGGGTTGAAGATGGCAATCCCCGTGCTTTCATCCGGAAAGGAAACAAAGCGCGGGAAGATGAACTGGGATGCGGGTGCGGTTTGCGCCTGCACCACAGCCGGCCAGGCAGGGATACACAGACACAGGATCAGGGTACAGATTCGACTGTTTTCCGTTAGCAATCTTTTCATCATAGTATAACCTCATAATAGAGGGTATTCCCGCCGAACCGCCGGCTGCAGTGTCGGGCATCACCGACTCTGCGCCACCTTAGAAGTAATACACAAAAGCGAAAGACGCCTCGATCCGGTGAAAGACTCCGCTGGCAGGGAACACCAGCGCGGACGGATCATCAGAACTCTTAGGTATGCCGAATCTCGGCACGGGACTCATGAAATCACGGGCATCCACGCGCACTCCGATGTGCTTGCGCACCCGCATGGTGACGCCGCCGCCGGCATTGAAGGCAAAGACATTCTCCGATTGGAGTTTTCCCAGACCGGCTTCCATACCCGCATTTATATCCTTCGACCCGACGACAAAAAATGTCGTCCCGACGCCGGCCGTGACGTAAGGAAAGATCTTGTTATTGGCATCCAGGCCCAGCGGGTACCACAAGGCGTTGAAGGCGATTTCATGTGACAGCACGGCGAACGGGAACTCGGATCCGACGGTCCGATTCACGATCTTCGTGGAATATCGGCCGTAACTGTAAGTAATATCTTCACCCCAGTATTTCCTGAAATCCGCGCCTACCCGGACCCCGCCCCGAGCCGCGTTGCCGTATTCATGCACGCCCTGCAGAGGGGGAGAGAATTGGGGCAGGCCGATGAAGAACTCTTTGTCTACGGGAAAGCTTCCGGCGCCGAACAATTCAAATCGATACTGTGTTTGAGCGAAAGCAGGGGCAACCAGGAAAAGCAAGATTGCCAACGAGGGGCAGAAGCGAGCGAATCTTTTCATTTCTACTCACCTTTCCACAAAGAATGCGGTTTAATGGGGGGGTGCTGAAGGCCGGATATACAGCTCCTCATCCTAGGGCCGACCTTTCATCCGCCGCGGTCTTGGGCATTTTCCATCTAACCCTATCGACGTGGTTCGGGCCTGCGCTTAGAAATATTTGCAGCGCATAATTGCCTTTCTTACTAACTGGCAGGGACTGCTGGTGAGCGAAGGTTTTTCTACTGCGGCTGTGAAGCTGTTAGCGGGTATTCGGCGGATTCCCGGTTCAGCGACCCACCTTCTTCGGAGCCGGGTTCCCTGTCCTGCCGGCTGGGGCGGCTGGATTCGTCAGGGCAGCATTGCCTCCCCTCGCCGCCTGCTGCCGCAAGATTTCGGACATTGCTTCGAGTCTCTGCTGCTGCTCAGGGGAGAGCAGGTTTTTGATCTGTATGCGCATCAGGAATGTGGCTCGCTCTATATTATATCTTGCTTCCTGAACCCGATCGAAAGCCCGCAGAGCAGCCGCTTCGTCGATGGAGTTCTTGCCGAGCAAGCCCGTGAATTCCAGCTGCCGTTTCTCCAACTCGGATTTCCATTCCATCAGATTCTTGCGATTCTGCATCCACAGGGACTCGATCCTGGATTGCTGATCCGGGCTGAGCCGGAGTTGCAGGATAAAGCGCTTGTTGGTCCACCACTTGCCCGGCGGCATGTCCCGCCATCCGACCTGGGCGAAAGCCCCCTCGGCCACAAACACGGCGAGGAGACCTATCCAAACACAGCCAATGGGCATTCTCATGATATCTCCTTCCTCACGTTGCTCTTGACCGGCCCCTTCTTCGCCGGAGACATGCTGCCGGTTTCCTGCAGGGCGCCGGGCCAGGAGTCATAAGTCGCAAGATAATCCGTATCCGAACGCTGAAGGATCCGCGCCAGCTCCTCCAAAAACTGCTCGTCCCCGGGATCGCGATCAGCCGCTATCTTAATTCCTGGCTTCGCAGTCGGGGTGTAACGGGAGATCGGACGGTCTCTTGTCAGCAGTATCGCAGCGAGCAGGATACCTGCTGCCAGGGCAGCCCACTGCCAGCGCAAATGGAACTGCCGGGTTTGCCGGGATGCAGGAGACGCTGGTTCCGCACGGAGCTTGCTCCGCAGTGTAGCCAGAAAGTCCGGCGAAGGCTCAATCTGCGGATGGCAGGAGAGTGCACTCCATGTGCGCTCGAGCTGATCTTCAAGGCCGGCGCATTCCCGGCAGATGCTCAAATGCCCGGACAGAATCCGCTCTTCACGACGGCTGATGCTCTGGGACTCCTTCCGCGCCAATAGCCGACGAGCACGATGGCAGCGCATATCAGAATCTCCCTTTCTCCAGATATGGCAGGATCCGGTCACGCACGTGGAGCTTGCCGCGGTGGATGTAGGTCTTTACCGCAGCTTCCGTGCAGTCCATGATCTCCGCTATCTCCCGGTAACTCAATTCCTCGTAACGCCGGAGTATCAAAGCCACCTTTTCATTGCGGGGCAATGAACCGATGGCGCGCCGCATGACCCTGCCCAGCTCTGAGGAAATCAACCGCCCTTCGGCGTCCGGCGCCGGGTCGCGCAATACCTGCTCCAAAATAAGGGGATCCTCGCCCGAGTTGTTGTTATGGCTCCAGAAACGCATGCGACGCTTCCGGGTCGCTTCCTTGAGGCTCAGATTTGTGGCAATCCGGTATATCCAGGCGGCGAACCTGGCCCTCGGCTCGTAGCCGTCACGCGACCGATAAATCCGCAGGAAAACCTCCTGTGCCAGCTCCTCGGCCTCTGCTGCGTTATTGACAATCTTGTAAATAAAATTGACAATAGGACGATGGTATTTGTCCAGAAGCTGTTCAAATGCAGTGCCATTGCCCTGCTGAAATGCAACCATCAATTCCGCATCCGGGTCGTTGATCTCCATGGGCGCGACAACCACTAGTGATAACCCCGGTCAAAGGAGAAAGTTTCACACAATGAACCCTTACGGGCAAAAACGGCTCTTTTCCATAGGATAAGAGCAATCGGGACAACCGCTTTCGGACGAGAGGCGATCG
>CAYGWQ010000048.1:0-23107 GCA_964353465.1 uncultured Acidobacteriota bacterium | reverse complement strand
ATGCTGGGGGAATGCTCTGCACCCAAAATCGGGTGCAGACCAACTATAAGGGGCGCAGAGATAGTAGGCGGGAGCGCAAGGCCCCGGATAGGATATTGTATTGATAGAGCCCCGGCAGGGGCTAAAGGCTTTTGTTCACAACAGTTTTCTAGCGCCCCTCCGGGGCTCAACAGTGATTTCCGGCCTAATCCCGGGCTGACGCCCGGGGCTGTTTTCTTCCCGCCCCTCCGGGGCTCGCCTTATGGGCACGGGAAGTTTTGCAGCAGAAACCGGCGTGGTCGGCGGAAATGCGCATATCTGCTAAGTGGCGCAATATGTTATATTTATTTGCATGAGCGAGGATCAAGTGATAAACGGCGACTGCGTTGAAGTTGTAGCTCTGGGCGGATTGGGTGAGTTCGGCATGAACATGATGGCGATCCGTTACCAGGGAGATGTGATTATTGTTGATGCCGGACTGATGTTTCCGAGAGATGATTTGCTCGGTGTGGACCTGGTAATCCCGGATTTGAGATATCTGGTGGAATGCAAAGATGAAATTCGGGCCATTATCCTCACCCACGGCCATGAGGATCATATCGGAGCACTGCCCTTTCTTTTACAGGAGGTGCAGGCGCCGGTTTATGGAACGCCACTGACTCTGGGATTCGTTCGTGAGCGTCTGGCGGAACATCATCTCCTGGACCAGACTGAATTGCGGCGAATCCAGCCGCGCGACACGGTGACGATCGGCAGGATGCAAGTGGAGTTTCTGGCAGTAACCCACAGCGTAGCCGATGCCGTCGGATTGGCGCTGACCACTCCGCTGGGAACGATTGTTCACACGGGTGACTTCAAGTTTGATCAATCACCCCCGGATCAGCAGCTAAGCGACTATGGGCGACTTTCTTCGCTGGGAGACAAGGGAGTCCTTGCGCTGTTTTCCGACAGTACCAATAGCGAACGGCCGGGCTATACCTTATCGGAGAGCCATGTCCGTCACAACCTGGAACAGATCTTCCACGAAACCCCGGGCAAACTGATTGTGGCCTGCTTTGCTTCCAGCAGCCACAGGATTCAGATCATACTGGATCTCGCTCAGGATTTCGGGCGCAAGGTAGTGCCCGTCGGACGCAGCATGATTCAGAACGTCGCCATTTCCCGGGAGTTGGGCTATCTCAATGTTCCGCCTGACGTCCTGGTCGGAGCAAAGGAGGGTGATGATTTGCCTCCCGAGAAGATCGTCCTCCTGTGCAGCGGCAGTCAGGGAGAAGCGGCATCGGCATTGTCGCGCCTGGCACTTGGGAAACACAAAGATTTCGATATTGAATCCGGCGATGCAGTCGTGTTCAGCGCGCGCGCCATCCCCGGGAATGAGAACCGCATTTCCCAACTGATCAACCACCTCTGCCGCCGTGGCGCCAGGATCTATGACGGGAGCCACAGGATGGTCCACGTATCGGGCCATGCCAGCCAGGAAGAGTTGAAGCTGATGCTGAATCTGATTCGGCCGCGTTTTTTCATCCCCATCCACGGCGAATACCGTCAGCTGTGTAATCATGCCCAGATCGCCGAGGAAACCGGAATCCCCCGAGAGTGCATTCTGCTCGCCGAGACGGGCGACATCATTGGGATCAACCAGAACGCCATCGGGATACGAGGCAGGGCGCCAGTCGGCAGGCGGTTTATTGATGAAGGCGGTCTGGCGGAATTCGACGAGCTCGTCGTCAGAGACCGGCAGCACCTGTCCGAGGAAGGGGTTGTGCTTGCAGTGGTGCCGATTAACAAATCGACGGGATTGATGGAAGGCGTGCCGGAACTGGTAAGTCGAGGTCACATTCAGGAAGAGGGTGGAGCTGCCCTGATGGCCGAGGCGCGACAGGTGATTCTCAGTACGCTAGAGGAGTGCAGCCAGGAAGAGAAGATCGACTCTCTGGTTCTCACGGAAATGGTGCGCGCCGGCCTGAAAAAATTTTTTCGAAAACGAACCGGGACAAGGCCTATGATAGTTCCCGTCATTCTTGAAATCTAAGTCTCCATTAGTTGAACGTAGCGGACATGCACAAAGATACCGCTGGAAAACGGCACGAGATCTTCGGGGTTCTGCTCCTCACGCTCGCCATCCTGCTCCTCGTTTGTTTGATCTCCTTCAACCCTTGGGATCCGAGCGCCAACACCCGATCGTATAAACAGGGCACGGACAACAGCGCGGGCAGGATCGGAGCGTTTGTCAGCGACTGGCTGTTCCAAATATTCGGGTTGTCGGCATTCCTTCTGCTGGTGCCGCTGACAGTCCTCAGCTGGAAACTGATCCGCGGCAGAAACATCAACTCTCCTGCCATGCGCATTCTGGGCTTTTTGCTGCTTTTATGTGCTATGAATGCCGCCGTGCAGATCGGGCAGATTCGCTGGCCCGCTGCGAGCTTCGAGCCGGGAGGAGTGATCGGCGATCTGCTGGCCAAGACGCTGGTGGCCAATCTCAACAGAATCGGCGCATTGGTTGTATTGGCGGGGATGTTCGTCCTCGGCCTGCTGGCGGCGACATCCTTCTCCTTTGCGGCGCTATTCAACCGCGAGCCGCGCGAGGAAAAGTCCACCCGGCCCGGCATTTGGCAGAGATTTCAGGCCTGGCGCAGGAACCGCAAGCCGGTGCGCGCCATCGTGAATATCAAGAATCCGGTTGCGGATAAGCCTGAGACTGCGCCGCGTCCTCTCCCTATTAAGCCTTTGACGCCGACCCCTGCCGCGTCTGAGCCCCGGGAAGTACGGCCCCCGGCCATCGTGCCCCCCCCTGCACCGGAGCCGGTTCGCTCGGCTGCTATGATGGAGGAAAAGCTGCCGCGTTCGGCGCGCAAGTTTGCCTTGCCTTCCGTCGACCTGCTGACTCCCGCGGAAAGGCATTTTGCCGTGGACGAAACAGAGCTCATGGAGCGTGCCCGCCAACTCGGCGCCAAATGCGCAGAATTCGACGTCCGCGGCAGCATCACGCAGATTCACCCGGGCCCCGTCGTCACCACGTTCGAGTTCAAGCCCGATGCCGGCGTCAAGTACTCGAAAATCACCAGCCTAGTCGATGATCTCTGTCTTGGGGTGAAGGCGGAATCGATCCGGATCGACCGCATCCCCGGCAAAGCGACCGTGGGGATCGAGATCCCCAATGCGCAGCGCGAAACCATCATGCTCCGCGAACTGCTGGAATCAGACATCTTTCGCAAATCGGCATCCAAGCTGACACTCGCGCTGGGCAAGCTGATCAACGGAAACGTATATGTGTCCGAGCTTGCACGTATGCCGCACCTGCTGTTGGCCGGCGCCACCGGCGCCGGCAAGAGCGTCGCTCTCAACTGCATGATCACCTCCATCCTCTACAAGGCAACCCCGGAGGAGGTACGGTTCATCTTCATCGATCCCAAGCGCCTGGAGCTGGGCATATACAAGGATATTCCCCATCTCCTGACTCCGATCGTCACCGATCCCAAGGAGGCCGCCAATGCCCTGCGCTGGGCTACAAGCGAGATGGAGGCCCGCTACAAGAAGCTCGCCCTGCGTGGCGTGAGAAACATCGAGCATTACAACGCCCTGATCCGCTCGACCGGACGGCAGCTCTCTTTCCTGGAAGCAGAAAACCGCGGGAACGGCGATCTGGAAAGGACGCTGCCGTACCTGGTGCTGGTGATCGACGAGCTTGCCGACCTCATGATGATCTCCTCGCGCGAGGTCGAGGAGTCGATTTCCCGCCTGGCCGCCATGGCGCGTGCCGTCGGAATTCATCTTATCCTGGCAACCCAGAGGCCTTCCGTAGATGTGATCACCGGAGTGATCAAGGCGAATTTTCCCTGCCGGATCGCTTTTAAAGTGGCTACGAAAGTGGATTCACGCACGATTATCGATGCCAATGGCGCGGAGCAGCTGCTCGGCAACGGTGACATGCTTTTCATTCCTCCGGGCACCTCGCGGCTGACGCGAATTCATGGCGCCTATGTCAGCGAAAAGGAGGCACAGAACATCGTGGCACATCTGTGCCGCCAGGGACGCCCGATGTATGACGATTCGGTGCTGTCTTATGGTGAGGAAGAAGAGATCGACGAGGCAGGCAATCCTATCGACGGCATCGGCGACGACAGCCTTTATAAGGATGCCGTGCGCATCGTCGTCAGCGAGGGCCGAGCCTCCACTTCCCTGCTGCAAAGGAGGCTCAGCATCGGGTACGGCAGGGCTGCCAAGCTGGTCGACGCAATGCACCGGAACGGCCTAGTCGGTCCGGCGGAAGGATCCAAACCACGGGAGGTTTTGGTAGGCCTGGATTTCCTCGAAAGGCTGGAATAAGAGTGCTGGAATAAGAGCGAACGCTGTTTCTTGACACAGTTTGCCGTTTTGCTAGAATCTTTAGCAGGAAGCCCGCGTCCATGCGCTCCCTGACGCAGACTTCGGGCGAGGTACTGGTGGTTAACTGCACAATAGCCGCGCGAAGGGGATTGCTCACAACAGCTTTGATATGCGCCGGCATAAGTTTGTACGGCCAGGGTTCTCAAAAGCCGAAACCACCCGTTTTCCGCGTGGGTGTCGAAACCGTCTTCGTCAAAGTGTCCGTGAATGATCCTCTGAACCGTTATGTGACGGGACTGGAAAAGGAGCACTTCAAGGTTTACGAGGATAAGGTCGAGCAATCCGTCATCCATTTCTCACAGGAATCGGCTCCCGTCACCATCGGCATTATTTTCGACGTCAGCGGAAGCATGAAAACCAACAACAACATCCAAAAAGCCCGCAGTGCCATCATTCGATTCCTGGAACAGGGGAGTGCCGATGACGAGTATTTTCTTGTCACCTTCAACGAAAGGACCACTCTGGTTCAGAACTTCACGCGGCACAGCTCGACGGTGCGCAACGAAGTTGCCTTCAAACAAGCCGGAGGACGGACCGCGATGTATGATGCCGTCTATCTTGGGCTGGATCAGATCAAAGGCGCAACCAACGAGAAAAAAGCCCTGATCCTGATTACGGACGGCGAAGACAACAGCAGCCGATACTCCATCGCGGAAGTGCGCGAGTTTGCCAAGGAATCCGATACTCAGATCTACGCGGTCGGTGAACAGGGAGAGTTGGGCTATGGCCGCTCCCTGATTCAGAACATCGTCGGGCTAACCGGCGGAAGAGCGTTTTTCCCGAACAGTTTCAACGAGCTTGATTATTACATTGATCTGATTCATGCCGAGTTGCGCCACCAGTATGTGCTGGGCTACAATCCTACCAATTCCACCCACGACGGCAAGTGGCGCAAGATCCAGGTCAAGCTTGATCCACCCGCAGGACTGCCCAAGCTGCTCGTCCGGGCCAAGGAAGGGTACTTTGCCGCGAAAAACTGATTTCCGGCTGTGGCTGCTGCCGGCTGTCGCGCTCGCATTGCTTGGTGCTCTGGGACTCTCCCCCGGTGGCATTCCGGCTGCGCGCGGCCAAAAAAAGACCGAGCAGCAAGAGGAGCGCAAAAAACCCGTTAAGCCAGAGCTGGAGTCGAAATCTCCGCAGGGGGATAAACAGAAGGACTTCCGCATCGGCGTCAACGTCGACTTGGTCGTGATCCACACATCGGTCACCGATAAAAACGGTCTGTTCGTTACCGGCTTAAAAAGGGAGAACTTCAAGCTTTTTGAAGACAATATTGCCCAGAACATCCAGTCGTTTTCGCAGGAAGATGTGCCTGTCAGCCTCGGCATCGTGATCGATACCAGCGGCAGCATGCGCGATAAGATCGACAGGGTAAACAAGGCTGCGCTTGCCTTTATCAGGGCAAGCAATCCCGACGACGAGGAGTTCCTGATCGGCTTCAATAGCGAAGTGGAATTGCTGGAGGATTTTACGTCCGACCTCGATCTGATATCCGATACCTTGAACAATACGATCGTCACCGGCGGCACCGCCCTCTATGACGCCATCTACCTTGCCACCCAGAAGGCCCAAAGCGGATCCAAGCCGAAAAAGGCCATCATAGTAATCACCGACGGCGAGGATCGAGACAGCTACTATAAACTCGACGAGATGGTAGCGAAGGTTCAGGAATCCGATGTCCAGATTTATAGCATCGGCTTTTTGAATGCGGCCCCGGATAAAGGGCTTTTTGGCCGCTGGTCAAAGAGTGAGCCCGAAAAAGCACAGGATGCCCTAAAGTGGATTTCCGAGGAAACCGGAGCCAAAGCCTTCTTCCCAAAAGACATAAGCGAGATTGACAAGATTGTGTCGCAGGTTGCTCACGAATTGCGGAGCCAATATAGCATCAGCTATACTTCCTCAAATCCCGCACGGAACGGAACCTGGCGGCGCGTCAAAGTGTCCCTTGATCTCCCCATAGCCAGCATCCTGCACGTGCGTTATCGCTCCGGATATTTCGCTGCCAAGTCTACCGATACCGGTAAATAAGTGAGGGGACAGCACCGCGAGAGGCCTCTCTTTACTTTGCGAGGTGACAACGCGATTGCGTGTAGTTGTGTAGTTTCTGAGATGTTATAATCAGCAAGGCTTATTGTCTACCGGGAGATCAAGCTCTCATGTTCGCAGGAATAGGAATTACCGCCCTGACTCTCCCTGTCCTCAGCCCGACCAGCTTTTGGATCCTGGCACTCGCGCCGGTCGTTCTGGCCCTTGCAGCATGGCTGCCTTCGTCGCGGCGGAGGAATTCCGGCCGCGATCAATGGCGGATTTTCCAGACGATTTCGGCCCAGGCAAGCAGCGCCGGCGACCTCAGCGCCGCTCTGGACTGTTCGCTAAGCGAGATTTTGAAGGCGATCGAAATGCAAGCTGGCGCAATCCGGGTGAGTGCCGGCTCTGACGCGCCGCCCGTGACGGTCTACACCGGATTCGGCAAGGCAGTCACGGACGAACTGGAATCAGGGCTACTCGAGGCATGTGCGGAGACATCTCCTCTTGAGGGCAAATCCCTGACATTGGACGACCTCCCTCAGCCCTGCCGCCAGGCAATGGGAGATACCCTTCAAGGCGAGGGTTATACATACTTTACATTTCGGCCTTTGCGCGCAGCCGGCCGCTTCCTCGGCGTCCTGGCCCTTGCCGGCCAGAAGGCAAAAACTGGCAGGAAGGGGCTGGACGCCTACCTGGCCGCATTGACGGAAGCCATCGGCGCCGCTATCGTGAGCGTCCGCATGCGCGAGCAGGTTCACAAGCTGTCCGAAGATCTCATCGCGCTGCACGAGGTCGTCAAGATCATTTCGCAAACCCTCGACCAGAAAGACATCATCCGGAGGATCGTAATCGAGGGTCGCCGCCTGGTGAAGACCCAGCAATGTCACCTCTTTCTCTACGATGAACGCCGTCAGGTATTGATCGGGTCGGCATCCACACAGGGAGCGGGCATGGAAATCCGGATGCTCGAGATCAGGATTTCCGATGATTCAGCCGCAGTGCAAGCCTTCCATCAGCAGCAGGTGATCGCAGTTGAAGACATCCCCAGGCTTGAACCCGACGGCACGGCCGCGCCGCAGGCTATGAGCTGGCGCTCGGGTATTTTCGCCCCGCTGATTTACAAGGAGCAGGCAATCGGAGTTCTGATATGCAGCAATGATAGCGCCGGGCGCACCTTTACCCCGGAGGAGATTTCGCGAGCGGAAACTCTGGCACACCAGGCCGCCATCGCTCTCGAGAATGCCCGCCTGTTCCAGGTCGTGGCGAGGGGACAGAGGGAATGGGAGAGCACTTTTGACGCAATGCAGGATTGCGTGTCGCTCCACGACACATCGGGGAAGATCATCCGCGCCAACCGTGCACTGGCCCGCCGGTTGAATACCACTCCGCCCGAAATCATCGGCAAGTACTGCTCGGAAATCTATAATCCGCCCGAACTCAGCCTTAGCCCTTGCCACCACACGGCCATGCTGCAGTCCGAGAGACCTGTGGTAGAGGAGGTCGAGCTACCGGCGATGGGCGGCACCTTTCAGGTTTCGGTTAGCCCCTGGTACGATAATCGAGAAAACCGGCTGCTCGGATCGATCCACGTCGCAAAGGACATCAGCAACGAAAAGCTGTTGCAGCAGCAGCTCATCCAGTCCGAGAAACTCTCCGCCATCGGCGAACTAATCTCCGGCATTGCTCACGAGCTGAATAACCCGCTCACGGGGGTGATGGGTTACTCCCAACTCCTGCAGCTGCGCAAGGACCTGGACGACAGGGCCAGGGAAAGCCTCCTCAAGATCAATAATCTTGCCATGCGCTGCCAAAAGATCGTGCAGAACCTGCTCTCCTTCGCACGCAAGCAGAAGCCCGAACGCATCATGTCGAGCGTGAATGACATCCTGGAGCGCACCATTGAGTTGCGCAACTACGAACTCGCCGTGAACAACATCGAAATCGTGCGCGAGCTCGACCGCAACCTCCCCAAGACAATTGCCGACACCCACCAGCTGCAGCAGGTCTTCCTGAACGTGATCACCAACGCCGAACATGCCATGCTGCAGTCGCACGGTCGCGGCCGGCTGGTAATTCGCTCGCGGGCCGACCACCCGAACAGTCGAATCGTCGTCGAAATCGCCGATGATGGCCCCGGAATCCCTGAGGCGCAGATCTCCAAGATTTTCGATCCCTTCTTCACAACAAAGGAGGTCGGGAAAGGCACCGGCCTGGGGCTGAGCTTGTCCTATGGCATTATTAAGGAACATGGCGGCAACATCTATGCCGTGAGCCGGCCGGGTGAGGGGGCGACTTTCTCCATCGAACTGCCCATTATCTCCCGGCTCCCGGAAGACGTTGCCATCTTTCCTCAGTTGCTGCCGCAGGCGCTGCAGTTTGACAATCTGGTCCGCAACAAACGGATCCTGATCGTGGATGATGAAAAGTACATACTCGATTTCTTCGTCGAGATCTTCAAAATGTTCCCGATGCAGGTTGATACCGCAGGAGACGGCCGCGTCGCCATGGAGATGCTGGCCAATAATGAGTATGACCTGATTATCACCGACTTTAAAATGCCGCAGATGAGCGGCCGGGAACTATATCAGTGGATCCAGGAGAAGCGCCCTCAACTGGCAAGGCGCATCATTTTCATCACGGGAGACACGGCCAGTGCCGAAACACGGTCCTTCTTCGAAAACAACAGCAACCTATATCTGGCGAAACCTTTCAAGATCGAAGAAGTGAAGGAAGTAATCCAGCAGACACTCGAAAACAACAGCACGCAGTGAACTGGAATTGGCTGGGCGGCGCGCATCTTCTGCGGAGGGCCAAGCGGATGCTGAGCATACTGGTTACCGGAGGAGCCGGGTATATTGGCAGCCAAACGATGCACATTCTAAAAGCGCAAGGGTTTGCACCGGTATGTTTCGACAATCTGTCCACTGGCTTTCGGGAGTTTGTCGGCTCCCATTCATTCGTTGAGGGCGACCTGGGCCGCCCCGCCGACCTGGAGGCGGCATTCTCCAGCCACAACTTTGCCGCAGTGGTCCATTTTGCATCTCATGCATTGGTTGAGGAATCCTATCGAAATCCTTACAAGTATTATCATGACAACATCCTGAACACCCTGAATCTGCTGGAGGCAATGCGCAGGCACGGCGTTTCCTGCATCGTTTTTTCTTCGAGCTGCGCGACCTATGGAATCCCCGAGAGCGTGCCGATTGACGAGTCCGTGCCTCTGAATCCGGTCAATCCCTACGGCATGACGAAAATGGTAATCGAGCGTATCCTTGGTGACTACCAGAACGCCCATGGCATGCGCTCTGTTTCTCTGCGTTATTTTAATGCGGCGGGCGCAGCTCACGATCGTAGCATCGGTGAATTGCATGTTCCCGAGACCCATCTCATTCCCCGGCTGCTGGAGATCGCTCGCACCGGCGGCGCCGACGCGGAGGTATATGGAAATAACTACCCGACCACGGACGGCACCTGCATACGAGATTATGTTCACGTCTTGGACCTCGCCGACGCCCATGCGGCCGCGCTCCAGTACCTGTTTGCGGGCCGGCCTTCCGAGGTTTTTAACCTGGGGACAGGGGAAGGTTATTCGGTGCTGCAAGTGATCGATCAGGTAAGAAGAAGCACGGGAATGGATATACCCATCCGCTTCAAAGACCGGAGGCCCGGGGATCCGCCGCGCCTGGTGGCAAACCCTGAGAAAGTGAGGGCCGTCCTGGGATGGAGGGCACGGCACTCTTCCCTGAATGAAATCGTCGAGACTGCGTGGAACTGGCATCAGGGAACGGTCTGCCGCGCTCTGGCCGCTCGGTGCCATGCCGCCTGATTCATGACGCCAGGATTGAGACTCAGCTCGGAACGGGGATCGAGCAATAACACGGATTGAATACGCGTGCGGGAGCAGGGCCGCCTAGGTTATCCGGGTAACGAGCACCTCGTTAAGGGAACCTGTGCGATAGCCCTGAAGGTCGAGTGTGACAAACTTGTAGCCGAGTTCCTTAAAGAGCGCGGTTAGTGTAGCCGCGACCTCCATATTCAGGGCCTTCCTCAGGTCTTCCGGCCCGAATTCAAGCCGCACCAGGTCCTCATGATGTCGAACCCGGAACACCCTGAAGCCCATGGCGCGCAGCGCGTCCTCGCCGCGATCCACCATGCGCAGCTTTTCCTCGGTAATGCGTACCCCGTAAGGGAATCGAGAAGCAAGGCATGCGGAGGCAGGCTGGTCAGCGGTCGGCAGTCCGGCTATGCGCGAGAGCTGCCGGATCTCTTCCTTGTTCAGACCGGCTTCCATCAGCGGGCTGCGCACGCCGTGTTCTGCAGCAGCCTTGCGGCCCGGGCGGTAGTCACCAAGGTCGTCCGCATTAAGCCCGTCGAGCACGGTCGCAAATCCCCTTTGCTTTGCCAGGGAGGCGAGCCGGGCGAACAGGGTATCCTTGCAGAAAAAACAGCGCTCGGGGGGATTCCGGCGATACTCCTCGCGTTCGATCTCCTTCGTGCTGACGGTTTCGTGACGCAAACCGAATTCCCGGGCCAATCGCAGTGCCATTTCACGCTGGCTGGACGGCACGGAAGGACTTTCAGCCGTGACGGCTAGTGCCCGGTCGCCTAGAACAGTTTGAGCTTTGAAGGCGAGGTACGAGCTGTCAACCCCGCCACTAAAGGCGACTATTACGGGCGCCATTTCATGCAACAGTCTTTCCAGTTTTGCTTCTTTTTCCTGCAGGTTCATGATGGTATGGTACTGCGGTTTGGAGGATAGTAAGATTTGCACACTGACGGGATGATCATCGGCCACTAGTTGTAATCGTCCTCTTCATCGTCGTCGGCCTCTTCGTCGTCCCAGTCCTCCTCGCCTTCGTCTTCTTCATCGTCGAAGTTGAAGTCCTCTTCCTCTTCCTCCTCATCTTCGGCCGGAGCGAGATCGAATTCGACGGGATCAAGAGAGATAACCTCCAAGTCGACACCGCACTCGGGACACGTGATGATTTCCCCGACGTCCTCAAATTCTTCTTCGATTGGTGCATCGCATTCCGGACAATAACCCACAATCAGCCTCCCACAATATTTTTCCGGCAAGAGCAAAGGCGGAACAAATTATTAGCACCAGGAAATAGCGACGTCAAATCATTTTGCCTGATTTCCTCCCGTCGCAAGCTCTCTTTGATCCCCCGGCCTAGTATGCTACGCTGTTGCCATGGGAAATGGCCAGGTTGCCGGTCTCAGCGGCGGCCTACCAATGGAGCGTCCTCTATGAAGATTGCCAGCATTTTCGTCATCTTGGGCCTATGCTTCCCGGCTCTTGTTTCCTCCCCTCGGCATCCGCAGCAGGATCAGGAGGGAGTTGCAGTTGCCGTTTCTGCCCGGGATCCGCTTGCCACTCAGGGACCGCCGGCCAAAAAGAAGACCGAGCAGGAACCACCCCCCAGGGGCCAGACTCAGATCTCCGTATCTGTTGACCTGGTGAACCTCCAGGTGCTGGTAACCGACAAAAAGGGGAACATCATCACGGGTCTGCAACCGCAGCACTTCACCCTGTATGAGGACAACGTCAAGCAGGAGATCACCCATTTTGCTCCCATAGAGGCCGGCATCACAGTCGTCATGCTGGTCGACTTCAGCAAGATGGTGGAGTGGTTCATCGAGGATGTGTGGAATGCGATCTATAGTTTCGCCGAGAGTCTGCGCAAGGGGGATTGGGTTGCGGTAATCGGCTATGACCTCCGCCCCACCATCCTCACCGACTTCACCCAGAATCGCAACGAGCTCATGGAGGCGCTCAGCCGTTTTAATACGCCTGCTTTCCGGGAAAGCAACCTCTCGGACGCCCTGATTTATACGCTCGATCGGGTGGAGGAAATCGAGGGCAAGGTGGCGGTGTTGCTGGTCAGCACGGGACTCGATACCTTCAGCCAGCACACTTATGATGAAGCGCTCAAGAAGTGCAAATCCGCCAACGCTTCCATTTATGCCGTCAGCGTCGGCCAGAGTGTCAGGCTGCGCTACAACCTGGACAACATCGAATGGCTGATGGCCGACAACCGTCTCCGCTCCGTTGCGGAGTTCACGGGCGGAGAGGCTGTCTACCCCCGTTTCCCCACCGAGTTTCCCTCGATCTTCAAGAACATCTCCAACCAGCTCAGGAACCAATACAGCCTTGCCTATGCTTCCAGCAACCCCAAGAGAGATGGAAAGTTCCGCAAGATCCGGATTACGGTCACGGCAGATATCAACGGCGACGGCAAACCTGACGAGGTGAAGATTCTAACCCGAAGCGGCTATCAAGCCCGCGAGAAATAGCCTCATCCGCCGTCGAAACACCCCTACAAAGACCGAGCCATGACGAGGGCGTCACCCCTGCCCTTATAGTAGCCGGGCAGCAAGCCCATGCGCTCATAGCCGAGGTCTTGATAGAAGCGCTGCGCCGCCTGGTTGCCTGCATCGACCTCCAGCATGACCTGCGAGGCGTGGCGCTTGCGGAATTCTTCGTGCAGCACATTCATGAGCCCTGTCCCCACCCCGCGCCGCCGCGCTTCAGGAAGGACATCGAGCGTAACGATGTGAGCGGCAGCGCCCGGCCCGTTTTGCCCCACGGCAAAACCGACGATTTTGCCGGCGATCTCCGCCACTCTGGCGATCGAGGAGGAATGCCTCAGGAAGAAGAGAAGTTCGGCCCGCGAATAGGCCATGTGGGCCGGGAAGCAGGTCGTGTCGATGTCATGAAGAACCTGGAAATCCTTCCGCTCATAGTTGCGAATCCATATTTCCCCGAGCAGAACCGGCCTCATGGATACCATTTTATATGATTCTCAGGCCCGCAATCAAAAATCCTCCAGGCAGAAGCTATGGTATGATTTTGATTTTCCACATGGGAGGATGCTTTGGCCGAGAAGATTCTTGTGACGGCGGCTTTGCCTTATGCGAACGGCCCTCTCCACCTGGGGCACCTTGCAGGGGCCTACATGCCGGCTGATGTCTACGTTCGCTATCAGCGGCACAAAGGGAGTGATGTCATCTTCATCTGCGGTTCCGACGAGCACGGCGTACCGATCACGATCCGCGCCGACCGCGAGGGGGTCTCCCCGCAGGAGATCGTGGACCGATATCATTTCATGATGAAGGCTAGCTTCAGCCGCCTGGGGATACTCTTCGATAACTACTCGCGCACTTCCCTTCCCCTGCACCACAAGATCTCCCAGGACATCTTCCTGAAGCTCTTCGAGAAAGGCTTCGTCCGGGAACAGGAAATACAGCAATACTGCTGCCCTGCGTGCCAGCGTTTTCTGCCCGACCGCTACATTGAAGGCGAGTGCCCGCACTGTCACCACGGAGGCGCGCGCGGCGACCAGTGCGAGGCCTGCGGCCGCTGGCTGGAGCCGGAGTTGCTGCTCACGCCGCGATGCAAAATATGCGGCTCGGCCCCGGTAATGCGCGCCACAAAACATTGGTACTTCCGGCTCTCCCAATTTCAGGAGCGCCTTGCACAATGGCAGGCATCAAAGCTCAACTGGAAGAGCAATGTGCGCGAGTTCTGCACCGGGTGGTTCAGCGAGGGGCTCACCGACCGGCCGATCACTCGCGACATTGATTGGGGCATTCCGGTTCCCCTACCGGAGGCCAAGGGCAAAGTGCTCTATGTCTGGTTTGATGCCCCGCTCGGTTATATCTCATCAACGGTGGAGTGGGCTCAAAATCAAGGAAATCCTGATCGGTGGCGCGATTACTGGTGTGATCCGAGCACGCGTCTGATCCATTTCATCGGCAAGGACAATATCGTGTTTCATGCAATCGTCTGGCCTGCGGTTCTTATGGCTCACGGCGAGTTTATCCTCCCGGACAACATTCCGGCCAACGAGTTCCTCAACATTGAGGGGGAGAAACTCTCCACCAGCCGCAACTGGGCGGTCTGGGTCGACGAATACCTGGAGCTGTTTCCTCCGGATCCGCTGCGCTATTACCTCGCAGCCAATGCGCCGGAAAACAAGGACGCAGACTTTGCCTGGAAGGATTTTCAGGCCCGAAATAACGGGGAGTTGGCCGACGTCCTGGGGAACCTGGTGCATCGCAGCCTCGCGTTTGTTGAGAAACACTTCGATTCCAGGGTTCCACCCGCTCCGGTGCTGTCGAGCGCGGACCAAGAGGTCCTTGCCGCAGTGGATGCTACCGTAACCACTGTCGGCGGTCTTCTCGACGACTTTCAGGTGCGTCGGGCCATCGCCGAGATGATGAACCTGGCGCGCGCCGGCAACAAATATTTCAACGATTCCGCCCCCTGGACGACTCTGAAGCAGAACCGCGCCCGCTGTGAGGCCACGCTCAACACGACCTTGCAGCTCGAGCTGGCGCTCGCGGTGCTGATGGATCCCTTCATGCCGTTTTCCGCGGCGAAGTTGTGGAAGATGTTGAATGCACCGGGATCCTGCCACGAGCAACGTTGGCATGAGATCCCGAAGCTGAGGCTGGCAGAAGGACACCCGCTGGGCGTCAAGGAGATTCTTTTCCGAAAGATCGAGGATGAGGTGATCGAAGCGCAGATCGCAAAGCTTCACGGCAACCGATCGGTTTAAATGAGTAATGAGTGATGAGTGATGAGAAGCGGGTAGATTACTCGTCACTCAGGACGGGCACGATACACTGGGCGATGAAGAGTGGCAGGCTAAACGGATTTCAAAATGTGTCCCAGCTTGTTTTTTTTAGTGCGGAGATATTCTTCGGAGTGTTTCGTGGGTGGGATCTCCAGAGGAACCTGTTCGATCACCTCGATGCCGTAACCCTGCAGTCCTATGATCTTCTTCGGGTGGTTCGTCAGCAATCGTATCTTCCTGACTCCTAATGAGCGCAGAATCTGGGCGCCGACCCCATAGAGGCGGAGGTCAGCCTGGAAACCCAGGGTTTCGTTCGCTTCGACGGTATCGGCACCCTCATCCTGCAGTCCATAGGACTTGATTTCGTTGACCAGACCGATTCCCCTTCCTTCCTGGCGCAAGTAGACCAGCACGCCTCGGCCCGCCTGAGCAATGATCCGCAGGGCCGCGCGCAACTGCTCCCCGCTGTCGCTGCGGAGTGAGTGGAAGACGTCCCCCATGGTCGACTGTGAGTGCACGCGCACAAGCGCCGGCTCATCTTCGCGTATCATACCCTTGATCAATGCGATGTGGTTTTCGTTGTCCAGCGCATTCTCGAAGGCCGCGACTCGGAAATCGCCGAATTCTGTCGGCAGAAAGGCCTCGGACACTTTCCGCACGAACGTTTCCGTTCGCAGCCGGAAGGCGATGAGGTCCGCCACGGTGATCATTTTCAAGCCATGCTGTCGAGCCACTTCGATCAACTCAGGCACGCGCGCCATGGTTCCGTCATCTTTCATGACCTCGCAGATGACTCCGGCAGGATAAAGTCCGGCCAGGCGCGCCAGATCGACACTGGCCTCGGTCTGACCCGCCCGTGCCAACACTCCACCGTCGCGGGCCCGCAGCGGGAACACGTGTCCCGGCCGAACCAGATCGGAGGCGGTGGTTTTGGGATTTACGGCAGTGAGGATCGTCGTTGCGCGGTCGGCAGCCGAAATCCCTGTGGTGACGCCATGGCGCGCCTCGATCGAGACCGTGAAGGCAGTTCCATACTTGGACGTGTTCTCTCCCACCATCAGTGGTATATGGAGATCATCCAGCCGTTCGCCCGTCATTGCGAGGCAGATCAGGCCGCGCCCATGCTTCGCCATGAAGTTAATGAGCTCGGGAGTGACTTTTTCCGCAGCGATCGTGAAATCGCCCTCGTTCTCCCGGTCTTCGTCATCGACGACGATAATGATCCTGCCCCGTCGTATCTCCTCAATCGCATCCGTAATGCTGTCGAATCCCAACGCGCACTCCCATTTCCCGAACCGGACGGCAAGTCCATTGCCGGAGCCCAACTGTAAAATAACAGATTATCCCATTAGCCGGCTCCCCTGCAATAGTGTGCGCAGCCCAGCGAACCGCGAAAATCCCAAAAACCCGGAGAGATGCCGGCCGCCTCCCGGAATGCCATCGGGATTTGCAGTCCTGTGGCACAGCATCGGGTATTTCACCCTCACACGGCCGGCGGAATCCGGTACAATACCGATCTTATGGTCAGAGCGACCCTCGTCTATTTGTTTGTCGGTATCTATGTTGCGATCGCCGCGCCGATCGGTATGATCTGGGCTCTGCTGTCCGGTAAAGCAGGCCACCTCTTCAGCCTTGCCCGCTTCTGCTTGCGGATCGCCGGGTGGATGTCCGGCATCCGGTTGAAGGTATCCGGCAGGGAGCGGCTCCTACCGGAACAGACCTACCTTTTCTTATCGAATCATCAGGGCAACTTCGACGGGCCGATCCTGTTCCATGCGACGCGCCGTGACCTTGTTGCGGTCGTCAAAATGGAAATGATGCGGATTCCTATTCTCTCCCCGGTGCTCCGCAGGGCAAAATTTATCCCCATCGATCGTGCCGATCCTATCAAGGCCCGCGCCAGCATCGATCGTGCCGCCAGGCTGTTGAGGGAGGGCCACTCGTTCTTCGCCTTTCCGGAGGGGACGCGGAGTCGCGACGGGCATCTGGGCGTCTTCAAGAAGGGTGTCTTTGTGATGGCACTCAAGGCCGGAGTGCCGGTCATGCCCGTTTCCATCCGCAACAGCCGGGCCATCCAGCCCCCGGGGTGCTATGGCATCGCTCCGGCAACGGTCGAGGTGATCTTCCACGATCCGATCCCGACGGATCACCTGCAAACGGAGGACCGAGACAAGCTGCTTCAGCTGACGCGCACAGCAATCGCCGCAGGTCTGTCGTGTGAAATGGTGGCGGGCGTCGTACCAGACGCGGAGAGGCCTTCTCCCATGCAGGACGGCAGGTAAATCGCACGGTGGTCTCTTCTCCGGCCGAAGACTCACCCCCCGGAGTACTATCGTTTTTTGTTGTCTTTGATCCAGCGTAGAGTGTTCGGGCGGTCGGTCGTTATGCTGATCAGCTTCTGCTGGTAGTTCCGGAACAGAAAATTGACCACGAGCGGATTGTTTTCCAAATCGATAAACCAGCGTTCCGTGCCGCGCTCGTCCTTGGTTTTGATTACCGGAACGGGGCGGGAAATCCGGTTCACTTCGATGGGCATGTGATCGCTCCCCAGCAATGTGATCCATGTCGGGATGCCGTCCATGGTTATCTTGATCTTCTGCTTCTCTTTCAGCTCGCGGAAAATGCGCCGGCTGAGCCAGAGAGTTGTGGCATTTTTCCCGCGCGTGTCCACGCCCCCTTCGTACAGCCTCCAATTTACAAACTCGCGCCCATTCTCCACGGCCTTGGCCTGCATGAAGATGGTTCCTTGCGTGGTCGAGTCTTCCCATTCGACAAAGCGATCGGGAGCAAACTCCGCGATGCGCACGACAAAAACCGCCTCGTTCTCAATCGAGCTCTTGTAGACCAGAACCGTGTTTTTCCCGAACGCCGGCAGTTCCTCATCCGAACCTCGCCCGCCAGGCTGAAGCAAGATCAGGGGCAGCAGAAGCACTGGCGCGCAGCACCTCGGAGAGAGTGCAGTCCACATGTCAATATCCCTGCTCCCTGAGTTCGTCCACCGTTAGCCGGCGATTTGGGGCCGGCTCCCGGATCAGGCCGAGCTGAAAGAAACGCGCAAAGTATTTTGCCAGAATGTCACCTTCCAGGTTCACGGCATCACCCGGTTTCAGCCTGTGCAGGTTTGTTACGCGGTAGGTATGAGGAATGATAGCCACGACAAACGAGTTATCTTTGAGGGATGCGACCGTAAGGCTGATACCGTCCACGGCCACCGAACCCTTGCTGACGAAGTACCGCTCCAGCTCCAGCGGGAACGAAAACTCCATCTCCACTCCCTCGCCGCCGGGGACCGAGGAAACAAGCTTGCCGACACCGTCTATATGCCCTTGCACGATGTGACCGCCCAGGCGGTCTCCAACTGCCAGTGGCCGTTCCAGGTTGACGATCGTTCCAGCCGTCGCCTGCCCTAAGCTGGAGCGGCGCAGCGTTTCGGCCGACAGGTCGCAGGTAAAGCGCTGGCCCGCGATCTCTTTGACCGTCAGACATACGCCATTCACGGCCACGGAATCTCCAGGCTTGAGGCCGGGAGCAATCCGGTCGGCCTCGATCTGAATGAAGGCTCCCCCAGATAAAGGCCGCAGAGATCGAATCAAGCCGGCTTCCTCAATAATCCCGGTAAACAAGCAGCCCTCCCCACGATTTTGCCTCATATATTGTAGCACCAGACTTCCGCGCGATAGCCTGCGAAGAACCGTCGCACCGAATGTCCAACCCTACGCCGACGCCTTCCAAAGTCATAGTTCCTGACGCTTGAGCGCTTTCCACTCCTGACCTAGCCGAAGAGCGTGCCCGACTTCCCGAGGAGTCAGCAGGCGGGAGCAGCCGACCGGGAGACCCGCATCCGTGAATATTCCGATACGAGTGCGCCGCAGTTTTACGACGGGATGGCCGATAGCTTCAAACATTCTGCGAATTTCCCGGTTAATGCCTTGTATGAGAGTTACTTCGAGCCAGGCATGCCGGTCCTGGCGGAGCGTCCGAATCCTGCAGGGAGCCAACCGGGTGCCCTCGGGCAACCGAAACCCGGACCGCAGCCGCTTCAGAGCCAATTCATCAGGGATGCCACGAACCTTCACCTGGTAGACCTTGGCAAAAGCGTCGCCTGCCGAAGCCACAATCCTGGCAAACTCACCATCATTCGTAAGCAGGATCAGGCCCTCGGTGTTGTAGTCGAGGCGCCCTACGGGGAATAGCTTTCCTCTCACCTTCACCAGATCGGTGACCTTGACTCGGCCGTGGGTGTCTGCGACGGTAGAGACTACTCCCCTGGGCTTATTCAGAAGCACGTAAATCTTGCGGGCAGGGGGCCGGAGTAACTTGCCGTCGACTTTGATGTGATCGCGGCTCGCATCAGCCTTGGCGCCGAGCGCGGCAGTGACCTGCCCATTCACTGAAACCCGCCCGGCCTTGATGAGCTCCTCAGCCTGCCGTCGCGAGGCGATGCCCGCTGCCGCAATGATCTTTTGCAGTCTCTCGAGTTTCTCCATACCCGCCTACGAGATCTCGCCGGCCATCTGGGCGAATTCCTCCAAAGTGGGTAACTCGGTGAGATCTTTGAGTCCGAAATGAATGAGAAATTCCTTCGAAGTGCCGTATAGGATCGGGCGGCCAACGACCGCCTTTCTCCCAACAATGACGACGAGCTTCCTCTCGAGCAGCGTATGGAGGGCGGTGGTCGATTTCTTGCCACGGATTGCGAGTATCTCCGCCAGGGTTACGGGCTGTTTGTAGGCAATAACCGCCAGCGTTTCCAGGGCAGCCAATGACAGCTTCGCTCCCGGCTTTGTCTTCAGATAGGCTCGCACATATTCATGGTGCTCGGGCCTCGTCGTCATGCGAAAGCCGCCCGCAATCTCGCGGATCCACATGCCTCCCCGACGGGAATTGAATTCCTCCGCCAGTCCCTGGAGCGCCGTTTCAATCTTGTCGTAACTCTCGTCCGGAAAGATCTCCTTCAACTGCTCCGGGCGCACGGGGTCGTCGGCCGCATAAATGATGGCTTCCAATATAGGTTGGAGTTCTTCGATTTCCATAGGCGCTAAGGTGTCTCTTCCACCGATTTGTTCCTGGTTATGGTGATTTCATCGAATGCTTTTTTTTGATAAAGCCAGATTTCCCGCAAGCGCACCATTTCAAGCAGCGCAAGGAACGTCACAATCAGATGACGCTTCGTTGCCACCCTGGTGAAAAAAGAGGAGAACGCAAGCGAGTCGTGCACTACAAGAAGCCTGCGCAGTTCTGTCAACTTCTGCTCAATGGTGACCTCTTCCTGATCGAACTCCATGCCGGCCTGCGCTTCGAAGCGTTTTACCACCTCATGGAAGGCTTTCAGCAGGTCAAACAGGGTGACAGCAACCACTTCCTTCCCGTCTTCGAGCACATCCCGGGGCGGGCTGTTCCATACGGCGTTTTCGACCTCTTCCCGCGTGTAAAGCATCTGCGCGGCATTCTTGAATTTTTGATGCTCCAAGAGCTGGTATACCAACTCTTTCCTCGGATCCTCCGCCTGCTCCTCCTCCGAGGAGACCAGAACAGGATCGGGGGGAAGAAGCATGCGGGATTTAATGTAGATCAAAGTTGCCGCCATGACCAGCCACTCTCCGGCTACGTTGATGTTGAGATCCTGCATGAGCTGAATGTAGCTCAGATACTGTTCCGTGATATGGGCTATGGGAATGTTCGAGATATCCAGTTCTTCGCGCTTGATCAGATGCAGCAGAAGATCGAGCGGACCCTCAAACCCCTCCAGACGGATGGTCAGGGCGGGCTCATCCTGGAAAGAGCCGTTTGTTTCCAGATTATCAGTCCCGTCCATGGCTGCCCTTAGTATGCATTTGACCTTAACTCGTCAAAATCGGTTCCGCATTCCGGTACGTTGCCACTCCCTCAGATCACAGGATCAGCAACAGGCCGAGTAAAAGCCGTATCGGCCAGAAAATGAAGCTGAACAAGCCCAGGATCATGAGGGCGTATAACAAGAAAATACCATAGGAGCTGACGCGCTCTAAAGCCTTGGCTGCATTGTAGGGCAACATCTCATAGAGGATCCAATGGCCGTCCAGAGGGGGGATGGGGATTATGTTGAAAATCGCCAGCGCGAAATTGATGACAAATCCGAAAAACAGCAGGCCGAGCAATGGCGCCAGCACCGAGTGCTGGCTCGGGATCCGCATATTCACAATCATATTGATGATGAGTCCGTTTGCGGGAAGCGAGGAGAGCTTGAAGCCTATCAGCAATGCATAGGCAACGCCGGCAGCAAGCAGGTTGGAGCCGGGTCCCGCCAGCGATACCAGAATCTGGTCGCGCCGGGGCTGCCTGAAGTGCAAGGAGTTGACCGGGACCGGTTTTGCCCAGCCTATCAAAGGAAATCCGGTGAAGAACTGCAGCAGAGGGAACAAGAGCGTGCCGATGGGGTCGATGTGCGCAATCGGATTGAGCGTCACCCTTCCCAGGTACCTGGCCGTATAATCGCCACACCGATCCGCCATCCACGCATGAGAAGCCTCATGGATGCTCAAAGAGAAAAGCAGGACCGCAAACTGGATGAGGACACCGCCAACATCAATGTTATTAAATATTTCCAAGCTGATGTCTCCTCTTGGTGAAACACTGGGAGGCCAAACTATACCACAATGTTGCAAGCGGTGGGCAGCAGGGAGCGGTCCGGAACCAGCCCCTCGGCTGCCTTTGTTTTCGGCCGACTGCCACGCACCTGTTCCGTCTGGCACAGAAGTAATGCAAATGTTAGACTTTATAGCTTTGCGGCGATTCATAGGGTGGACTTGGCTGTTGATCATGGTTCTGCACGCACCGGGCCTGCTGCATTCGATCTTCGGTTGTTAAGGGACAGAATTCTATGCTGAAAATCGGTACCCGAGGCAGCGCCCTGGCACTCGCCCAAACCCAATGGGTCGCAGGGATGATTCTCGTGCGATACCCGGATGCCCGGATCAAGATAGAGGTCATCAAAACATCCGCAGACAAGGATCTGACAAGATCTATCCGCTCCGGCACGGCGACGGGAGTGTTCGTCAAGGAGCTCGAGGAAGCCCTGCTGACCTCTGGGATTGACATGGCTGTACACAGCATGAAGGATCTTCCCACCAAAATCCCCGAAGCACTCGAGATCAGTGCGATTCCACAGCGAGAAGATGCCCGCGATGCTCTGATCGGCAGCGCGGGTTTTCGCCGGCTGGAGGATCTTCGGCCAGGCGCAGTGATCGGCACCGGAAGCGTTCGGAGGCAGGCACAGATCCTGGCCTTGAGGCCGGACCTCCGGGCTGAGGACATACGCGGGAACGTGCAAACGCGGCTGCAGAAGTTGGCAGCTGGCAGCTATGATGCCATCATCCTGGCCTGCGCCGGGCTCAACCGCCTTGGCTTGCAGGACCGGATCGGCATGCGCCTGGAGTTTGCTCAGATGCTCCCCGCTCCGGGACAGGGAGCCCTGGCACTCGAGGTGCGCAAGGGAGATTCGCGAGTCACGGCCATGGTCGCAGGCCTCAATGAGCCTCTGACGGCCATTGCTGTCCTTGCGGAACGTGCATTCCTGCGCCGCATGGGAGGCGGATGCAACAGCCCGATCGCAGTGCATGCCCGCCCCGCAGACGGCAAGATGCTTATCGAAGGCCTGGTGGCAAGCCCCGACGGCACGAAGATATTGCGGGATTCAGCCGTATGCCCGCTCGCGGGCGCGGCTGAAGCCTCCGATGCTTTAGCTGACAAGCTGCTTTCAACGGGAGGAGCAGAGATTCTCCGGTCGCTGCGCTAACCCATGCCCAATGCCCCGAAACCCCTCACCGGGAAGATGGCCCTCCTCGCCTGCAGCGAGATGAAGTCTGAAAGCCTCACCTCCGGTCTCGCTGCCCTTGGAGCCGAGGTTCTGGTCTTTCCCGTCATTTCGATACGGGAGATCGCGGACAAGAGCGCCCTGGACACAGCCCTCGATAACCTGGACGAGTATGCCTGGATCATCTTCACGAGCGCCTACGGAGTCCGGTTCTTTCTGAACCGGATGGAAGAGCGTGGTATCGCCATAGAAAGGTGCAACGGTTGCCAGGTGTGCGCCGTCGGCCCGGCGACGACTGCAGTTCTCGAGAGCCGCGGAGTCAGAGTCTCCCTGGTTCCGG
>CAYGWQ010000047.1:0-23166 GCA_964353465.1 uncultured Acidobacteriota bacterium | reverse complement strand
AGTCCTGCGGACCTGACGAGTGAGGGGCTGCATCAGGTATTACGGGAGTTGGGCTTTGATGCGCGGCACCTGGCGCGGTATCTGCTGGACATTGTGCATCAGGACGGCGACCGGCGGAGCAAGCTGAAGGCCATCGAGGATCTGAGGGAGGTAATAGCGTCTGGCCGATACTATCCGCCATTTGCCAAAATCCTCCTGTCAGTAATATTTCTGCGGGACAAACAACCGCAGCAGGCTTTGGTCCTGCTCAAGGAACTGGCACGCGACTACCCGGATAACAACATATTTCGCAATGAAGTCAAGAGAGTATCGGAACTGGCCAATCAGCCCCAGATGAGCGGCAGTCGCCGACCATAACGGGCGAAAAGGGGACATTCCGCTTTTCCCATTGGACGCTCCAAATGCTACGGCAGACTGGAAAAGCGGAATGTCCCCTTTTCGCCCGTCGGCTTGACGATGCGGTTGCGCTTGGGGCATACTGCTGCCTTCGTTGAACCGCCACAGCCCAGGCTGGATTCCCCATGTCCTCCAGTTCGTCACTGCCAACCAGCGTTCCCGCTTCCGTTCATCCGCTGTACCGTTTTGCCGCCCCCCTTCGTCTGGCACGGCCGTTGAACTGCGCGATGTCGGTGTTTGCCGTGCTTCTGGGCGCATGGACGGTGACGCGGCAAATCCCGGCTGCCGTCCTGTTCTCCTGCCTGGCGTGCGCTGCATTGATCACAGCCGGCGGCAACACGCTGAATGACTACGCTGACGCCGAGATCGATCGACTCAATCATCCGGCGCGGCCCATCCCCTCCGGACAAATCTCACGCCGCGCCGCCGGGGTCCTGGCGTGGGCCGAGCTTGCCTTGGGGATGGTTGCCGGTTCCGTAGTCAGCATGGGCTGCGGCCTGATCGCCTTTCTTGCGGTGGCCTTGTTGGTTGCCTATGAAACCGCAGGACTCAAGAAAAGCGGGTTGCCCGGCAACATCACGATCAGTCTGTTGACTGCCATGTTGTTCATTATGGGAGGCATTGCCGTGAATGATCCAGCGCGGCCCGCCAGTCTGGCTGTCCTGGCATTTATCACATCGCTCGGACGCGAGATCATCAAAGATATCGAAGATATAGGGGGCGACGTCGGCAGGCGCACCTGGCCCATGCGTGTCGGGCCGCCCAAAGCCAAGATCACCGCGGCCCTGCTCCTCGGTCTGGCCGTGATCTTGAGCCCCCTGCCTTACTTTTTCGGCGCGCTTGACAATGGTTACCTCGCCGTCATCGGAATGGCGAACGTTGCGTTCGTGTGGACCATTGTTATGCTGTTCCGTTCACCCCGGCGCGCATCCCGGGCCGCAAAGCTTGCAATGTTGGTTGTGCTTGGGGCGATCCTGATCGGATTGCCGACATGACAGTGCTCGAGTGGATTCGACAAAGCCGCGCCAGGGCGCGGCTGCACATGACGCTGATCGATCCGGACAAACAGGCGCCCGAGGCAGCCCGCCGGATTGCGCAGATAGCCGCCGGCGCCGGCAGCGACGCGATCATGATCGGTGGGTCGTCGCGGGTGACGCGCCCGGAAGTGGAGCGCACCCTGGCGCAAATCAAATCGGCCACGGCGCTGCCGACCATTCTCTTCCCGTCGGGCGCGGAGGGAGTCGCCGCCGATGCCGATGCCATTTTCTATCTGAGCCTGCTGAACTCGCGATCCCCGCGCTTCCTCATCCGGGAGGCAATGCGGGCGGGCGCATTTCTCCGCAGGGCCGGTATCGAACCGATTTCCGTGGGATATCTCATTATTGAACCGGGTATGCGGGCCGGCGAAGTGGGTCAGGCGGATCTTATTCGCCGAGATGACCCGGACGAGGCGGTGCGCTATGCCATGGCCGCAGAGAACATGGGCATGTCGATGCTGTACCTGGAGGCGGGATCGGGAGCGCCCGAACCGGTTCCGGCGAAAATGATCGCAGCCGTGCGCGCGGCCATTTCGATATTGTTGTGCGTCGGCGGAGGCATCCGGTATCCTGAACAGGCAAAGATCATCGCCGCCGCCGGGGCCGATATCATCGTCACGGGTACAATTGTCGAAGGGCAAGGCGACGTCGGGGCTGCTCTGGCCCCTCTGATTTCCGCTGTGAAAACACAGCCCTGATCCGAAACACCGGGGGAGGTTGATTGCGCGTGATCGTCAACAATCAGATCTGCCTGCACTGCGGCGCCTGTGTCGGAACATGTCCGACGAACAGCATCTTCCTGCATGAGACATGCACGATTGAGTTTCTGCCAACCTGCACGGAGTGCGGGCTGTGTGCCATCGTTTGTCCCGTGGGTGCGATCCTCGAGACGGCCGGGAAGCCGGCTGCCTCGATCCTGACTCTCGACAACGGGATTCCGGAGGTCCGGCCATGAAAACGATGGCTACGGACGTCCTTGTTGTCGGTGCGGGTCCGGGCGGCTCCATGGCTGCCAAGTTCGCCGCCCGCAATGGGGTGCGCACCCTGCTGATTGAGAAGCGGCAGGAAATCGGGTCCCCGGTGCGCTGCGCCGAGGGCATCGCCAGAGATTGGATGGCAGAGTGCGACGTCGAGAAGGACGCGGCATGGATCGCCTGCGTCCCCGAGGCGGCCCGCATTTTTGCTCCGAATGGAACATGCGCGCTGGTGCACATCGACCGCGCCGGCAACGAGGTCGGCTTCGTGCTTGAGCGGGCTCTGTTCGACAAGGCACTGGCCCGGCACGCGGCGCAGGCAGGTGCGGGCATCCTGCTCAAGACCCACGCGCGCTACGTCATCCGGTCGAACGGCGCCATCGGCGGCGTCGTGGGAAAATCCATGGGAGAGGATATCGAAATCCGCGCGAAGATCACGATTGCTGCCGACGGGTTTGAATCGCAAGTCGCCCGCTGGGCGGGCCTGGAAACCGGCATCGATGCCCGCGACATCGTGGCGACCTTTCAGTACCGGCTGTGCAACATCGAATGTGATTCGCGCTACTGTGATTTCTATATCGGGTCCTTTGCTCCCGGGGGATATGTCTGGGTTTTTCCGAAAGGCCGCAACATCGCCAATGTCGGGATCGGCGTGCAAATGACGCAACTGCACGAGGCTGGCGCAACCAAGGCGCGGCTGGACAGCTGGCTCGCGGGGCAGCCCGGATTCATGAAAGGCCAACCTCTCGACATGGTCGGCGGTGCGGTGTCAACCAACAAACCCCTGCCGAAGACTGTGGCCAGCGGCATCATGATCGTCGGCGACGCGGCTCGCCTGATCAACCCCCTGACCGGCGGCGGGATCGTCAATGCATGCATCTCCGGCAAACTTGCCGGGGAAACGGCAGCGGCCGCCGTCAAATGCGGCGATTGCAGCGAGAGCTTCCTTCAGAAATACGAGAAGGCGTGGCGCGCCCGTCTGGAGAAGGAGCTTACCCGCAACTGGATGGCCAAAGAGAAGATTGCCAAGCTCGATGACGATGCGTTCAACCGCATCGTTCAAACGCTGTCGGAAGTCAACCCGCGCGCCAGCACGCTGTCGCTCCTGATTGCCATAAGCAAGAAGCATCCTGAGCTGGTCGCCGACTTCGCAGAGTTGCTTTGGGCTTGATTCATCGGGGCAGATGCGCACAATGGCTTGCAGCGATCCGGCAATCATTTTTCCCGCTCCGGGCTTCCCGGCCTTTCTGGAGCCGCACGATCGATGCCTCGACCTGCTCGTCGCCTCCCGCAACACCGAAGGCGACGCCCTGAGCGGCTGGGCACGGCAGATCGCGTTGCGTGATCCTGCCGGGAAAATCACCATTCCGCTGACGCTGGAAGAGCACGTGCCGGCAACCGCGCGCGAAATCGAAGAACGCGCCGCACAATTCGCGGCCCTTCCAGGCGCCAAAGGATTATGCTTTTTCCGTGTGCGATTGCGTGCCCCGCAGCCGTTGGCCGCGGAGAATGCTCACGCCGTCCGGGTCTTCGATCTGAGCGCACGAGGCGTGGTCTTACGGTCTCGCGCAGTCGCCGCCTTCCCTCGGCGGGAGACAGTCCTGAATCTGGCCTTTGCCAGCGATCTTCACGTGGCGCAGCTTTGGGACGAGCTCGCCGCGGCCGTGGATCGCCACGCTCCCGGGACGGGCGCTGCCCTTTTCAATCCCCACCGCATGCTTGAGCGGTTCATCGGCGAGGCAAACGCCCTCGCCGCCCGCGGCGATTTGGACCTGATCGTGCTCGGGGGCGATTTGGTAGACCATGTTCATGCACAGCCGAGAGAAAAGGGTCTGGCCGGCACCGCCACCAACGTCCACCGCCTCCTGGCCATGCTCGCCAGACTTGATGTCCCGACCTTGGCTATTCCCGGAAATCATGATTACCGGGTGTATCCCCGGCGGCTCCGCTCGAGCGGATTGCAGGCCGTGGGTATCCCGATGGAGCAGAGCAAGGCGCTGCTGCGGAAGACCGGGTTGTGGGATGCCTGGCCGTTGCGCCGCCGCGATATCGACGCCCTGCGCATCACCGATGCGGCAGGAATTCCCGGGCTGAGCGACTATCTCACGCAGGTAACGCCGGTGACCGACTACTGCTGCTCCATCCGCGGGCTGCGCCTGCTGCTGCTTTCTTCGGGATGCGATGTCCTGGCAAAGTGGCAGGAAATGGAACCCGCGCGCTGGGACCTGCTCCTGCGCGGGCTGCACGCGGCTCGGCACCAGCCCGATTCCGAGGGCTTTTCGGACGTCCTGCTGTCACAGATCCGGGGATGGCTGCCGCAGGACCGCGGCTCGGCGCTGTTCTTTCATGCTCCGCTCCTGGCGGCACGAACGGATATTTGCATTCAGGAGCGCATCCCCCGGCTGGAACTGGAGCCGCAGAATTCGCTCGCCGCCAGAGTGCGGTTCGAACGCCAGATGCAGCAGGCCGGGTTTCGGTGCGGAGTAAGTCTTCGCAACCCGGGCGCCCTAATCCAGGAACTTGCAACAACCTCCGGCCCGGTCGTGACATTTTCCGGCCACCTGCATCGAGCCGGCGCCATTGAGATCGACCAGAACACTATGCAGGTCCGTTCCATCCATCCCGCTGAAGCCATTGCCAAACCGCACACGATCACGTTGCTGACTGCGCCCGCTGTCGGACAACTCAAAGCCGGGGAGAGGCGACGGCCCGGCTACTTGCTGGCGCGGTTCGCAGACGGAGCGCTCGTCTCGGTGCAACAGCGCTCATTGGATCCGGCTTCGTGAGATATCTGCCGGCCATTAATGCGCGGGCTGAAGCCTGCCCCCACATTTGACTTCAATCCAGCCGGAGCTATGTCAAATGACGGGTTTCGCGACAGTAACTATCTGGGATATCATGCGGGTAGGGGCGGCCGATATGAATGAAAAAGTCTCGTTTCCCGTTGGGAGCCAGGCGTGCTGAATCTGTTTTGCGTTCTGGGATTGCTGAGTGCCGCTGCGGCGGTACAGGCAGCGCAAACACCGCAGCCCGGTGCGATCGACCGGGCATTCAATCGACTGTACAACTACGATTTTGCCGGGGCGCACGCCATCCTGGATGAGGAGTTGCTCAAGCGCCCGGAGGATCCGCTGATTAACGCTGTCCGCGGGGCCGCGTACCTGTTCTCCGAGTTCGACCGTCTGAAGATTCTGGAACTCGAGTTTTTTGCCGATGATGACAAGGTCACCGACCGGAAAAAACTCAAACCAGATCCCAAGGCCCGCGAACAATTGTTCAAGGTTACCGGAGAGGCAAGGAAGCGCGCTTTGGCGCGATTGGCCTTGGATCCGAATGACCACGAGGCAATGTTCGCGTTGTGCACGGCAGCCGGGACTGAGACAGACTATGTGGGGCTGATCGAAAAGAAATATTTCAGGACGTATTCGCTATCCAAGGAATCCCAGTTGTATGCGCGCAAGCTGCTGGCCATGAATCCGCCCTTTTACGACGCCTACCTTACGCTGGGGACGGTGGAATATGTCGTGGGCAGCCTGAATTTCTTCTTCCGGCTGTTCATTCGCTTCGATCGGATAGAAGGGAGCAAGCAGAAGGCGATCGAAGATCTGAAAAAGGTGGTGGAACACGGCCGCTATTTTCCGCCCTTTGCCAAGACCCTGCTTTCGGCAATCTATCTGCGTGAGAAACAACCACAGCAGGCACTGGCGCTTATGAAAGAACTGGAACGCGACTTTCCGGAAAATCCGCTGGTGAAAAAAGAAATCAAACGCGCGACTGACATGATCAGCCGCGCCCAGAAGCGGGGCAAGGAACCCTAGTACGCGATTTTACAACCACCGGTTTTCCCGATACCAGCCAAGCGTTTCCTCGATGCCCCGTTCCAGGGGGTATTGAGGGTGAAAGCCGAGATCATCGCAAATCCGCTGCGAGGAGCAGGTCCACGCTTTTTGCAGGAACTCACGGACCTTCTGCGAATTGATGAGCCGGGCCTTGCCGGTGAACCTTGCCTGCAAATCGCCAATAGCCCCCATGCCCCGCAACGCCGCAGCGGGTATGTAAAGGTGTTTCGGAGCGCGGTTCATGGCACGGCCGATGGTGTCTGCCAGGCTTGTCCAGGTATGAATGCGCCCATCGTCCACCAGGTATGATTTTCCTGCGGTTCGATCGTCGACCAGAGTCTCCATTATGGCCTTGGCAAGGTCCTTCGCATAAACCAGGGAAAGGTAGCGTGCGCTCTTCCCGATGAGCGGAATGATCCCGCGCGCCACGAGTTTGAAATAGACCAGGAAGTCGACGTCGTGCGGCCCATAGACTGCCGGCGGCACGATGATGCAGACGGGCAGCTCAGCCATACAGGCCTCCGCAACGCGCTGTCCAGCGAGTTTGCTTTCGCCGTAATCGCTGACGGGGTGGGGCGTGCTCCCTTCCGTTATGGGCATCCCATCATTCGACGGACCGAATGCGGCCAGGCTGCTGAGGTGCACGATTTTCGCAATCCTGTCTTTGCGTGTCCGGCAGGCGGCGTACAGGTTCCTGGATCCGCCTTCATTGATCCGGAAATACTCGGCCCGGGAGTGAGTCTTGGTGAGTCCCGCGCAGTGCACGACGCCGTCGACATTTGCCAGCGCCCCCTCCAGGGTCTCGGGCTGCATGACATCCCCGATGACCAACTCGGGCGCCAGAGGCTGGATGAAGTCGAGGCGGCTGCTGCGGCGCACAAGGCAGCGGACGCCGATGCCTCGCGAATGCAGGGCATGAACGACATGTCCACCGATAAATCCGGAGGCTCCGGTTACGAGAACTCTGCGCATGGGCTACCAGAGTAGGAGTGAGAAATCATATACGCGATACTTTTTATAGACCTTGAAGCCCAGATTCTCCACGATCCGGTTCATAGCGGTGTTGTTTTCCAGGATCCACGACATTTCGCCGCGCCAAATCCCTTTGGCGAGAGCCTGACGATAGGTTTCGTAGTACAAACCGCTGTCAATCCCCTTGTGCCGGAACCTCTTCAGCACGCCCATGGTGAGAATGCGAAGCGCGTCGATTTTGCGTTTGTGGCAGATGAACTTGAGAATCCCGAAGGGGAAAAGCCTGCCATTGAGCCGGATCAGGATCTGGTTGAGGTCCGGCAAAGCCAGCGAGAAGCCGGCTACCTCTCCATGGACCTCCGCGATGAGGCAGAGATCGGGGTCGATCACCTGTTTCAGAGATTCGGCGAGGTGCCTGAATTCACGGTCCGTCATGGCCACGGCGCCCCAGTTTTCCTCCCAGGCGGAAGAATAAACCGCATGGATCCGCTCGAGCTCGGCGTCAAAGTCGTTCATGCGCAGCGGTCGAATGGTGAAACGCTGCCGGTGCCCGACGATTTCGGCCCCTCTGGCGACCTGGTCCGCGATACGGCCTTTTCGGAACTCGCCGTAATAGGCGAACAGGTCCATAGCTTTTCTGCAGCCGTAGCCTTCGATCAGCCGCTCGTAGTAAGCCGGGTTGTGCGGCATCATGACCATGGGCGGCGTGTCGAAACCCTGGATGAGAAGGCCGATGTCGTCGTTTACGGAGGGGTTTTCCGGACCGCGCATGGTTTCCATGCCGCGGGATCGGAGGAACCCTGCGGCGGCGTCGAGAAGACAGCCGGCCGCGGCCTGATGATCGGCACACTCAAACAGCCCGAAAAATCCGGTCTTTTCGCCGTGGGTGCGGATGTGGTTGAGATTGACGATTCCCGCGATGCGGCCCAGCTCGTTGCCGGCTTCGTCGGCAGCCATGTAGAGCTTCACCTCGGCATGCTCGAAGAAAGGATTCTTCTGCGGGTTCAGCAATTCTCTGCGCTCGGCGATGAGGGGCGGGACCCAGTTCGTATCGTTTTGGTAGATTTTCCAGGGGAATCGGATGAAGCGGCTAATGTCCCGTCTCGTCCTGATCTCACGAAGGATCATTGCATCCGATTCCCACGGGGAGGAGGGCCAGACGTTTCCCGATTTGCTCGAAGGCGTCCAGCGCCCGGTCGATCTGCTCGAAGGAATGTGTAGCCATGAGACTCACCCGCAGTAGCGCATTGCCGATTTCGACACCCGGATAGACGACTGGATTCACAAAAATGCCTTCCTCCTCCAAGGCTAGGCACATCTGGAGGCATTTCAGGTCGTCGCCGATCATGACCGGAAGAATTGGGGTCGTCGTGTTTCCCAGGTTGTATCCCATCCGTTTCAATCCATTGGTCATGCGGTGCGTGTTGCTCCACAGCATTTGGAATCGCCCAGGCTCGGATTGGATGATGTCCAAGGACGCCATCACAGCCGCCACGCTGGCGGGCGTCGGGCTTGCGCTGAAAATGAGAGCCCTGGAGTTGTGTTTCAGATAGTCGATCGTAATCCGGTCCGAGGCGACGAAACCTCCCAAGGACGCGAGCGACTTGCTGAAAGTGCCCATGATCAACTCCACACTGTCGGTAAGCCCGAAATGGGAGGCGGTTCCTCTCCCCATTTCCCCGATGACGCCGATCGCATGGGCATCATCCAGCATGATCATCGCGTTGTACTTGTCAGCCAGCCGTGTGGCGATGGGCAGGTCGAATATATCCCCATCCATGCTGAAGACACCATCCGCAACAATCAGCTTTCCCCTATCAACAGGAATCAGGCTCAAGGCCTCTTCGAGCCCCTTCATATCGTTATGCCTGAAACGGACGGTCTTGCCGAAGCTCAGCCGGGCGCCGTCGACGATGCTCGCATGATCCAGCTTGTCGAGCAGGACATAGTCATCGCGCCCCACCAGGGTGGAGATCACGCCCTGGTTGACCTGGAAGCCGGTGGAGTAGAGGAGAGCGGCCTCTTTCCCGACAAATGTTGCCAGCTTTGCTTCACATTCGAGGTGAATGTCGAGCGTGCCGTTCAAGAAGCGCGACCCGGCGCATCCCGTCCCGTATTTCAGGAGCGCCTTTGCAGCAGCCTCCTTGACCTTAGGGTGGTTGGTCAGGCCCATGTAGCTGTTCGACCCGAACATCAGCAGCTTGCGGCCGTTGACCCACACTTCGGTATCCTGTTCGGATTGGATCGGCCTGAAAAACGGATACAACCCCAGGTCCAGAAGCCGTTGGGCTTCCTTATAGTTGAGAATTCGCTCTCGAATCCGGTTTGAGTAATGACTCATCTTCACTCCAGGCATGGAAGTGATGCGGTTCTGCCTTGAATCCATCCCCAGTTCTTAGCTTAACATCCTATAACGCGCAGGCGTTTTGACAAAACAAGTATTTTATTAATCCGATCCGGAGTTCCTCCAGGCTGCCTGCACACATGTTCCGAGAATACCGACTTCCGACCTCCGACTTCCGACCGGAGGCGATCGGCGGATTGAGCCGAATCGCCATTCTGCCACCGAAGAAGCAGCGATAGCAGGAGACAGAAGACAGAAGGGCTCCGGCCGGCGGAACAGATGCCGGCTCTGGGGTGCAACAGGCTGCTTCAAAAATAAACTCTAGCGCCTTCGCGCCTTCGCGTCCTGGCGGTTAGTAAGTTTCTGTCGCGAAACTCGCCCTTAGGGCTGAATCGTCCGGCAACTACTGCAATCACGTGGGGGCGGGCTTTAGCTCGCCTGAACGTGAGATCATAGCCTCTATCAGTCCAGCGCCTTAACAGCAAACAGCTTACACTCATAAGACCGGCGGCATCGTGGTTGTTGTCCCCAGGGCACGGGCTAGAACCCGCCCCCACCTGTGAGTTCAATCACTCCGCCCTAAATGGTCGGACGGGGAGTTTCGCGACAGAAACCAGTTAGCCGGCCGCGAAGAGGCCAAGATGCCACGTCGAGATCATTTTCATGCCCGCGGGCGCGCCGCAGACACGTGGATTACTGCGCGGAAATCTCTTCCTTCCGGGCGGCGATGGTTTACAATTCAAACTCATGCACATCCCTGACGGTTTCCTTACGAATCGAATCGCACTTTCTCTGGATGCCCTGTCCGGCGTTAGCATTCTCTTCGCCGCCCGACGCCTGAAGCTTGAGTTTTTCGCGCGGATGATTCCCATCATGGGGGTGCTTTCAGCCTTTATCTTTGCGGCACAAATGCTTAATTTCCCGGTGTTTGGCGGGACATCAGGCCACCTGGTGGGGGGAGCGCTTCTCGGTATCCTGCTGGGACCGATGGCCGGACTTCTCACCATGGCCACCGTGATCATTGCCCAGGCACTCTTCCTGCAAGATGGCGGCCTACTGGCTTTGGGAGCCAACCTCTTCAATATCGGCACCCTCACTGTATTCAGCGGGAGCGCTGTTTTTCGCGTATTGGGAGCTGCGCCGGGGAGCGGAAAGCGCCTGGCTCTTGCGGGCTTCGCAGCGGGTTGGTTTTCGCTGGTGCTCTCTGCGGCTGCATGCGCTTTCCAACTCGCCTTGTCAGGCGCCATTCCCTTAGGCATCGGTCTAACCGCCATGGCCGGGTATCATGCGGTTATCGGAGTGGTTGAAGGCGCGCTGACCGCCGGGGTGCTATCCTTCCTGCACCGGGTCCGGCCGGATCTGCTGCGCAGAGATTTCACCCCCGGCTTCAAGTTTGTGGATTCGGTCGGCGGACTTGTGCTGGTGGCGATCCCGCTGGGAATACTGGCTCTCGCCGGAAGCTCGAGCCTCCCTGACCCATTGCAGGCATTGTTGACCGGCTCTCCGGTTCCAGCGGATCCGGAAGCCGGCCCGCTGCTGTTGGATCGCTACTCTGATTTGTATCGAGTCCTGCTGTACCTCGCACTCTTCGCGCTCTGTGCCGCGGCGTATCTGGCGGCCCGCATGATTCGCAGCCGGAAAGGCCCGTTGTGAAACACAGTTTCATCGATCGTTTCGGCAGCCTCGATTCACCACTGCACGTTCTGGATGCACGAACGAAAATCATCGGTTTTACCGCATTGGTTGTCGCTGCCCTCCTGATTCCCGCCGGCAATTCGGGGCAGTTCTTTGCGTTTTTCTTTCTGATTGCCATCCTGGCGGGGATCTCGCAGATCCCGCTTCCGTACGTGATCGGGCGCACACTGGTGATTCTTCCCTTCGTGCTCCTGGCCGGCCTGGCTTCGCCATATCGGGGAATCCAGCGATGGGCCTGGCTCGCGGCGCTCCTGCTGCGCTCGACGCTCTGCCTGCTGATTCTTGTTTTATTGGCTAACACTTCACGCTTCGTCGAATTGCTGCGCGGCTTGCGCAAGCTCGGATGCCCGCGAATCATGGTCGTAAACCTGGGCTTCCTCTATCGCTATCTTTTCGTGCTCTCGGACGAAATCATGCGCATGTGGCAGGCGCGCGACTGCCGGCGGGTAAGGAACCTGGGCCTCCTCGCGGAAATAAGACTGCGCGGGTCCATGCTGGGAACCCTGATGGTGCGTTCCTTCGAGCGAGCTGATCACATGTACCAGGCCATGCTCTCCCGCGGTTTTTTCGGCGAGTTCCCGGTGGTGGCGCCGCGGAAATTTTCCTGGCGCGACCTGGCGTTTGTTTCCGTCGTGGCGTTCTTCATTGCCGCGACGTTTTTCTGCTAGGGGCGCAGCCCTCTGGACTGGATATGACGGATTACGCGGTTCGAATAACACGGCTCAATTATGCATATCCCGATGGGTCTCAGGCCCTGGACAGCATCGACCTCGATATACGAAAAGGCGAGCGAGTCGCTCTGGTCGGTCCGAGCGGCGCCGGCAAGTCCACACTCCTTCTGCATTTGAATGGGATCCTGCAGGGCTCCGGCACTGTGCGCATCCTTGGGCAGACTGTCGCGGACGGGGATCTGAGGTTCATCCGGAAGCAGGTGGGACTCCTCTTTCAGGATCCCAACGATCAGCTCTTTTGCCCGACGGTTTTTGAGGATATTGCCTTCGGCCCGCTCAATCTGGGGATTCCGGCGGAGGAGATCGGCAAGAGGGTCGAGAGGACCCTGAGCGACGTAATGCTGGATCATTCCTATGCGAGTCGCTCCGCGCATCATCTCAGCCAGGGGGAGCGCAAGAGGGTAGCCCTGGCCACCGTGCTCGCCATGGATCCCGGTATCCTGGCCCTGGATGAGCCCACGGGCAATCTGGATCCGGGGAATCGGCGGCACCTTATCGAACTGATCGCCGGATTGCCGGCGACCCTGATTCTTGGCACCCACGATCTTGAGATGGTCTTGGCCCTATGCCATCGGACCGTCGTGCTGGATCGCGGCAAGATCCATGCCGATGGCGAAACCCGCCGGCTCCTTGCCGATTCCGGTTTGATGGAAAAGCACGGGCTCGAGGTTCCCCTCTCCCTGCGCTTCGCCCGGGATTAGCTGGTTTTCGATCCAAACGCAACAAATCGATCAAGTCCAGTATCTGGTAAGGAATTTCCTGCAGGCACAGTTCGAAGGAAGTCCAACATGATAAAAGCGCTGTTCGCGACCTGTGCATCCGCCATCCTGCTGTATATTGCCGGCCCGACTCCGGGCTCATTCGCACCCAGCTTCCGGAAAGTCAGCAATCATTTCTACTACCTGGAGCCTGCAACGGGAACGGCCAATACAGGCGCAGTAATCACCGGGGACGGGGTCCTGCTGATCGATCCCCCACCGGAGCCGGAAACCCCCGCGCTCCAGAGCTCCCTCAAGGCCGTTACCTCCAGATCCGTGCGTTGGGTCGTCTACACCGATTATCAGCGTTTCCGCGCCGGCGATTCCGCCGCTTTCCAGAAGCTGGGCGCGGTGATCATCGGCAGCAAGGAACAGGACCGTTTGGCAGCCTCGCTTCCGGCAACCGATCCAAGCCTGGGTGTGCAACCCGCACAAACACGGCCAAATCCCCGGTTCCTTTTCAACCGGCAATTGCATCTCTTCCCCGCAGGTATCGAAGTCCGTATTCTGGCTGTCCGATACAAGGCCCGCACTGCCGGTGACGTCATCATCTTTGTCCCCTCCGAAAAAGTGCTCCAGGTAGGGGACCTGTTCAGCCCTGCAAGCTATCCGATGATCGATAGCGGGCCGGGGGAAGGGAGCGCCCCGGGCTGGATCGACGGGCTGAAACAGGTGATTGATTCCGTGCCGCTGCTCAAATCCGCCATGCCCCAGCCAAAGCCGGACCCTTCTGCCGTGCCGGATCCGGAAAAGAGCCTGGAAGAACTGGTCACGGTAATTCCCGGGCATGGAGCTCCCGCCAATCTGCAGCAAATGAAAGATCTGCTTGCGATAACTCAGAAGCTACGGACGGAGGCGGCCAGAGCAGTTGCCTCCCGGCGAAGCCGCGAAGAATTCATCAGACTTTTGTCGATGGAAGTATACGGCGCCTACGGCAATCTCGAAGCATTTGCCGGCCAGCTGTTTGACGATCTGTCCAGGAAATAGCAAGCACCCGGATTCCGATCCCCGACCTCCGACCACCGACCTCCGCTGCACGACACGCCTGCTGCAGGTCGGAGCTCTGAGGTCGGAAGACCTAAGTCTGAGGTCGGTCTCTTCCCCTCTGTGAATGGACCAGACTCTCCTCTCTTGGCGATGGGCACAATGTCCCCAGCTTCCTTGACCATTTGAGATAAAATGTTTAGCGGGTCTTGAGCCTCTGCAAACACTATCTAAACACCTTCATTTCAATAACTTACCATAGATGTTGCTAATCAAAAGGTTTTTGGGCGTTGTGGCTGATGCGTTGTTCGATCGAGCGTCAGTGAAGTGTCATGCCAAGTTTTGTAAGCAGGCTGACAAGCCACAGTTCAAGCAGCCATTTCGAGCAAGCGCAAGTGATTTTCGCCATTTCCTGACAGTCGAAGATGCGATGCCAGCGTGAGATAGAGACTAAGCGTTTGGCAGACCTCATCTTCACTCACCAGATGCTCTTGCATCAGTACGAACATGATCTCGAGAAACATGTTAGCTCCTCGGATGACCTGGCGCGGATCAAAGAAAATGCCTGGGTTGGCCCACCAGAACTGGCAGGAGTACTGGGCCTTGACTAGTTTTGGATCAGAAGCTCGCCGCGGGGTCTTGTCCACAAGCGACAGAACATGCTTGACAAGTGCCCAGTGCGCCTGGTGAACGGGATTGTGGGGGCTATTCCAAAGAGGGAAGGGGTCACCCTGCACAAGCTGTTCTGCCGATGTTGACCAGGAAGAGCATGGGAGATTCCATTCTGCGCGTCGCGGGAAGTGGTGCAGGATGTCAGAGACCGTACACAATCGAATGTCGTGATAGCAGTCAAGACTGTCGAGAAGATTTTTCAGGAAGCGTTCTATGTAGCCAGCCACATGGTGACCGAAGGTTTCCGCGTCGAGAGCAACTATGACATAGCCGTCCCTTGGCCCAAACCAATCATCAAGATCCCGTTTGAGCCAGTCTAGATATTCTATGCCGCAAAGGTGCTCGAACCTCTCAATGGCACTGCCAAAACCAATGCGAGATGACCAGAGGCGGCTTCGCAGCAAGACGGGAAGACCATTGACCGTCAGAACATACTCATAGGGAACGGGACTCTTCGATGGGGGCCACGCGATGTCGTCTGTGATGGTCCATTCGTAGCCCGCTTCCTGAATGAGCCTAGGTAGTTCAGGGGAATATGCCATCTCGGGAGGGAAAACTCCTCTTGCCTTGTATTCTTGCCCGAAGTAATTGCGATTGCCCAGGCGATTGCGTTTCAGTTGGTCCAGGACAACCTCCGGTGAGGATAAAGGAAGAATAAAGTGGTAGGCGGAGCTTTCGGTGAATTCAATATGCCCTGCTCGAGCTGCTTGAGAAAGGGAATGCATAACCTCCATATAGCCTTTTTGGGCGAGCTGCTCAGTGAGCGAGTAATTGAAATTCACAGTGAAACGCGCTTGAGGGTGCCTCTGGATTAAGTCACTCAGAGGACGGTAGCACGTCTCGGTAATGTGCTGGGTGACTTCAGGGAGCTGCGTTGGCGGTTGATAGAAATGGAGCAAAATGGCAAGGTACTTCATGGATACTTACCTCTCCAACCAGTATCGCTTGTTGCCGAATCGGTCCCAGATGAATGAAACTTTTATGTCCCCCAGGTCAGTCAACGGCATTATTCTTTAGCCGCCTCGCGGAGGAACGAATCGCAACACGGTCGCCATAGCCACGCCGATCCTGCGCTGCTTGACTTGATGCACAGAATCTCGCTCTTGATTCACGCTGCTCTGGCTGCCTCCAGTGATGCGCTCGGGCCGTTATGGCGCTTGGCCTCCCCTTCATCCGCATCTTTCTTGGCCCGAGATTTTTTGCTGGCGGGCTCGCCGTCGCAAGCGTTGACTCTCGCCGCCGCCTTAATCAGTTCATCGATCTGCGGCAGGAGCCATTTTTCGCTTTTCGGGTCCGGACTTTCACGGATGTGACCGCAGAGCGTGTTGAGCATGCAAGCTGCCTCAACGCCTAATCCCGCCTTCAGGTTGTCCATGGCCAGCACCATTACCGACGCATTGTCATAATAGTCACCGACGCCCAGTTCGCGTTGCGTTTTGAGCTCCCGTACTTTCCACGCATTTCTGCAGTGAAGACAAAACCAGATCGGTCCATCGTCGAATTCGTCAATGGGCGGAGTCTTCACGACACGTTTGGAACCGCATACCCCGCAACGATCGCCATCAGGCTTACGCATGTTGCTCCTCCTTCTATCGCATTAAGTCCATAGCCTCCAGTGGAAGCGCCACAAAGCTCGCTCTTACCGTCTGCCTGTATTCTGCTTTATATCACTAAAAAGGTCAACCACTGCTGGACTGAAATGATACAGTGAATCATATCTTCCCAGATGATACAGCGAATCATATCTTCCCAGCCGGACCGTTTTAGCCACGTGGTCTTGAGTGGCACATTAAGGCGATGCCCACTATCGAAAAAAAAGTCATTTACAGTTATCATAGCTTGGAATTACCATTGAATTGTTGTCAGCGATCAGAACTCAGGTGAACAATTTTGGATGGATCGATACCATCCTAGAGGAGCGACGAAGATATGGAAACAAAAATGCTGCAACAGGCAATCGAAGATCGAGATATGAAAAGGGCTCTGCAGATTTTCAATCGGTTGAAGCCCAAAATTGCATCTATGTCGCTCCAGGATCCGAATGCAGCCATCTTGACAGATTGCGCCGCACGTTTGCTGGAGCGTGACCTCTCGATTGTGCCATTCGCTAAGGCGCTCATATCGAAATGGGAACCGCAATATCGACGTGTACATAACGCGCTCGATGCAGCTCATCTCGATATTGCAGAAGGAGTCGTGGCACTGCAGGTTAAGGAAAACGTGAGCGATGCCAAGAGCCACATTGATTTTGCGATGGGACTCGCCGATCGAATAGATGATGGCGAACTGATTAGTTTCTCCAGATATCTCTTTACTAAGTGCCTTGTTAGTGATGGGAAATATCAGGACGCCCTCGCTGTGATTGGGACAGGTAAACGCTTTGCTCTGCAGCGAGGTCACCCAAGAATCGTCGTTCTGTTTGAAATACTGGGGGCAACTGTTCTTTTTTATCAGGGCAGACTTGCCGAACTCAAGAAAGCGCTCAAGCGTGTGGAACCTAAAATAAGACCCCAACAAGATGCGATCGAGGCTGCGGAGGTCTTGTTCCTGGGGGCAAGAATGGCCCGACAGGAAGAGGAATATGACTTAGCCCTCGAGAAATTCGATCTAGCCCTGCGCGCGTGCGAAGGCGCTGAAGGTGGTGCCACTCATCCGCTCAGCCTTCAATGCTACGCCTATAAAGCTCATACCGCCATGATCCTGGCGAAAAGGCTTGAAGAGCAGAGGAAACCAGACAGGAAGTATGACCTGAAAGCGGCAGCCGAGAAGGTCGCCATGTGGAGGAACGATGCCGATCACTGCCTCAACAAAGCAGAGCATATTTGCAAAGCACTGCCCAGTATGCAGCTTCGTGGTGTCGCAAGGGTGCATTGGGTTCGCGCCGAATGGTATCTGCACATGGGGCAATTAGAGGACGCGCGCAAGGAAGCTAAAAAGGCGTACGAGATTGCAACGAAGAGTAACGACCGACACATCATGATTCATGCTCTAATTACCGAAGGGAAGGCTACAGAGGTGCCATCTCTTCGAGATGCCAAAGCTGCCCTCGCGCTCGCCCAGGAAACCGAAAACCGACGCCTAATAATAACAGCGCGGATCTGGATTGCTACGACTCTCCTGAGATATGTGCCTAAGAACGTGACCGCCGCTCAGCATTATTTCGACGAGGCCCAAAAAATTGTGCTCGACTCCGATCGGGATTACCTGCGATGGGAATTGAGTGATCTGGAGGAAGAGATCAAAGGTACGCGGGCCGAAGAAGAAAAAATTTGCGATGTAACCAACTTAACTGTGCAGGAAAGCGGTTTGGAGAAAACCCTGCAGCTCGTAGAGGAGGAAATTATCAGCAAATGGTTTCACGCATATAACCAAAACATCAACCAAATAGCTGCAGCCCTAGGAACCACACGAAGCCGCGTTAGGCGAGTTCTGAAGCGTAAGGGGTTTCTCCCCAGGCGAGCACTAAATCCAGGGTAGCCAGCTACCTGATGGACATGAGCAACAAACGGAAGCAGTTAAAACAGTGCGGTGCGCTAAAACCATAATGTGATTAGTTTTCAATAGTTTGCAGGAGAGCCTGGTCTTCGGTCTCGATTTCCGCTCGACTCCCGAAGACCAGGTGGAAGAGTCGGCCTTGAGAGCCCAATCTTCCTTTTTACTTCTACCATTCCCGACTCCCCTCCTGCAATCAGAAAGCAGACAGGAGGATTTTCAAAAATGAAACGAATTTTCTTGATTCTACTATTTGTGCTGGCGGTCGTGTCGGGTCCGGTTCGAGACGGAGATGCGATGTTTTTTGCTTTCTTCCTTAGCAATTTGCCTCTTGCGCTAGCGTTCCTGCTCCTGCGCCTGCATGTCATGCGGGGTCCTTATCTAGTGACATTGCGGTTCAATAGATAGGAAACGACAACCGATTGATCCGGCGTCCTAAATCAGAAGGCCACGCACTGCATTCTGGGAAGGCTGCAGGGAGCAACTCAAAATCAGTGTGCGTTGTTGACCATTTAAGATAAAATCTGTTATCTTAAATGGTGGAGGGGGAACAGAAAAGCCTCTATCGTGTCCCCCCTGACGGAGGCTAGATATGATTGGCATGGGTTTCTGGGCGTTCCTGGTCTTGTTGGTGGCAGGTCTCATTTCAGCTGCGGTGCTGCATTACATCTTGCGCTACCGCGTTATGGAAGGCTGCGACGGCTTCCTGGCCAAACTGATCGCAGGATGGCTGGGCGCCTGGCTGGGTTCTCCGGTGCTCGGGCACTGGTTTGAGCCGGTTAAGCTCGCCGATATCTACCTGGTCCCGGCTTTGCTCGGCGCCTTCGCCGGCAGCTTCGCCCTGACGGCTACGTACAAGGCGCACGCGAAGGCTTGCTCCCACAAAAGCGAGCTGAAGGCCGCGTAGCAGAACCGCAAAGAAGGGAAAGATTGACGCGCACGATCAAACCTGGCCTGCAACCGCTACGGAAGAAAAACACCCTCCAAACCGCAGCACAGGCCAATAGTGGGAGAAAACTTTGCTCCAGGATGCCCCAGGACGGGAGATCTGACCGGGGCCTTTATCTCTCTATCCCCTTTCCGTAACCAGTTAACGAGAACCAGTTTATATGACTACCAACCTACCTGCAGTTTCATCCGAACAGATGCTGCCGCCGATCCTCGCCGGCAGCTTTACGCCTGACATCCGCCGCCAGGTCAATGGCTTTTACCTTTCGATAGCGGAGATCTTCGAGGCATGGGTCACGCGCCGGCAGAGTCCGCACACCCAGCGCGCCTACCGCGAGGACTTCATGGCGTTCGTGAAGTTCCTAGGGATCGAGTGGCCGGACCAGGCCTGGAGGATCCTGACGGCCTCAATCAAAGACGTGCAGGCTTTCCGGGACGAACTCATAGCGAAGGACGCGGCACCGAAAACTCTCAACCGGAGAATTTCGTCCGTCTCGAGCTTTTATAAATACCTCGGAGTCGCCGCAGCCGAGCTCCGGCTTCCGATCACCGTTCCAAATCCCGCGCACGCGCAGTTCATAGCGCGCGAGTCCACGGATCCACGCGATGAGACGAAAGCCCTGAGCGCCACCCGGGCGCGCCAGCTCATGGGAATGCCCGCCGGCGACACCGTCCTCGATTACCGCGATCGCGCCATCCTAAAGTTCTTTCTGTACTCGGCCGCTAGGCTCTCAACCGCCTGCCGGCTGAAGGTCTCCGACTTCCACCAGGACGGCGATGAAGCAACGATCCGGCTGCATGAGAAGGGCGAGAAACGCCGGACGATCGGCTTACACTACGCCGCAGCTTCGGCCATCAGCGAGTATATCGAAAAAGCCGGCATTGCCAGTGGTCCCCTCTTCCGGCCCAGGCTCAACTCCCGCAGCCGAAAGCTAGCAGACCGCTTCATGAATCCGGTGAGCATGTATCTGCTCATCGAGAGCTACCTCGAGCAGATACCCGGTGCCATAAAGGAGCACAAGAACGTGGACGAGACCGTCACCAGGTCATGCATCTACACGCCACACTCCCTGCGTGCCACGACCGCAACCCTGCTCCTCGACGCCGGCGTGGACATCCGGAAAGTGCAGGACCTCCTGGGTCACCGCCACATCACCACCACCCAGATCTACGACAAGCGGAGGCGCAGCACCTCAGAGAGCGCGTCGCACGATGTGCCTATTTAAGGCAAGTTTATAACCCTCCTCAGTGGTAAAATCGGCTTCCGGTGAAGCAGCGAAGTCGCTAATGGCCCTCATGTAGAAATGTGAGCTATTTGAGTGCTCACCGAAGCAAAACTGGAATGTGGCCACGGAATGTCAAAGAGACGTCAGGTCGGATCCAAGACTGAAAAATCGAAGCCGGCGGAAATTCGACCAGCTGCTCAGACTCCGCGGCAGCTCAATGTAACCCCTGAACCACACAAATTCTGCTTTCAGAGAATCCAATGGATTGTAACCACCATCATTGCGATAATTGCAACAGTTGCTGTTGTACTCTATGAGCGTACAACATCGCAACAATATCAGCTCGCCAAACAGCTTTCTGAGCTCCAAGCGCCATTTCTCAACATAGCTAAGCTCGGCCAAGAAAACTCATCCCTGCCCCATTCTGTTGAAATAAAAAACGGGGGCACGAGTACTGCATACTATGTAACTCTATACGGCATTTATGGCTCATATGAGCCCCCGAGAAAGAACCTTGGACCACCTGCTCGGCCTGATGCAGTACCTCTAACAAAAGTTCACCTTCTTCCGAATGAAACCGTCGAGGCTACACTCCCAGTGGCCAAGATCCCCGGGGATACATGGAAGCGCGTTCTCGCAGGTCGTGAGATGCTCAACTTGTTTTTCATGCTTAGCTTTACAGATCAACGCGGCGTCCATACCGAATGGTTTTGCTTCGAATACAACACCCACGTTGCTCATTTCGTTGCATGTCCGCAATTCCGGGGTCCTCCAGATGTTTGGGTGGGCTCCCTCGGCCCGGAGCAGAAAATCGCAAAGTGACTTCACCTGGAACTTTGAAGGGTAAACTTTGCCATGAACAGGATCGTTCACATGCCGGGAGATTTACGTATCATAAAGGACGTTATGATACGTCAATCGGCGACCTACCGAGAGATCCAAAACTGGGTCCGGAAAGAGCATGGTTTTCTCCCGAAGACCTGCTGGATTGCCCACTGCAAAGAGATTCACGGCTTGCCGCTCGGCAAAACCCCAAACCGGTACGGCCGTGCCCTTGTCGAGCCCTGCCCGGCGGAGAAGGTTGACGCCATTGCAAAAGCGTTGCGGCATTTCAGGATGCTTCCTCAACCCGTGTGAACAAAGATCTCGTCCCAAATCCACGCCGTGACCTTGGCCGAGCCGACCGTGAATAGCTACCCGACGCAATAGCGCGCCGGCGACAATACCACCCGGCGTTTTGTTGTGAGTTTTTTGCGGCCAACATCCGCAACGGAAAGGCGCGAGATCCTTACGCACATGCCGTGAGCCAATTTCTCGAGCGGTGCGAGCAGTGCGGCATCGGGCTTGATGGGCTACAATTACATTGCGCAATGTAGTTTGACGGCAAACACACTTTCGATGAGGCACTACGAAAACCCCGATCTCCGCTTCACGGTGCATCTTTCGCAGGTCTCAGGTCTGAGGTCGGAAAACGGAGGTCGGAGGTCGGTCTTTAGACCTTGTTGTGTCACGCCGATTCTGGGAAAATATTGAGTTAAACTGATTAAGTAATCTCTCGGAGGTAGGATCATGCGTCAGGGCCGTAACGTAGAGCCTGGAGCCCATGTAGCAAACGCATCCCCGTTCCCGGGTTCCCGAAAAGTGTATCTGGATGGACCGGGTGGAATCCGTGTGCCCGTTCGTGAGATCACCGTCCATCCGGCGACCGGCGGACAGCAACCGGATGCCGCGCGGGTGCGTGCTTACGACACTTCCGGCCCATACACCGACCCCGATGTTGCCATAGACCTGAGGTGCGGGCTGCCGGAGTTGCGCAAGCCCTGGATCCTGGCGCGCGGCGAATACGACATGCAGCCGCCGAGCTATCGCCCCATTCCCGGGCACAGCGATCCCGAAACGCCGCTGCCGCGCCGCCGGGAGGTCTTGCGCGGACGCGGCAATGTGACCCAAATGCACCTGGCACGCAAAGGCATCATTACCCCGGAAATGGACTTCGTCGCCCTGCGGGAAAACCTGGCCCCCGAGTTTGTCCGCAGTGAGGTGGCGTGCGGCCGTGCGATCATTCCCGCCAACATCAACCATCCCGAAAGCGAGCCGATGGCGATCGGCCGCAATTTCCTTGTGAAAATCAACGCCAATATCGGCAACTCCGCCGTGAGTTCCTCCATCGAAGAAGAGGTGGAGAAAATGACCTGGGCAATCCGCTGGGGGGCCGATACGGTCATGGACCTCTCAACCGGCAAGAATATTCACGAGACCCGGGAGTGGATCATACGCAATTCTCCGGTGCCCATCGGTACCGTGCCCATCTATCAGGCGCTTGAAAAAGTGGGGGGCAAGGCGGAAGAGCTCACCTGGGAGGTGTTCCGCGATACGCTCATCGAGCAGGCCGAGCAGGGGGTTGATTACTTCACGATCCATGCGGGAATTCTGCTGCGCTATATTCCGCTCACCGCCAGGCGCTTGACCGGCATCGTGAGCCGCGGAGGCGCCATTATGGCGAAGTGGTGCTTGGCACACCACCAGGAGAGTTTCCTCTACACGAAGTTCGAGGAAATCTGCGAGATCATGAAGGCATACGACGTCGCTTTTTCACTTGGGGATGGATTGCGCCCGGGATCGGTGGCCGATGCCAACGATGAAGCCCAGTTTGCCGAACTCGATACTCTTGGCGAACTGACCCTCAAGGCGTGGGCTCATGACTGCCAGGTCCTCATTGAAGGGCCCGGCCACATCCCCCTGCATTTGATCAAAGAAAATGTGGATCGTCAGATGGCTGTGTGCCACGAAGCCCCGTTTTATACGCTGGGCCCCCTGGTCACGGATATTGCCCCGGGATATGACCACATCACCAGCGCGATCGGCGCCGCCTTGATCGGCTGGTACGGCACCGCTATGCTGTGCTATGTCACGCCGAAAGAACACCTTGGCCTGCCGACCAAAAAAGACGTCCGCGACGGAGTCATTGCCTATAAAATTGCCGCTCATGCGGCGGATCTTGCCAAGGGACATCCTGGGGCGAGGCTTTGGGACGACGCCCTTTCCCATGCGCGCTTCGAATTCCGCTGGGAAGACCAGTTCAACCTTTCTCTAGATCC
>CAYGWQ010000046.1:0-23255 GCA_964353465.1 uncultured Acidobacteriota bacterium | reverse complement strand
AAGTATTGGAACTTATCTTAGCGCTTAAGGGCTAAAGCCCGCCCCCACATTTGACATCAATCCGACAAGCGCTCCGGATTGGACAACAAGTTTCGCAACAGACACCGATCAGCTCTGCGACTTGAGTTTTCTTACCTCAGCGGCCAGGGCCGGGACGACCGCGAACAGATCCCCCACGATTCCGTAGTCGGCCAGCTTGAAAATCGGAGCTTCGGGATCCTTGTTGATGGCCACGATGTATTTGGACGATGACATCCCGGCCAGGTGCTGAATGGCCCCGCTGATACCGCACGCAACATAGAGTGTCGGCGATACGGTTTTCCCGGTCTGGCCCACCTGGTGCTGGTGGTCGATCCATCCGGCATCCACCGCCGCGCGCGAGGCGCCCAGAGCCGCGCTCAACGCATCTGCAAGATCCTGCACGATGGGGAAATTCTCGGGGCCTTTCAAACCCCGGCCCCCGGAGACGACGATGTCGGCCTCGGTCAGTTCCACTTTGGATCCGGCGGCAGTCTGAACTCCGACAACCCGGGCGTGGATCGCCTCAGGAGTCAAATCTGGTGTGAAGTCGGTCGTCTCCGCCGTGCGCGAGGTATCGGGGGCGCCCAGGGAAAAAACATTGGGACGCAATGTTGCCATGGCCGGCAGCGTGGCCGATCGAACCCGAGCGAAGGCCTTCCCAGCATAAATCGGACGAACGCATTCGAGGCGATTTCCCTCCACCAACCGGATGTCGGTGCAATCCTGCGCCAGGCCAACGCGCAGTCTGGCAGCGACTCTGGGGAGGAAATCCCGGCCCATTGCTGTCGCCGCTCCCAGGATAATGCGCGGCTCCGTCTGTTTCGCGGCCTGCACCACGACCGATGTAAAGCTCTCGGGAGAGTATGCGGCAAGCAAGTCGTGGCGAGCGCGGAGAATCCTGTGGGCGCCGAAGTGAGCAAGAGAGTGCGAGGGGTCGTGGGGCCCGAGGCAGAGAGCCGTCACTGGTTCCCGCAGAACATCCGCCAGCTTGCGGGCTGCACCGAGGGCCTCGAGCGAGGTTTTTTTAACCACTCCGTCCCGCTCTTCCATGAAAACCAAAATCCCTTGTGCCATCGAGGTTCCCTCCATCATACAATTCCTGAGTGTCGCGTCATTCCTGCCTGAGCAACCGATCGCCCTGCGTCTGCGGCTCAGATGATCTTTGTTTCCTCGTGCAGCAGCCGCACCAGTTCCGGGACCGATTCCGAGACATCGCCAGTGAGAATTTTCCCGGGCGGCCGTGCCGGCGGCAAGATCACTTCCTCGATGGAAAGTTTGGGCTGCAGGTCTTCCGGCGCCAGGCTCAGGGAGCCAAGAGTCCGGACAGCGATGGTTTTCTTTTTGGCAGCCATGATTCCCTTGAGGGATGCGTAACGGGGCGTATTAAGGTCCTTCTGCGCAGTCAACACGGCAGGCAGGCTGCCTTCTACGATCTCGCGTGCCCCTTCAATCTCCCGTTCGGCGCGGAACTTGCCATCCAGAATTTCCAGCTTCACGATCACAGAGACCTGGGGCATGCCTAGCAGTTCGGCGACGACCGACGGCACTTGTCCATTGTCCACACCGATCGCACTCCTGCCGCACAAGATCAGATCCGGGCCGATTTCACGACATACGCGCGCCAGCACCGCACCGATGGTGAAAGAATCGGTATTCTCCAGGGCTTCATCCTGCACCAGGATGGCGGAATCGGCGCCCATAGCCAAACAGGTGCGCAGGCCTGCGCCGGCCTTTTCGCTTCCAGCGCCGAGGACGATGACCTCAGCGCCGGATTTTTCCTTGATTCTCAGCGCTTCTTCGACGGCGTACTCGTCGTAGGGATTCACGACATAGGAGACGTCCGAGAGATTCACCGTTTTCCCGTCCGGAGCGATTTTGATTTTGATAGCGGTATCGGGAACATATTTGACGCAGACGACCATCTTCATGTTGCCAGCCTCCGATCCGTGTCGAGTCGGGCTTCTTCAAACCTCATGTTGGGATCCTTCCATGATTGGCCCGGATTTCCCGGTCCCGCGTGGCAGATATACATGTTGGATGCGGCTTAGAAACAGCTAACCTTCAAATCGTTTCAATAAGATGCAGGCGTTGGTTCCGCCAAACCCGAAACTGTTCGATAGAGCATACCGGATGTTCGCCCGGCGCGCCCCCGAGGAAACATAATCAAGGTCACATTCCGCATCCCGGTTTTCCAGGTTGATGGTCGGGTGAATGATCTGATCGCGAACCGTCAGAGCGGTGACCCCTGCTTCCACAGCACCTGCCGCGCCGAGCAGATGTCCGATCATCGACTTGGTGGAACTGACGGCGAGTTGATAGGCGTGCGCTCCGAAAACGGTACGGATTGCCGCCGTTTCAGTCCGGTCGTTAGGAGGTGTGGATGTGCCATGGGCGTTGATATAGTCGACCTGATCCGGGGTGATGCCTGCATCTTTGAGGGCCAGGCGCATGGCCCGCACGGCGCCGTCACCTTCCGGGGAGGGCGCGGTGATGTGATAGGCATCGCCTGACATGCTGTAGCCAACTATTTCAGCATATACCTCTGCACCCCGGTTGCGGGCGCATTCGAACTCTTCGAGAATCAGAATGCCTGCGCCTTCACCGAGCACGAAACCATCGCGATCTCGGTCAAAGGGGCGGCTGGCCCGGGAGGGCTCATCATTGCGTGTCGAGAGCGCCTTCAGAGCATCGAAACCTCCCACGGCCAGGGGTGTGATTGCGGCTTCGCTGCCCCCCGCGATCATGATGTCTGCATCGCCACGCTCGATGATCTTGAAGGAATCCCCAACCGCATGGCTGCCGGCAGAACAGGCCGTGCACGGCGCAGAGTTCGGGCCGCGCGCGCCGAACCGCATCGACACGCGGCCGGCGGCAAGGTTCACGATGCTCGAGGGAATAAAAAAAGGCGAGACACGCTTCGGGCCTTGCTTGAGAAGAACCTTGTGCTCCGCCTCGATAGTGGCAAATCCGCCGATGCCCGATCCGATGATCACCCCCACGCGCTCACCCTCTGCGCCGCCCCAAGGAGTGAGCCCGGCATCCCTCATGGCATACTCCGAGGCTGCCAGGGCGTAGTGGATGAAGGTGTCCATCTTCTTTATTTCCTTCTTTTCCACAAATTCAGCAGAGTCAAAATTTTTAACCTCGGCGGCGATGCGGGTTGGAAACTCGGAAGCATCAAAGCGGGTAATAGGCCCGACTCCGGATCGTCCATCGAGCAGGCCTTGCCATGTCTCCCGGGTATTGTTCCCCAAAGGAGTGACGAGACCAACGCCCGTGATGACAACGCGCCGCTTCACAACTGGAATCTCCCCAACTAGTTGACGTGGGATTCGATATATTCGATCGCGTGTTTGACGGTACGGATCTTTTCCGCATCCTCATCGGGAATCTCGATGCCGAATGCTTCTTCAAAGGCCATCACCAGCTCAATGGTATCGAGGGAATCGGCACCGAGGTCGTCGACGAAAGACGCGGCGGGCGTGACCTCTCCTTCATTAACACCCAGCTGATCGACAATGATGGACTTCACTTTCTCTTCAATAGACGCCATGTTACCACCTCCAATGAAGGTACCTAATAGCGGCCTCGGATACCGCCACAGAAAAGCTCACATTGTAACACCCGAGTCTGCAGAAGCAAGCGCTTCGATTCCCCGGATGCCATCGACCCCGTATACCTGAACTTCTGGAGCGATTTTCTTGACGAGGCCGCACAAAACCTTGCCCGGCCCAACCTCCACGAACCTGTCAATCCCGTGGTCCACCAGGTACCGAATGCTCTCCACCCAGCGCACCGGCTTGCAGACCTGGCGGATCAGCGAATCGCGGGCCACCCGCCCCTCCACGACTGCCACCGCATCCACATTGCTGATCAGCGGCACGGCGAGGTCGCGGAATTCCAGATTCATGAGGTCAGCTGCCAGGCGGTCGCGTGCCGGCGCCATCAAATCACAATGGAACGGTGCGCTCACCGGCAGCGGTAAGATGCGTTTGGCCCCTTTCTCCCTTGCGATTTCGGAGGCGCGCAAGACGGCTCTGGCTTCTCCGGATATCACTGTCTGATCGGGAGCATTAAAATTCGCGGGAGCGACAATGCCGGCACCCGATGCCGCCTCGCACACCTCTCGCACGACTTCCGCATCAAGGCCCAGGACGGCTGCCATGGCGCCGCGATCGACCGGGACTGCTTCCTGCATGTATTTTCCCCGTTTTCGTACCGCACGCACCGCGTCACTCAGGGACAGACAGCCCGAACAGACCAGCGCGGAATATTCACCGAGGCTATGCCCGGCCACATAGTCGGGTTTGAAGCCGCGATCCTGCATGACTCTCAGAATGGCAAGACTTACGGTCAGAATGGCAGGTTGGGTGTTCTGGGTCAGCTTCAGCGTGTCCTCGGGCCCTTCGAAACAGAGCTCGCTAAGGGGAAATCCGGCAGCCTCGTCCGCTTCCATGAAAACCTGGCGTGCACAGGCAAAAGCATCGAAGATTTCTTTGCCCATCCCCGTGTACTGAGAGCCCTGTCCTGGAAAAAGGAACGCTACTCTTCCCATCATCCGCTAGACCGGTGCACTGCCCTTGGCGTAAGAGCCCACATGATTCAGTTCGGCTTCCAGTTTCTCGTTGACCTGATTTTCGGCAAACTCCTTGGCGACCCTGATTGCGTTCTTGATGGCGTTGCTGCTGGAACGTCCGTGGCAAATGATGGCTACCCCTCGAAGCCCGAGCAGGGGAGCTCCGCCATACTCCGAGTAGTCGAGACGCTTCTTAAGGCGCCTGAAGGATTGCTTGCTCAACAAGGCGCCCACCATGGCCTGCAAATTGCTGGCAAGCTCTTCCTTAAGAAGCTGCACAACGGCTTCGATCAGCCCTTCACTCGTTTTCAGGGCCACATTCCCGGTGAAGCCGTCGCAGACGATTACATCGGCCCAGCCATTGTAAATGTCGCGACCCTCGACGTTGCCGATAAAATTGAGGCGAATCTCTTTCAGTGCTTTGTAAACCTCTTTGGTGAGATCATTTCCCTTGGACTCTTCCTCACCCACCGACAGCAGCCCTACTCGCGGAGAGGAGACACCGACGATCTTCTTGCTGAAAAGATGCCCCATGATGGCGAATTGAACCAGATGATGCGGCTTGCAATCAACATTGGCGCCCACGTCAATCAGGACAGCATGCCCCTTGAGCGTTGGCAGCACCGTCGCCAACGCGGGCCGGTCAACTCCCGGGACAGCTCCGATGACCATTTTCGAAATCGCCATCACCGCACCGGTATTGCCCGCGCTAACGAGCCCGCTAGCGTCCCCGGAACGCACAAGATTCGCTGCCACCCGGATCGAGGAATCCTTTTTCTTGCGCAAAGCGGCCGTAGGCGACTCATCCATCGCAATGATTTCGCTGGCGTTGCGTAGCTCAACGGACGCCCCACGTATCCTGGTTTTCAGCAACGGGCCGAGCACCGCCTCTTTGCCCACAAGAATGACGTGAACGCCATAGTCTTTGGCGGCCTGTATGGCGCCTTCCACTTCGCTATTCGGGGAGTTGTCGCTCCCCATGCCATCGACGGCAATCTTGATCATGGCAGCAATGGGAATATGCCGCAGAAAGTCATTCCTGGCCCGCGGCTAAACCTCTTCCTCTCCTTCCATCACCTGCTGGCCCTTGTAGTAGCCGCACTTGGGACAGGCTTGGTGCGGCATTTTCGGTTCCAGACACTGAGGGCAGACGCCCGGGGTGACCGGATGAAGGAAATCATGCGCCCGGCGCTTGCCGCGCCGCGCTTTCGAATGTCGGCGTTTTGGGTTTGGCATAAATGCAATTCCCCCTTACCTCTAAAGTACTGATCAGGACAACCGCCTCTCCGGAACCCTTTGCAAGGATCTCCCGGCTTCTCGTGGCTTTCTATTTCATTTTGACACGGAAATCCCTAAGCACGGCTAGCCGGGTATCCGTCGTGTCAACTTTGCAGGGGCACGACCCTTCATTTAGATCCGCGCCGCAGGACGGGCAGAGTCCCCGGCAATCCTCCCGGCATATGAATTTCATGGGCATCGCCAACTCGATCTGTTCAAGCACCATGAGGTCGACATCCAGGCGGATACCGTCATAGTACCCGATCACCATATCCTCATACTTCAGTTCGACTTCCTCATCTTTCTTCCATTCCGCCTGGGGAAGATAGAAAAGGCTGAAGCTGGTATCCAAAGCATGAGAGCAATCCTTCAAGCACCTGGAACATTGATACCGTATTGCAGTCCGCACAGCCCCTTCAATGCGAAGATCTTTCTCTTTGTGCCTAAGGATGAAATCCGCGGAAACGGGCTCTTCCAGGGCGGCGTCTTCACGCTTGAACTCAAGGTCCCCGATGCCGTAAACATGCTGAATATGCAACGGTTCCGGCTTCAGACTTTCGATCTCGATGAACACGTGCCAGGCTCTCCTACTCCGAGCGAAGGTGCTAATTATAATCTCGATGCTTCTCTTGTCAAGGATTCGCAGGTACAGGCAGATGCGGTGATGCGCAATCCGTCTTGCGGATTAAGGCAGGTTTCCAGAATTCCCCTGGATCCGGCCTAACTCCTGGAAAATCAATGATTGAAGCATACCACCGCCACCGCTTTCCTGGGCTTCCTGCAATACCTTCAAAGCCTCGGCACGCTTGCCCTGGGCCATAAAGGCGCGCGACAAGTCAAGTTGGAGATCCTCTTTCGGCAGATCGCACTGAGGATCCTTCAGCATGCCCTCCAAGATCTCCTGGCCTTTCTTCGCATTGCCGGATTCCACCCAGTGAGCCGCGAGCACCTTCTTAGCCAGATATCCGACGGTGCGATCTTTTGTGTTATTCGCAACTGCTTCCAGCGAAGCTACCGCGTCGCTTTTCTTGCCGAGACGCAGCTGGCTCAGGCCAAGGTAATAGCGCCCGATAACTCCAAGCTTTGAGGAACTATAGCGGGTCACCACCGCGTTAAAAGCGGTACTGGCGGCTCGATATTTGTCTTCCTCAGTCCGAAACACGGGCGTCGGTCCAAAGGAGTATGGATCCTCCTGAGCCTTTGCATCAATCAGACCATGATAGTAGTCTATCCCTTTAGCCAGTTCCTGTTGTCCTAGACTGTTGCGGGACTCCAGATAGCGCAGGCCAAAATAGGCGACCACTGCCACCACTATCACGCCGGCGGCGATCATCATGATAATCCTGGCGCGCGCGCGCAGAATCTCAATCGTGCTGACCAGTGCATCATGGATCGGATCAGCAGAAATTTCCTTCCGGGTCAGTTTAGTCGTGCTCACAATGCCTTCCTAATATCGTATTGGAAATTATGGACGAGCGAAGAAATATAGCACAGCCTGGGTATTAGCGCAATTTCCGCTTTGTCTTTTCTCTGCGATTCAGACACTGGCAATAGAAACGAACCACGAAGACCGCAAAGACCTCAAAGAACAAATCATGGAGTGTGCTACAATTAGACCACAGGACGCTTCTCCGCAGCCTGGCTGCCGGGAAGCCAAAATGTCCTGGAAGTTGGTCCTGCTGATATCCCTTGCGGAGACTAAATATGGTCGCCGCCTCTGCAAAATCTGAGACGTTGATGGTTGTGGATGATGAACCGGAGGTCTTGGCATACATAGCTGTGGTTCTGAGGAAGGAGGGCTACAACGTTCTCTGCGCGCAGAGCGGCGAGGAGGGCTTGCAGATCAGCATGCAGCAGGTCGGCAAGATCGCCCTTCTCCTGACCGACATCGTTATGCCGGGAATGAACGGCGGTGAACTGCACCGCCAGATCACACTTTACCAACCCAAGATACAAGTCCTTTATATGTCGGGCTATACGAAATATACGGTCGTCGCCCAAGGAGCCCTCGAGAGTGTGACCTCCTTCATCTGGAAACCCTTTTCCGCCGCGGACCTGCTTCAAAAGGTGCACGAGTTGCTGGACCGCCCGTGTCAGTCATACTAAAGCTCATTCCGAATGCTCACTCAGGGCGGGAACTTGGACGCGGGTTTTATTTGCGCGGACGGCTCTTCCGGAAACTGATATAATCTATTCGTTGTACAGCGGCGAAGCTGCTGGCATTTGCCTTGCTATACGGATTCGCATCGCAATGCTCGGGCAGGTCACTCGAGGCATGCGGGTGGTGTGCCATCGACGACAGCAGAAGAGCCCCTGCGAGCCGACGATATTGGAACAAACCCTGGATACATGCCTTGCAGGTAAGAGCCGAGGCTCATTGAGGTAGACAACTTGAGTGAAGAACGATTAAAAATCGCAGTCTTTATTGATTTTGATAATATCGAGATCGGGGTCAAGAAAACCCTTTCCAAACACTTCGATATCGGAACCGTCCTGGAGGCAATCAAGGAACGCGGGGAGGTGGTAACCAAGGTCGCCTACGGCGATTGGAAGCATGCCGCTGATTACAGCCGCGCCATGACCCAGCATGCGGTTCACATGATTCAACGGAACCTCACGCCGGGAGGGGATAAGAACGGTGCCGATATCACCCTGGCGCTGGACGCCCTGGAAATGGCGTTCACGAGGAGCCATATCAACACCTTCGTCATTGTGGGCGGCGACAGCGACTTCATTGCGCTCGTGGAAAAACTCAAGCAGTACGACAAGATGGTGTTCGTCGTAGGAGGGAGATCCTTCACCAGCAGCATCCTGCAGAAGAACTGCCACGAGTTCATCGCTTATGAAAACCTCATCGGAATTCAGCCGGCGGTCCGCAAGGCCGCGGGGAGGGCGCCTGCAGCAAGCACGGCACATTTGCGGGATGCTTTGCCGCTGTTGCGCCGTGCCCTCGAGATTCTCGCCGACCGGGAGGTATCGCCGCAACTCGGCTTATTGAAGAGCACCTTGTTGCAGCTCGATTCGACCTTCTCCGAGCGCGATTATGGCGCCCACTCCTTCCGCGAGTTCATCCAGAAGATGGCCAATGCTGGCTCCGTCAACCTCAAACAGGTAGACCGCAGCCTGCTGGTTGAACTCAAAGATGGCGACAGCTCACCGGCGCCGGTCGCCCCGGTCGCCGTGATGCCGCGTGAGGTCGTGCCGGAAGCGGCTCCCCAGGAAATCCCTGCTCCGGTAGCGAACGCCACGGCTGCAAGCGCAGCGACAGCGATACGCCCCATACTTGAACAAATCGCCGCCAAGCCTCACTGGCCGATGTACTTGCGCAGCTTCAAGCATTTCCTTCGGTCGGTGGATCCGTCGTTCGACGAGCGCCGTTACGGCTTCAGCAGCATTCATGATCTGGCCCGCCAGGCACAGCGCGAGGGATTGCTGAGAATGGAGCGGAACCGTCAGGGGATCTTGCGCATCTATCCGGGAGAGCAGTTCCCCCAGGCTCTTCTGGAAAAACCGCCGGCCGAGGAGACCACTCCTCTCGAAGCGGAGATTCACGTGTCTGTCGCGACCGCGATGGACGAGACATTCCCCGCCCAGGATCCCCGGATCGAAGTTTCGGGTGAGTCTCCAACCGAAAGCCGGATCGAGGAGCCGGTCCCGGAATCGCCGGCTGCAGCCGCAGAAGAAAAACCGAGGCGCCGTCGAGCAAGCGGAACCCAGGGACCCGCCAAACGCGCCCGGGCCTCTGCCAGGAAGCCGCGAGCGCCGAAAAAGGCGGCTGAAGGAGACTAACGGCGACCACACAGGCAAATCGCAATAGTGCGTTACGGCGAAATGGGGATTCGATCGGTCTTGGAGTCCTTGTACGGGGGAGAAAGTCCGGGTTCTTCCGGCGGCTCGTCCTATTCCTTCCTTTCAGGTAGATGTATAATGATACGGTATGGTTGCCTGCCTGGCCGGGCGGCCTCGGATGAGGAATCTCAGCTCCAAGGCCGTCTGTTTTGCAGGTCGCAGGCCGATCACACAAGGATTATGTAGTCAAGAGTGCAAGCTATCATGTTTTGTTTGTTTTCAGGCCCTCCTCGGGCCTTTTTCTTAAGCGGAGAAGATAAAGATCATGAGTGATAAGGCGTTCAGTGCGTTTCAGATGGCGCAGACACAGTTTGACCAAGTTGCCGAACAGCTGAACCTGGACAGGGCGACTAAAGATTTATTGCGCACGCCCCTGCGTGAATACCACTTCAGCATTCCGGTCCGGATGGATGACGGCAGTGTCAAGGTTTTTCGCGGATTTCGTGTTCAGCACAATGATGCACGCGGGCCCTCGAAAGGCGGCATCCGCTTCCATCCGCAGGAAACGGTCGACACGGTCCGCGCGCTGTCCATGTGGATGACATGGAAATGCGCAGTGGTCGATATACCGCTCGGTGGCGCCAAGGGAGGAGTCATCTGCGATCCGCATAACCTGAGCCAGCGCGAGCAGGAGGCCATATGCCGCGGATGGGTCAGGCAGGTTGCCCGAAATGTGGGCCCGCTTACGGATGTCCCGGCACCCGATGTTATGACCAATGCTCAGCACATGCTATGGATGCTGGACGAATTCGAGGTCATCCATGGCGGCAAATACCCCGGCTTTATCACCGGCAAGCCCGTGGGAATGGGCGGCTCGTTGGGACGAACCGAAGCTACCGGCTTCGGCGTTGTCTACACTCTGCGGGAAGCCCTTCTTGATCTGGGAATCAAGATTGAAAAGACAACGGCGAGCGTGCAGGGTTTTGGCAACGTCGCCCAATACGCCATCCGGCTTTATCAGCAGCTGGGCGGCAAAGTGATCTGTGTTTCTTCCTGGGACCAGACCGATCAGACCTCCTATTCCTTCAAGCTCAATACCGGGATCGATGTGGATGCTTTGCTGGCTATCACAGACCGTTTCGGAGGTATCGACAAAAACAAGGCGAAAAAGCTGGGATTTGAGGTGCTTCCCGGAGGAGCCTGGCTCGAGCAAGACGTGGACATCCTAATTCCTGCCGCGCTCGAAAACCAAATCACCGGAGAAAGCGTTCGCAAGATTCAGCCGAAAGTCAAGGTCGTGGCCGAAGGGGCGAACGGGCCGACCGCGCCGGAAGCCGATGCGATCCTGAAGGAACGCGGCATGTTCATAATCCCCGATTTCCTGGCCAACGCCGGCGGCGTCACCTGCAGCTACTTCGAGCAGGTGCAGAGCAACATGAATTTTTTCTGGGAAAAAGAAGAGGTCCTGAACAAGCTGGACGTCAAGATGACTTCGGCTTTCCATTCCGTGCTCGCGTTGGCAAAGAAAAACAAGCTATACATGAGGGATGCCGCCTATGTCATAGCCATCGGCCGCGTCGCCCAGGCATGCAAGGATCGCGGCTGGGTGTAAGCAGCAGACATCAGACCTCAGACATCCGGCCTCAGACCTCAGACTCCAATCCGCCATGGAATGGTCGGATGTCTGAGAGCAGAGGTCGGATTTCTTTCTGTGGATGAGCCCATGGGCGAAACCAAAGATATGGCAATCCCGCAGGATCGCGATTCCTCCCTCGACAAAGTCCTGCATGCGCTGCAGGAGCGCACCAAAGAATTACAATCTCTCTACACGATTGACGACATTCTCCGCACCCAGGAAAAGCCCTTCGAGGAACTCCTGCTGAGCATCGCCGAGGCAATCCCGGCCGGCTGGCAGTACCCCACGTTCTGCAAGGCCAGGATCACCTTGCGAGACCGGACATTTGATCCGGCAGGTTTTGCGGAAACCCCCTGGATGCAGGGCGCGCCGATCTTGGTTCAGGGGAAGCAGATCGGTCTTGTGAGCGTCTGCTACTCCCAGCAGTTTCCGGAAGCCTTCGAAGGTCCTTTCCTGAACGAGGAGCGCCAGCTCCTCGTGACAATCGCCGATCGGATCAGCCAGGCCGTGGCGCAGCGCGAACTCCAGAAAACCCTCGAGCACCTCAGGCAGGGGACTGCCGAGCCTGCCAATGCCGCGCGCAAGGATTGGCGCATCATCCTTGATCTTTTAAAGCAAACCGACCTGAACCTCTTCAAGCAGATCTCTCGCAAGATGCTCAACCATTTGTCCGTCAACGGCATCAGCGAGGCTAAGGACCTGTTGCACACGCTCTCAAGCCGGGGAGAGCAGGATGAGGTCCCGTCTGACGAGAACCGGCCGCTGCAAAAGGCAGAGGGGAAAGACCTCGACACCATCACCGAAGAAACCTTTCTCATCGCCGCCCATCACCTGGAAGAGCCGGAGCTGCTCGCCTTGATCCTGGCCTGGATTAAGGAGGACCGGGTCAATTTCCTTGTCCAGGCGCTGGAAGCCACAGACACCTCGCTGATTGAAATCGCCGCTGCCATGAAGCGCTATCAGCACACGGGCGTCAGCGCCCGGGAGTTGTCTGCGCCAATGCAAGCCGGATTAAAAACATCGCTGGTGCGGAGACTGCTGACCGATCATCTCGATTTCATCGAGACATCGCGCAAATACCTGGAGGTGGAAGACTTCTTCGACATACTGGAACACACCATCCTGGTGCCGAAGAGCCACGGCAAATTAGGGGGCAAGACGAGCGGCCTGTTCCTCGCCTCCAGGATCATACAGCGAGCCAGGGAGAATTCCGATCTCTTGAGCGGCATCCGAATCCCCAAGACTTGGTACCTTCCCTCCGATGGGCTGCTGAATTTTCTCGCCTTCAACAACCTGGACGATGTTTACAACTGGAAATATCTCGATATCGATCAGATCCGGGAAGAATACCCGCACATTCTCCAGGTCTTCAAGGCCTCACGATTCCCCCCCGACATCGTGCAGGGGATCGCAGCCGCGCTCGAAGATATCGGCGGCCGCCCTGTGATCGTGAGGAGCTCAAGCCTGCTGGAGGACCGCATGGGGTCGGCCTTCTCCGGCAAATACAAGAGCCTGTTTCTGGCCAACCAGGGCGACAAGGCGCACCGGCTTACGGCGCTGCTCGATGCCCTCGCTGAAGTCTACGCATCCGTTTTCAGCCCCGATCCGATCCAGTACCGCGCCGAGCGGGGACTGCTCGACCAGCATGAGGAAATGGGCATCATGATCCAGGAGGTGGTCGGCACCCGCGTGGGGCATTATTTCTTCCCGGCATTCTCCGGCGTCGGCTTCTCCAACAACGAATTCCGGTGGTCGCCCCGGATCAAGCGTGAAGATGGCCTTCTGCGGCTGGTGCCCGGGCTCGGCACACGCGCGGTCGATCGGGTGGCCGATGATTATCCGATGCTCGTGGCTCCCGGACAGCCCAATCTCCGCATCAATGTTACCCCGGAAGAGATCGTCCGCTATTCCCCCAAAAAAATCGACATCATCGATTTCGAGGAGGACGCCTTTCGGACAATGGAGCTTTGTGACCTGCTGGCGGATGTCGGACCTCAATACCCCAGCATCGGACAGCTCATCTCCATCTTCGAAGACGACCGCATGCGCATTCCCATGACCCTGGACATCGATTTCGAAAGGGACGATGTACTATTCACCTTCGAAGGCCTGATCACAAGGACTCCTTTCATCAGCCAGATGAAAAGCCTCTTCGCCTTGCTGCGCAACAGTATGCGCACGCCGGTAGATATCGAGTTCGCGTTCGACGGCCGGCACTTTTACCTCCTCCAGTGCCGGCCCCAGAGCTATTCGCGCGAAAGCATTGCAGCACCGATCCCCAGGGACATCCCGGAGAGCCAGATCATCTTTTCAGCCAAGCGCTACGTGTCGAACGGCAAAATTCCGGACATCACTCATATCGTCTACGTCGATCCCGAGGGCTACAGCCGGCTCGAGCAACTGGCACAGCTGCAGGCCGTGGGGCGCGCCGTCAGCCACTTGAACAAGATCCTGCCCAAGCGACGGTTCATCCTCATGGGCCCGGGGCGTTGGGGCAGCCGGGGCGATATCAAGCTCGGCGTGAACGTCACCTATTCCGACATCAATAACACCGCGGTTTTGATCGAGATTGCCCGAAAAACGGGGAACTATGTTCCCGACCTGTCCTTCGGCACGCACTTCTTTCAGGACCTGGTCGAATCCTCCATACGCTACCTGCCCCTCTATCCGGATGATCCCGGAGTCATATTCCAGGAATCTTTCCTGAAGCGTTCGCCGAATATCCTGCCCAATCTGCTGCCGGAATTCGCCGCTTTTGCCCATGCGATCCACGTCATCGATGTGCCCCAGACAACAGGAGGCCGCGTGCTCCGGATCCTCATGAACGCCGACCTGGACGAAGCCGTAGGGATCCTCAGCCTCCCGGGCGACATTGAGGTATCGTCACCCCTCCAATCCGAACCGGCCGTGCGCCCGCTTGACGACAACTCGCGCTGGCGCAGCCGGATGGCGCAGAGAATCGCCGCCGAGCTGGATGCAGAGCGTTTCGGAGTCAAGGGCATTTATCTCGTCGGCAGCACAAAAAACGGCACGGCCGGGGCCGACGCCGATATCGATGTGCTCATACACTTTGCCGGCACGCCCGAAATGAAGCACAACCTGCAGCTCTGGCTCGAGGGGTGGAGCCTTGCGCTGGCTGAAATGAATTATCTGAGGACCGGATTCAGGCGCAGGACCCTGCTTGATGTGCGCTTCGTGACCGGCGATGAAATCGAACTGCATACCGGGATTGCCGCCAAAATCGGCGCCATTACCGATCCGGCCAGAAGTCTGACCCTGGGATTCCGCTAATAGAAGTCAGGTGCTGCGCGCCAAGACGACCGCTAGGGTATCTCGTTCGTTTCCCGTTTTCTGTGAGGCGGAGCATATGAATCGCAAAGGCAGTACATTTAAAAACATCAAGCTGGGGAAAAATGTCTACCGCCAGATGAAGCGAAGCGGGCCACCGTCACCCCCGCCCGCCAAACATCCACGACCCAGGCTCCCCTCAAAACCGCATCGTTAATTCGGCGATTTTCGCTTTTGTCCGTGCCGGGTGGTGGGATAATGGGTAATTTGATGCCGGACGAACATGGTCCAATGAAGGGGAAAGCTTGCGAGAGTCGCGGAAAATTTTGGGTGTGATCCCCGCACGGCTGGATTCGAAGCGGCTGCCCGGCAAGGTGCTGCGCAGCATCGGGGGCAAGGCAATGGTGCACTGGGTATACGAAAGTGCCAAACAATCGCCCTTGCTGACCGGCTTGATCGTGGCAGCCGATAGCGAGGAGGTGCAACAGTATTGCTGGAGCCACAACATCCCTGTCACCATGACCGGACAGCATGCCTCGGGCAGCGACCGTCTGCATGAGGTAATGGAAAAAACCGACGGGGATGTCTACGTCAACATCCAGGGAGACGAACCAACACTGCGGTCCGATCATATCGATCTCCTCCTGAGGCCGATCCTCTCCGGTGATGCCGAGGTAACCACTTTGAAAGTGGCCATTGATGAAATGGCCGCACGCAACCCGAATTGCGTCAAGGTGGTGACGGACGAGCGGGGACGCGCACTCTATTTCTCGCGCAGCCCCATTCCCTTCGATCGGGATGGAATGGGCGGCATCCGTTACTTCAAGCATATCGGACTCTATGCTTACACAAGGGCGGCCCTGGCTCTGTTCCATCGCCTGCCGCAATCATCGCTGGAGTTGGCGGAAAAACTCGAACAGCTGAGATTCCTGCAGAATGGCGTCCCCATCCTCGTCGCCGAAACGCCCTATGACACTGTGGGGGTTGACACGGAAGCTGACCTCCAGCGCGTGATCGCGCTGTTAGCCGGCTGAGGCAGCAGCTGGAAGGGGCGGCCCTTAGCGGGCTGACACAAATTATGTATTTGTTATACAGCGTGCTGATGGTGGGATGGGGAATCCTGCTGATCCCTGCCCTGCTCTACAGAGCCTGGCGGCATCAGAAGTATCTGCCCGGCTTGCGCCAGCGCTTTGGACGGCTCCCAGAGAGCCTGCGCTGGAACGGCCGACCGACCGTCTGGATCCACGCCTGCTCGGTCGGGGAGACGCTCAGCGCACAGCCTCTCGTTCACGGGTTGCATCAGCGCTTTCCTGAAATCCGGATTGCTGTCTCGACGATCACCGGCACGGGTCAGGCGATCGCAAGGGAGCGGTTTGCCCGCTATGGAGAGGGCAACACCTTCTTCTTCCCCGTCGATCTCGCGTGCGTGGCCCGCCGCGTGCTGAACTGGATCCGTCCGTCTATGCTGCTGATCCTGGATACCGAAATCTGGCCCAATGTGCTGCATCAGGCGCGCCGGCGCGGCATCCCTGTCATTCTCGTAAACGGGCGTATTTCGGCAAAATCATTCCGCCACTACCGGCTGGCCCGGCACCTTTTGCGCTTTGTATTCCAGGATTACGGCATGCTGTTGATGAGGTCGGAGGAAGATGCGGAGCGTATTCGTTTCATAGGTGCACCAGCCGAGAGGGTGTATGTGACCGGCAACATCAAGTATGACCGTGACCTGGTGGAAAAGGAGTTCAGCGAGGCTCAGGCCCGTTCCCTGGCGGATGCCTTGGGGCTTGCCGAGGCGGACTCCTCCCTGATTGTCGCCGGCAGCACGCACCAGGGTGAAGAGCAGATCCTGCTCGAGGTGCTCCAGAACATTCGTCGGACACCCGGATTGGACCGGACCCGCCTCCTGCTGGTGCCGCGCCATCCGGAACGCTTTGATGCAGTCGCCGACCTGGCAGCACGTTCCGGCTTCTCGGTCAGGCGCCGCACGGACCCGGGCAACCAAACCCAGGCACCGGTCCTGCTGCTGGACACCATCGGTGAACTGGCTACTGCCTATCGATTCGCTACCATCGCTTTCGTCGGCGGGACGCTGATTCCCCATGGCGGGCAAAGCATTCTCGAGCCCGCTCTCTACGCCAAGCCCATCGTGATCGGCCCCTCCATGGAGAACTTCACACAGATCATCGAGGAATTCCGCGCGCGCGCCGCCGTGCGTCAAATCACTGCCGGCAACGCGGATAAAACTGCCCAGATTCGCGAGTTAACCGAAACCTTCGCCGAACTCCTGCAGAATGCTTCCGCGCGGGACGAGCTGGGCAGGGCAGCCTATTCGATCTTCGAACGCAACCGGGGGGCAGTCACATGTACCCTCCAAAAGATTGCTGAGATCTATGAGAGGTATCGGCAGGTCGAAAGAATCGCCGGCAAACCGGCCCGATAAACCAGGGGCAGGCAAGAAACGGGGATATGCCCCGGTGCTCTTCATTCCCATCCATAAACCAAGAAAACCGGGAAACATGGGAGACGTCCCCGCTTTTCACCCGGCTTTTTAAAAATGGACGCCGAGGCCGATCTGGGATTTGAGCCAGAGCCAATTCCATCCCGAGCCGGCCGTTGTGTCCACAACCAAAAGCTCTGGGCGTATCCACAGGTGCCGGTTGATGGCAACCTTCAAGCCTCCACCCAGACCGATCCCCGTTTTGCTGTCCCGCACGCCCCACTCCGATGGCACCGGGATCGATTGGCCTGTGACTGGGTCGAGATTGTAGAGGCAGGTCTCACACCGGGCTCTATAGTCCACCCTCATGTGCGCAATTCCGGCGAGCATGTATGGCTGGAACCGAGTGCCGCTGCGGAAGTGATACAACACATTTCCCATCAGCATCCGGGCATCCAGATTCTCAAACGTGAATCCAGGCACTTCGTTGGTGGCGTTGAGCCGCGCCATCTGGAACTCGAAACCTAATCGCCGCAACCACCCCGATAATGGACGTACGCCAAAACCACCGCCGTAGTCCAGGCCTGTTCCCCACTGGTCATCCCCGTGATAGAAACTCCCGGCGCCGATATTTCCGATAATTTCCACTCTGTATTGCCAGGCATCTGGAGGCCGGTCCTGCGCGGCAAGAGTGTGTGCCGGCCATGCTGCCAGCAAGAGGATGAGAGGCAATCGTTTCAATCCAGGCATCTTCCCTCCTTCCAGGGTGAAACTTCGATAAACTGCGGGCCGGATCCTCGGGTGGATTGCTTTCCGGCCTGTAAGGAAATGCGTAAACGGAAGGAAAAACAGCTCAAGATGCTCGCAACCAGGCCGTCACCTGCCATTCCAGGATCCGTTTCTTGAGAGGCCAGGTGCGCGGATCAGGTGAGAGGCACGAATCACCCCTCGGTAAGCGCCATTCGAATCCTTCTCGGATCTCCTCAAGAAAATCCCGAGCGAGGACACGATTTCAACTATACTGATAGCATGCTGTGTTCGGAATGAGCCCGGCGGAGACAAGCTATCGACTGACGACTATGCGACGTAGATTACTCGTGATTCTGGCGTTTTTTATACTCGGCTCCGCTATTGCGGCAACCGGCCAGTTGCGTTGCCACATCTGCGGCACCCTTATTCCTACCCCGGGAAAGTATTATCAGGTCCAAGGCGGCAAGGAAGCCTACTGCGAGCGCTGCTACCTGGAGGCCCCGAGGTGCAGCGTGTGCACTCTGCCGACGGCGGCCGGCGACGTCGACCCCGATACTGGAGCCTGCAAGAAGTGCCTCGCGAAACTCCTGCGCTGTAAAGCCTGCGGAAAGCCGATTCTCGGGACGTTCTACCGCTTCCCCTTTGGCAAAGGGATTTTCTGTGCCGAGTGCAAGAACAACCGGCATGCCTGCGACCTCTGCGGGGTTCCCGTCGGTGACACGCATTGGAATTATCCCGATGGACGCATCATTTGCAGCGATTGCGGCGAACGAGCTGTTTTCAATGTCGAGGCGATCCACAGCATCGTGCGCTATGCCCGCGAAACCATTGAGAAGCGGCTGGGACTCAAAGTCAGGCGTCCCTACACCGTGCGAGTGGAAAAACTGAGCGGACTTACCTCCCCCACCCCGAAACCGGGGGCAAAAGGTGTCGCTGCCAACGGGGCGCTCTATGGGAAAGAGCTGGGTATGTATCGCCTCGAGAATGGCAAGTCGGAAATCGTTCTTCTTTTCGGCTTGCCGCCGGACCTGCTATACGAGACGGCAGCCCACGAATACACCCATGCCTGGCAGACCGAGAACAATCTCAGTGTTCTCGAACCGGAACTGTTCGAAGGATTCGCTCAATGGGTGGCTGCAGAAGTGCTGCGCGAGAAGGGCTTCCTGGGCGCCCTGGAAAAGCTCGAAACGCGAACGGACTTCCCCTATGGCACCGGTTACCAACGCCTGAAAAGCCTGCACCAGAAAGCCATCTTGGAGCTTATCCAACAGCGGCGCTGAACGTCCCGCCGAGTCAGCAAACTCCCGCAAAGCCGGAAGCTTGAATTAAGAACTGCACGGCCGGCGACCGCTAAAACAATAACAACGAAATACACGAAAGCGTGCCGGTGACAAGCAAAGGATCCTCGGCTCTTCAGAGAGTACTGGCATTCCAATCGCCATCGTAATGCTCTGATTCGAACATTTCGTGTATTTCGTATATTTCGTGGTTAATAAAAGCGGCCCGAGCGGTCACGGGAGGATCATCTCATATCGCGAATCCGTACCTCGATCCCTTTTTCGTCCTTCAGGAGGTCGACAAGTTTGTTGGTGTCGGTGCTGCCGAAGTGGTAGGGGTAGAGAATCTTCGGCCGGAAAGCTCTGGCTGCATCGGCGACCATTTCGGGTGTCATTGTAAAAGGCAGATTCAAAGCGCCTGAATGAGTACAGCGGCCAGTTCATGAGGAGCAAGGGAAACGGGATTCCCCTTCATGCTGCTCGACCGGGATGCATGTGCCACCAGCATGGCGACATCGTCTTCAAGGATCCCGTACGAACGCAGGGGTGGAATAGCAAGCTCCGCACACAAGCTGCGCACGAATTCCGGCCCTTCTTCCGGCGCGACCCCAGGATTTCCCGTAAGCACGCCAGCTACTTTCTGATACCGAACAAGAAAATCGCTTTCGGGAGCACGCGCACGGAGCGCGCGAATGTTGGCCGCCATGCCGGGCCCGAGCAAGGCAGCGCAGACCGTCCCATGCGGCGCCGGGAACATACCTCCGATGGAAGCCGCAAATCCGTGAACGACGCCGAGCCCGGCATTGGCCAGCGCAAGTCCTCCCATGAGGCTGGCAAACGCCATGTCGGATCTGGCCGATGTCGAGCTGCCGTCGCGAAACGCCCGGAGCAAGGAACGAGCGGCGCGGCACATGCCCTCGAGGCAGAAAACGTCGGTCATCGAATTGGCGCGCACGGAGACGTAAGGTTCGATCAGCTGAGTCAGAGCATCCAGACCGGTACTCGCCGTAATCCCCGGCGGCAGGTCGTAGGTGAGCTCCGGATCCACGATTGCCAGCCGCGGCAGCATGAGCGGGCTGCGCATGCTGGCTTTGACCCTGTGCTCAGGGGACGCGAGCACAGCGTTGCGGGTCACTTCGGATCCGGTACCGGCCGTCGTGGGGATGGCGATAAACGGGGCTGCTGGCCGCGCAAGTGGACGCCCTCCGCCGATCACTTCCAGATAGTCGATCAGCATCCCCTCATTAGTCAGCAGTGCGGCAACGGCCTTGCCGGCATCAATGGCGCTGCCGCCGCCCAAGCCAATCACCAGATCACATCCCGCGTGACGAGCCAGTTCGATTCCCTGCTGAACCAGAGTGATACCCGGCTCCTGCCCGACAGCAAAAGGTATAGCTACAACGCCGTTTAATTGCAGCAAATCCGCAAAATGCCTGTGCCGCTCGCGAGAGGCTCCCGTCACCAGGAACGCCCGCTGCCCCATCTCCTTTGCGGCTGAGGCAGCCTCCCCGACCGTGCCCGCCCCGAACAGGATGCGTGTCGCCGTCGCAAACTCAAACCGCATTGCAGGTCACCACCCCTTTTCGTCCGGAAAGACATTAGCATAGGAAACACCTACGCGCGGCTCGGCCATCATGGGTGCAACCATATCACGCCACTTGGCATAGTGAGCCGTCTGCTTGTGTTGGGCCGGAGCTTCCGGAGTCCGATACACTTCAACCAGAATAAACCGGCAGGGATCTTCCGCCTGCTGAAGCACGTCAAAACGTGCGACACCAGCCTCATGGACACTTTGACGGGCATTTTCGATCGTTGCCGACCTGAAGGCTGCTACCTGCTCGGGCTTCACGTGAACGTGCACGTGGACGATGATCATCGACTTCCTCCTCTTCGATGGTTTGCAGCATTTTTATCATGAGCTGCAAGAAGGGGCTACGTCCATCTCGGATTTGGGCCGGCAACTTGACAGTCGGTGATTAAGAGCCTATATCTTGCGAATGCTCTTAAATCTGTGAGGACGGCATGATAAGCAGAAAACTCGGAAAATCGGGGCTTGAAGTATCCGGATTGGGGCTGGGTTGCATGGGAATGAGCGAGTTTTACGCCGGTGCCACGGTTGAGGAGTCGATTTCGACCCTGCACCGCGCCCTTGATCTCGGCATCGACTTCCTCGATACCGCCGACGTATATGGCCCCTTCAAGAATGAACAGCTCGTGGGGCGGGCCATACGCGGCCGGCGAGAAGGGGTTATCCTGGCCACCAAGTTCGGGATAGTGCGTGGCCCGGAGGGGAGCTTTGCCGGCATCAGCGGCCGGCCCGAATATGTGCGCCGGGCCTGCGATGCGTCGCTCTTGCGCCTCGGCGTGAATCATATCGACCTGTATTATCAGCATCGGGTGGACCGCAACGTTCCGATCGAAGAAACGACGGGCGCCATGGCCGACCTCGTCCAGGCAGGCAAAGTCCGCTTCATCGGACTCTCCGAAGCCGCCCCTGCGACCATACGACGCGCACACAAGATCCACCCCGTCACGGCACTCCAGACCGAGTACTCGCTTTGGAGCCGTGATCCGGAAGATGAGATCCTCCCACTCGTGCGGGAACTTGGCATTGCATTTGTCGCTTATAGCCCCCTCGGGCGCGGATTTCTCACCGGACGTTTTCGCAGTATCGAGGACATCCCCGAGGGGGACTACCGGCGGCTTTTGCCCCGATTTCAGGGTGAGAACTTCCCGAAAAACCTGGCCCTCGCCGATCAGGTGCGCGAATTCGCACGCACTAAAGGCGTCAAACCGTCGCAGCTGGCGCTCGCGTGGGTGCTTGCTCAGGGGGACGAGATCATCCCGATACCCGGGACCGCCTACCGCAGTCACCTTGAGGAAAATGTTGCGGCAACGGAGATCTCCCTCTCGGCCGAAGACCTGAACAGATTGGATGAAGTCGCACCCAAGAACGCCGCCGCCGGCCCGCGCTATCCCGAAACCGCCATGCAATGCCTGAACGTATGAAGGCGCATCGGTCGCCGGCGCGGGAGTCGGAAAACGCGATCAAAGCTCTCATTATGACGCTTGACAGGACAGAACTTGGCTCGCTCTGCCCCCCAAGCTTTGTTATTGCCGAAATGTTCCTGTTGGATCTCCGGGCCGCGGCAGGATCCGCAGCAGGATCGGTAAACCCCGATCCGAGGATTGCCGTATCAAGTATGGATGCGGTACGGAATAGGAGCGATGCGCGGCATCCTGGCGGCATCGGTCGCTCGCACACAACCAAAGGGGGCATGACAGATGTCCAGACGATCCGGCGGTGAAGCATGGCATTGAGCACTCCTCAGAAATGGCTGGTTGGCTGCGGAATCGGTTGCGCCGCAATCATCGTGATTGTCGTCGCTCTGATTACCGGAGCCGTCGTGTTCGTACGGGGGAAGTTTGCCCCATTGCAGACGGCATCAGACAGTCGCAAACAGGTTGCGGAAGCCTATGGCGCCGCCGAAGCCTTTGTGCCGCAATCAGATGGGGCAATAAGCCCGGATAGAATGGAGATATTTCTATCGGTTCGCGAGGCGCTGAGAGGCGAGCAGACCCGCATTGATGCCGCACTGGCCAATCTCGATTTCGAGCGTCTGAACCAAAGGCAGCCCTCTTTCAGATCGGTCCTCCGGATTCTGAATGATATGAGCAATCTGATCGCTCCATTCGGGGAGTATGTAGACCACCGTAACCGAGCCCTGCTGGACAAACGGATGGGATTGGGCGAATACGCCTACATTTATTCAATCGCCTATCACTCATGGCTTCACCACTCCCTGGAAGAGGGACCGCCGATTCTGACTCAGGGTCGCCGCCAGGACAGAGACCGGGTATTCCGCGATAATCCGGGATTAAGTCCGGAGGGGGTGCACCGGCAGTATCAACGCCTGATGCTCCGTTGGCTCGACAACCAGCTGGATGGCATTCAGGATGTCGAGCAGACGAAATGGCGCGGCACCCTGAAAGATGAAATTGATCGCATCGACCGCAATCCGGGCCGGGTGGCGTGGGAGGACGGCCTTCCCCTACCGATTCAGACATCCCTCGAACCATTCCGCAACCGACTGACAGATGCGTATCACCGGTCCACCAATTACTTCGAATTGCTGACCATGGATGAAATCAGGCAGTTCGACTGGAGCAGGATCATATCAGATAGGGACGACCAACCCCGGA
>CAYGWQ010000045.1:0-23784 GCA_964353465.1 uncultured Acidobacteriota bacterium | reverse complement strand
GTCTTCAAATACATGGAAATCCCTGGCAGACAAATCCGGGATATACCGGCCCGCCGCGTCGCTTACCAGCGTCGGCACAGCAACCAGCGACACGTTGACTTTGAAGACACCGCTTGCTGTAGAAGCCCCCGGCGTGTTTTGGGATGCGCCCTGCGGACCGCCTGCCCTGCCCATCAGTTCGGGCCTGGTAAGAGGTGTCCCCAGACCATCGACTGCGGGTGCCGGGATCCGAGGTGTACAAAGCGCGGGAAATTTCGACTTTTGACCCTTCCGGTTCAAAAATTGGCCGACCAACTGCATGCATGACGCCGGCTCCGAGGCGGGCTGCCGGTCGAGCCCGGGAGGATTTGATTTCCATGCTTCTGCGCCTTCCCAGAGCCTGGCTTCCAGGAGCAGTTCACTGTCGGCGGGGGCCCGGATGTAAACAGCGGCCGGAACGACAATCGCCATTACAGCCGCAAGCACAGGATTGCCGGAAGACCGGGAGCGACCAGACTGAACGCCGATGAAACCTGAATACCGATCGGCATAGATACCTTCAGCCAAAAAAATCAGGTCGGCTTTCTCCGGGGAATCCACGAGCCGGTAGTCGTCCCGCAGCGAGAATTCCGCCTCAATCTCTTTTTTCAGGTCAAGATCAATGAGCCCTGATGGGCATAAGCCCGGGCCATTCCCGATTATCTGCCACCAACCCGAGCGTGACCTGTCCAGGACAGGCCGATCCAATTGGATCAGGTGTCGCGGGAGCGCCAGGCGCGGACCGTCGGGATTCTGGATGATCTCCAGACTTTGCGTGCGGCCCAGATATCCCCATTTTTTCACAAGGGATGAGGAAGGACACATGGTGAAGAGGCCGGAGTCGCGGACCGCAACCACGCAGATGCCGGCATTGCCTGAGTTGGAGCTCTGCGCAGTCAGCAAGAGAACGATCCAGGCAACCAGCACGGCCGGCACAGAACCCTTCACGAAGGAACGCCATGTCATATTGACTTTCCGATCCATGATGACGGAGATACCCGAAAGTGACAACTCAGCAAGATTATACCGTCATGACGCACAGCGACGCGGAAGTAAGATGCGTTTTTTCCCAACATTCTGCAGTTTTCCGACCATTCCGGACTGGGCGGCTTCCGCCCTATGTCAAGACGACGCCAGGATCCGCATATTTCGGATTTGGTTTCTTGTCGTTTTGTGCCTTGAAGGCTCACGGCGCAGCGTATGAGAACGCCTCGATTATTCAGCGCCGGTCCGGAGAATCTCCATGCGGCCCGGAGGCCCTGCGGGACTATCGGCCGGCCCAAAGCAGACAAATTCCGGCAGCGCGCCCGAAAACACCACATAGGCGCTTTCCGTGTTGGATATCCCATTGGCGGCACCGAACCAGGCAACGTCGGCGCTGCCGTATCTCCCGGAGCCCTTGGCTATAGAGAATTTAATGGGTGAGATTTCGCCGCCCCCTGCGGCCCCAACCCCCCAGCGGGCCGTCCGTACCGATTTTGGAACGGCAAAACGCCAATACTGGATGCTCTCGAGTCTTGGGCCGACCTCGATGGCCGTCATCGCAGGATTGCCGCCGTAGCAGGAATGAACCTTCCATTGGAAGCGCGTTTCCTCCCGCGCCATTTCAGGCCTTTGGAGAGGCGCGTGATTTCTGAGGGCGCTCGCCAACTGGTGCTTCCAATGCGGATCCCCCAGCGAAAGGCACGGCCGTATCCTGAGCGCCGGAGGCACATGCTGGGCGGCAACTCCATGCAACAGGCCGCCCATGAGAAAATCGGATCCGATGTGGGGGAGCATCTGATCGATTGCCGCAGTCAGCTCATCGGTGCATGCCTTGTTGGTAAGAAACTGGTGCGTCAGTATGTATACCCAGCCGTCGAAGTCAATGCTGAGCAGTCTTTGCACGATTCGCTCCCAAAGGCGCATTTCCGGCTGAAGTTGGAGGGAAGTGTAGATCGCCTCAATATTTACATCCTTTAGCTGCGAAACGAGGAAGCTGAAGTCTTTCTCTTCTGCACAAGTCGACAGGTAGCTGATCCAGAGACGCGGACGTCCAGTATTTTGATTGCCGGCCACTTTACATACCCCGCAAGAAACAATGAAGCTCACGGTATGGTTGCATAAGGCCGCCTTATTTTCGGTGACGGCTTTCACGTTATTGCGTCAATCTGGAGCACACCTGCATCGATTCAGTGCCGCTCTCCAGGAGGATTGGAGGGCGTCCATGCACGTGCATCACCCTATCTGCGAAGTGCGGCACCTTGGTCGCCTGGAGGCAAAACTGCTGAATTTCATCGTGCTGATGCCGGAAATCAACACCTCATCATCATCGCGCCGTGCCGGGTTACGCATCCCGTTGCGGTCCGGACGGCCACAAACGCAACCGTAAATGATGCATAAACAAGGTTTTCCTAAGGCGTGCCCCATTGTCTGGACAAAAAATCGTTTTCCCAATCCGGCCTGGGGTCTCCAGCAGGTCGGGCATGTTTATTGCATCTCGAAACAGCGAGAACCTGGAGCCGAGCCTTTATCCACAAGCATGGCGGGCCAGGGAAGGATCTACGGATGCAGAGCATCCGTGGTCTGCGTAAGCCCAGCTCATGCTCGGCGGGGGATCCTGCCGGTCCTCCCTTCTCTGGGAAATATCCCGGCGGGCAGATAAACAGCAGCTCAGAGGCACCGATGCAACGATATGCGTGGTTAGAACATGATAACAACATGTGGCATCTACTGGCCCACCTTTCTGCCGACCCCCGGGAGTCGGCGCGCCGGTGGGCCGATAGGCAAGACGCACTTTCTGAGTTGATGGCAGAGGGCTGGATTGTCATCCGCAGGTACCCCTCAACGCTGCCGTCGCGGGAGACCGGCGATAAAGTATATGTGTATGGGCTTGCCCGGACGGTCCATTGAGCCGTCAAAGGATCTCGAGATCGTACTTGTCCGCGATGTCGCTATGATGTTTGCTGCTGCCGGCTTGACTGCAAAACCCGAGCATCTTTGATATAATTCCTTACTGCAATCTATTTGAGAACTTCGGAATCGCTGGGGAATCGAAAGAATCACCTGATCCGGCGGCAGGGGAGTCCCGAGAGCTGGGGCCAGGGTAGAGACGCCGGCCTGCGAGTTGCTAACCACATATCCCAAGCCGGCCATCCGCCGGTGGGTGGAGTCTTGCCGTGAGCTCTCTCCTTCAGGACGTCATTTTCAGCCACCGCTGCCTCAGGCGACGTCCAGGCTTCACAATCACGGCGGCCCTCACGGTGGCGCTTGGGATCGGCGCCAACGCCATCTTGTTCAGCGTGATTCACGCGCTGCTGATCCAGCCGCTGCCGCTCCGCGAACCGGAACGGCTCGTCGTAGTCCAGGAGAAGGATCTGGTTCGCGGGACAACCTACAACGAGTGCTCGACGCGCATGTTCCTGGCCTTGCGCGAGCGCAACGAGGTTTTCAGCCATCTTACTGCCTGGTACGACCGGGTCACGAACGTGGGAGGTCTGGAAGCGCCGCTTCAGGTTGAGGCGCGGCAAACGACCGCTGATTTCTTCGCCGCCATAGGCTTGGAACCCAAGCTGGGGCGCGGCTTCTCTGCCGAAGAGACCGTGGTTGGCCACCCCCGGGATGTTGCGGTGATCGGTCACCGGTTATGGCGCCAGCAGTTTGGTGCCGACCCGGCAGCGATTGGCCGGACGATTCTGGTTGACGACCGGCCGACCGTTATTGTGGGAGTAATGTCGCCCGGCGAGCAGTGGCTCGACATCGATCTGGTGATGCCGCTCCCGCCTTACGTCACGGACATGCCCGACCGCCGCATGCTGGTCGTCGCGGGGCGGTTAAAGCCCGGCCAGACGATTGAGGCTGCGCAAGCCCAGTTGCAGGGCATCGCGGCGGATGTGCATCCGGAGTTTCGGGCTGCGCAATCGGACACGACAGTCACCCTTGTTCGGCTCGACGGGCTGGTGGTCGGCGGCGACACACAGCGGATCCTGATGATGCTCAGCGGTGCTGCCGCGCTGGTCTTGCTCATCGCCTGCGTGAACCTGGCGCACCTGTTGCTGGCGCGCGCCGTTGGACGCCGGCGCGAGATCGCGATTCAAACGGCCATCGGCGCCGGGCGCTTCCGTGTCATACGCCAACTCCTGACCGAGTCGATCATGCTCGCCGCTCTCGGGGGCGCTCTGGGCGTCTTGCTGGCGCTCTGGGGGGTGGATGTGCTCCGCGACGTCGGCGCCGGCCACATCCCGCGGCTGGATGCCGTGGGGATTTATGGCGCAACGCTTCTGTTTACCGCCGCGCTCGTGCTCATCACGGGAGTAGCGACAGGATTGCTGCCCGCGATCCAGGCATTGCGGCCGAGAATCAGCGAGGCGCTCAAGGAAGCCACCGAGAGCGGATTCGGTTCGCCGGCGCGCCATGGGCTGCGCGGCACACTCGTGATTATCGAGGTGGCGCTGGCGCTCGCGCTGCTCATCTCGGCCGGACTTTTGCTGCGCAGCGCCGCCCGCATTTCGAGTGTCGACCCGGGATTCCAGACGGCCGGACGCGTGGTCATCACGGTGAACCTGCCGCGCACACGGTACGAACCCGATGCCCGGGTGCTCCAGTTCTGGCGTCCCTTGCTCGAGCGGGTCCGCTCATTGCCGGGCGTCATCTCGGCGACCGGCACCAGCGATCGCTGGCTTGTAGGCCAGCGCATCATGGAGTTCGATGCTGATAACCAATTGGGCGAGAAACCGCGCATCCCGGCCGCGCACGTGCGTACCGTAACGCCCGGCTATTTCAAGACTCTTGGCATTCGCATCCTTGACGGACGCGACTTTAGCGACCAGGACTGGAAGACGATCGATGGGACGTTGCCCGGAGGCGCACCTTTCGTAGTTTTGGTGAGCGAGTCGCTGGCACGACGGCAATGGCCGGGGGAACGTGCCATCGGCAAGAAGATCCGGCCGATCGTGGGCAACGATCGCCCCTGGTGCACCGTCATCGGCGTGGTCAACGATGTGCGCCAGGCGTCGCTCACCGAGCCGCCGAGCCCCTTCTTTTATCTCCCCGAGTTCCAGTTCGCCTGGACCAGACTGTACCTGGTGGCCCACCTCTCCGGCGACCCGACAATCATCGTGCCGGCCATCCAGGGTGCCGTCTCCGCGCTGGATAGCACCGTGCCGGTTCACGAGGTTGTGTCGCTCGAGGCGCTGCGAACCGATTCGCAGTATGTCCCGCGGGCCATCACGCTGCTCGTCGTCATCTTCGCGGTTCTGGCGCTGATGCTCGCCGCCGTCGGAGTGTATGGGCTGCTGGCGTATTCGGTGGCACGGCGCTCCCACGAATTCGGGGTTCGTATCGCGCTGGGCGCCGGCCCCCGAGACGTTATTCGCCTGGTCGTGCGTCAGGGGCTGACGCTGGCCCTGGCCGGCGAGCTGGCAGGACTGCCGCTGGCGCTGCTCTTCACCGCACCGCTCGGCGCCCAGCTCTATGAAGTTTCGCCGGCCGACCCGCTGACCTACATCACGGTCGGAGTCTTCCTGCTGCTGGTCGCCCTCGCCGCCTGCCTGATACCTGCCTGGCGTGCCACGAGGATTGTACCCTCAAGCGCGCTCCGCGCGGAGTAGATCCGGGTTCGGCCACCCCTACTCCTCAATCTCCCGGTCTGTTTTCCTGGCGCCCAGGTAGGCAACCACGATGTACAACACGACCACAAATCCCGCAATCGCAGCCACGAGAACGAGCCTGCCCAGAATCTCGCCGATCGAGCTGAGATGGTATCGGTAGGCAGTAAACGCCGTGCCGATCGCAACGCACACAAGATAAAAAACGGCTACGACCGAGGCGCGGATTCTTGGCAGAGTCACGCCCCCATAATAGAGGATGGCGCCAATAAACAGGACAACATTGGCCGCCATCAGGGCCGCCAGGTCGCCAAATTCGCTTAACGGCTGTCTCAAAATAAACTGCCTCCAGAAGACATCAAGCCATAGCGCGGCAATGGTCACCAGGTAAAGCCTTGTGCAGATCTTGCGCGTGGTGGTGACGTTGCACTCGTCAATCTGAATCCTTGGCCCTTTCATTGCGATCTTCCTCCCAGAACAACTGGTCCAGCGTTCTACCTAACGCCTGCGCAATCCGAATGCACAGTTTCAGTGTGGGATTGTAGCCGCCCTTTTCGATCAGCCCGATGGTCTGCCGGGTTGCGCCGACCCGGTCAGCCAAATCCTGCTGCGACCACCCCTTTTCGACGCGTGCCACCTTCATTCTTATGTTTACCGCCATACGCCCATCTCCTGCCGGCAAGCGTAGCTACAGCTCCCTTTTATGTCAAACAAAAATTGCAATATGACCTATTTATATGTCTGCAAACAAAGGGGAAGGTGGGGACATGCTAATTCGTTCACGTGGACCTGGACCTAGACTTCGACTTGGACCTGGACGTTCTTGCGCTCGATAGATTCTCGAGAGCACCCTACTGAAAAGGGCTGCGTCCACGTCTAGGGGTTTCTCTGCAAAGTTCCTTCAGGACTGCGTCCTCTCGCCGGACGGTCGTGGGCATCCTCCTGCGAACCGGAATCCTGCGGCCGGGGCGGAGAAATGGATATGACGCTGAACTCCTGGGTCTCCTCATTCCATCGCAATTGAAGACAGTCGGGACAGGCATCGGATGGCAGGTTGATGCGCATCATGTCCGGCTGCCATCCTGTCACCATCTTCGCCGCCATCCTGGCCATCCAGGGATTCATCGGAAAATCCACGAGCAGCAACGGACCCGGCGGAAGCAGGCGCAGCTGTTCCAGCAAGCGGGTGGTAGGCGCTGCCCGGCGTTCGAATTGCGGATCCTTGACATACCATTGATAACCGATGTTGATCAGGATAAAAGCCGCGATCAGCGCCTGCCGCAGCCGTCTCCTGTCCAGTTGCTCCAACAGGACTGCGACCGCCCACGCCAGACCCATCGATGCAATATATTGGTGCCTGCTGGGAATGTGGTTCTGATAGGTTAGAAAGATGAAGGGGGACAATCCAATGGTCATCCAGATCAGGCCGCCTGCGAGTTCCCCTGGCAGTCGCCTCCTTTGCGCTACCAGGTAGCAGAGAATTGCGACGTAGAGCCATGGGAACATCAGTCTGTGCAAGGTGATGCCCAGAACAAGCAGACCCCGGGGTCCGAAAGCATAGTACCCATCGGCGAGCATGTAGTTCGAGGAAGTGGTCACAGCGAAAACAACCAGAAAGAGCAGGAGCGGCATCAGGAGGTAAAGGTACTCTTTGCGTAATGTCAGCTTTCGTCGTGCTAAAAACTCCAGCAAGGGTATGAGCAGTATGACGACCACCGCAGATTCTTTCGAGAAAAGACCTGCCAGGTAAAACAGGGAGCTCCACAGGAACTTTTCCTTCACCCAGAAGAGCAGGGCCGCCAGGACACAGAATCCTGCCAGGGCATCCGCGAGGGCTGCCATCCACTTGATGGCTTCCTGCGGGTTCTGGAATACTGCGAAAAGGACTGCCGCCAGTATCGCCACACGCCGGGAGCCGGACAGGCGTTCGAGAAGCCTCCAGAGGAGCACGGTATTGAGAACATGCACCAGGATACTGAAAGCGTAGAAGAATTCGGGACGGTATCCAAACACCCCTTTCAGGATTCTGAAAACGGCATAACCGGTGATGCGAAAGACATCGGGAACCATGCGAAAGAAGAAGAGAAAATCCTCCTCCCATTGTTCCACCCAATCCAGCATGATGAAATCATCGGAAATGAAGCCATTGTTGAACGTCGGAGCATATGCGATCAGGCATAATCCGAACAGCAGCAGGGCGATGTGCCAGGCATTGTAAGAAGATAATCCCCTCGATGTCTGCAAGAGTGGGTGCGCCGAAATTGCCATTCAGGGACCCGCAAATCTCATTGGTTTTGGAACGGGATACTGAAACAACTAAAGCCTACGTAAAATTGTAGGCTAGCATTTTGCGGGTCCTGGAGCCCATACCGTAAAGTCAGTAGATTTTAAGAAAAAAGGCACTAGCGAGGATTTTTTGCCCCTGCAGGCTGATTGCCGAAGGGGATCATTTTCAACAATTGCGGTGTACTCCCACCTGTGCAAGTCTTGGCAAATTAGAAATTGCCAAGTTCAGGAGATGATTCTCTTGCGTACGGCATAGAGGACAATCTCGGCGGTGCTGTGGAGATTCAATCTCTGCATCAGGTTCGCCCGGTGAGTTTCGACGGTATAAACGCTCAAGTCGAGAAGCGAGGCAACTTCCTTGTTCGATTTGCCCTCGGCCAGCAGCTGCAGAATCTCCTTTTCACGTTCGGTCAGCAGGTCATACGAGTCCTGGAGGCCTCGCTGCTGGAGTTGCCGCAGATAATCTTCGAGCAGAGTCTGAGCGATTTGCGGACTGAAGAACGGCTTGCCTTGCACAACTGTTTGAATGGCTTGAACCAGGTCCAGTTCGGCGGAGTCCTTGAGCAGATATCCCCGCGCTCCGGCCGCCAAAACACGCACCAGATATCCTTCGTCGGAATGCATGCTCAAAATGATGACTCCGATCCCCGGATCGCGCTTGACGATTTGTGCGGTAGCGTCAATGCCGTTTAGCTTTGGCATCGCTATGTCCATGATGATGATTGTCGGATTAAGTTCCTCAGCCAGGCGCACTGCCTCTCTGCCGTCCTGTGCCTCTCCTACGACCTCCATGCCGGATTGCCGCTCGATCAGGAAGCGCAGTCCTTTTCTCACGACTCCGTGATCATCGGCCAAAAGGATTCGGATGGATTTCATTGCGCTCCCTCCTGCATCATGGGAATCGAGATTTCCAGAAGAGTTCCCCTATTCGGCAGGGAACTAATGGCCATTTTGCCCCGCAGTTCCCGCACTCTCTCTTCCATACCGATTAATCCCAGGCCTCTGGATGGGGCGCCGGAGGAATCGAAGCCGATGCCATCATCCTTCACCGTCATGACAATGCGGCTCCGGCTGCCGTGAAGCGTGACGTGAACGTTTTTTGCCTGCGCGTGGCGGGCACAGTTGGTCAACGATTCCTGGACAACTCTATAGACACAAGTGCACACCTCTTCCGGCAGTTTGTGCAGATCGCCGTCGATCTCAGCCGTCGCCGGTATGCCGTTCAATCGTGAAAACTCACGGACCTGCCATTGAAGAGCCGGTGCCAGGCCCAGATCATCCAACATGGACGGGCGCAATCCCATTGCCAGATTGCGCACAGCTCTTAGAGTTCTCTCGGCCAGATTCCTGGCTTCTGCGAGATGCTCCTGGAAAGCCGGCCCGGGAGAAGTGCGCAATTCCTCCAGGTTCCTGATCTCGAGTCGCAGGCCCGTCAACATCTGGCCGATCTCATCGTGCAACTCCCGGGAGATCGACTTGCGCTCCTCTTCTTGTGCCTGGACCAGCTTCTGCGAAAGGAACCGCAGCTCCTGTTCGGCATGCTGGATCCGCTGACGTTCTTCCTCAGAACGCTTCTCCAGACGGGAGATTTGAAAGAAGCTCACTCCCGCCACCAGAAGCGCCAAAGACAAGGCAAGGGCAGACATGCCAACCACGTACCTGCGGAATTCCCCCTGGCTTTCGCTGATCTTCTGCCGCGCTTTCTGCAGGTTTACCGCATTCAGCACGTCGATTTCATTCGTCAGCGAAAGCACCGCCCTTCTCCGCGGGATAACCTGTTGCTGCAGGAACTGATAACCGATCGCTGCTTTCTGATCCGGATCCCACTCAAAGATCGGATTGAGCAGGCTCCAGTAGACATTGACCTCACGGCGGAGACGCTCAAGTGCGAGGCGGCCCTCCGGCACCACGATCAAGGCAAGGTCAGCCAGATGCTTCTCCATGGAGGCCCGTCTTGCCAGCAGGTCGTTTCGATACTGCACGGCCGTCGTGGCCTGTGGGTCCATCAGATAATCGCGTGTGAGAATGGCGGCGATGTAAACATCGGTGTGGATGTCGTCAAGGAGTGCAGAACCCGATCGCTGGGTGTCATGGATTGTGGACACATCCCTGTAGATTCGTTCAGCTCTCCAAAAGGAGGTAATAGCCAGAAATCCGATCAAGACAAGCAGCGTGCCGAATCCAAATACCAAAGCGATCTTGGTTCGCGACCTCATCTCCGCTTCCTCATGATCCATCATCCACAATCGCCTGCCGGCAGAAAATGGATCGGCAGGCTGCCTCGGTCAAGGACCATTCTAACATGTTTGGCCTCTATTGGTTGTCGGTTCAAGTTGCGTTCGGCCGATAGTGCGGCACCTTGGGAGCGCTATATTCCTCTATGCCTGTATCCCTGCCTCACGGCCGGGCCGATCTCCTGGCAGCCCCTCGGGCCTCAATACCAGCGGGTCAAATAGGCTCATCGCTTATGCTTCTGCCTGATTATCCCTACTCCCCTTTTTCTATTAAATTACCACCCTCAGGGGATGGGTTCACCTGCCATTTGCATGTTAGCTTAGAATTTCTTAATAACGAAGACTTTAGAAGCAGCTAAACTACTGATATAAAAAACTTTAGATATTCTCTGGCGTTAGCTTCTTCCGATCTTGCAAAGGACATGCCTTGTTGCGCTCATACAACCGGATTCCAATTTGGGTTAAAAAACACAAGTACTTGCTGCTGCTTGCCCTGAGTTTGGTTCTTTCCGTCCTTCTTAGAGTTCCTTACTTCCAACATGACTTCATCTTTGTTGATGAGGCCTGGTGGGCAAACGGCGCGAATGCACTTCATCATGGCGGCCAGCTGTATGTGGATGTTGCGCTGGATAAGAATCCGCCGATCTTCTGGTTCTGCGTTTTGCTGTTCAGGCTTTTCGGCATCAACATGAATTCCATTCATGCCGGAGCTCTTCTTCTCGTTTGCATCACCTCTGTGTTGCTCTTCATGTTGGGTGCTCGCTTTTTTTCACCCCGGGTGGGAGCCGGGGCGGCGCTGATCCACGCAGTCGCCAGCACGACCTATTACATTCCGAGAATCATCGGGATGAACACGGAGACCCTGATGGTAGTATTCTCTACCGCCGCCGCCTACAACTATCTGCTGGGAGTGCTTCACAGGCGCAGTTACAGTATTTTCATTGCAGGCCTTCTTGCCTCTTTTGCTTTCCTCACCAAGCCCGTGGCAATCACGGAAATGGCGTTCCTGGCTATCTTTGTGGTCTTTGCCGGCAGCGGCAGCATAAAAGAGCGGCTGCGTCCCTCGATCATTCTTCTGGCGGGTTTCGCCCTCGGAGTCGGAGCGTTTCTCGCCTACCTTTGGCGTGCGGGGATTCTGTGGGCCTGGTGGGAGCAGGCCATTCTGTATGGATTTCGCTATGTGGGCCGCATTAACGCCGAGGCATTCCTTGTCAAGTCCCTTCGAGCGAACCTGGGATTCGCACTGATTTTTGCCTGGCTCGTCATTCTTATATGGCTGAGCCGCCGGATGAGGTGGCAGAACACTCTGGCCTATTGGTTCACGGTGTACTGGCTGCTGAGCGCATTCGTGGGAGTTGCAATTGGAAGACGGTATTACGCCAACTACTTTATTCAGATCATGCCCCCACTGTCGTTGCTCGGGGCCATGGGCTTGGTTCAGATATGGAGAACGCGCCATCAGGCAGGCACTCGTCTTGTCAGAAGAGTCTGCTGTGCGGCCTTCCTAGTCAGTTTTTTATGGTTCCACAGCCGCACGCTCGTGAATTGGTGCTCCCTTGCCTTTCCGAATATGCAGCCGCGACAGATCTGGAATATGGGGGATGAGAATCGGAGGAACCAGCATATTGCCGAGCGCTTGAAACGCGGGACATCGTCTCATGACAGCATCTTTATATGGGGATCCAGTCCTCAGCTGTACTTCATTGCCGGTAGGCCTATGGCAACCAAATGGATGGACTTTAATGTGGCGGATGACTATCCACCTCGGGCGGCAGAACCGATGATCCAGGCCCAGACAGCCGATCTTCTGAGGAAGAGCCGGCCACGCTATATCGTCGATGTACAACGAATCGTGCGCCTCGAAAAATTTCCCGATTTTCGCGCCCTGGTTGAACAACATTACAGCCTTGAGTCGGAGGTGGCCGGCATACGAATGTTCAGACTGCGTCAGGAGAAACCGTAGAACGTTATCCAATGAGGTGATTGCAGAAAGATGGATGCGGATGTCGGAATAGTGATTATTTTATTGGCATTGGAGCATGCGAATGAATTCGGGAAATCGTTCCATTTCAGCATTTTTCCCCGCTTATAACGATGAGGGCACCATTGGCAACATTATCCGCAGAGTTGCCGAGCTGCTCCCTAAGCTGACGGATGACTACGAGATCGTGGTTGTGAATGACGGATCGGCGGACGGGACCGGCCAACTGCTGAACCTGCTATCCCATGTATATCCGTCTCTCAAGGTCATTCATCATGGAATCAATCGGGGTTATGGCGCTGCGCTCATCACCGGTTTTTCGAATTGCTCCAAGGATCTGATTTTTTATACCGATGGAGATGGCCAGTATGATGTCGAGGAATTGCCTCTGCTGCTGAATGCTTTGGGGAATGGCGTTGATCTGGCAAATGGATACAAGATCCACAGGTCGGACTATAGACATAGAATCATCATTGGATCCCTCTATCAACGCCTCATGCGCCTATTGTTCCGGCTGCATGTCAGGGATGTCGACTGCGATTTTCGCCTCTTCCGCCGAAGTCTCCTCCAACAGATCGAGCTCACTTGCGATAGTGGCATGATCTGCGTGGAGATGATGAGGAGATTCCAGGATAGCGGCTGCCGGATTGTCGAGGTTCCGGTCCATCACTACCATCGCTCTCATGGGAGCAGCCAATTCTTCACCGTCAGACATCTAAGCCGGGTATTGGTTCAGCTTTTCTCCGCATGGTGGAAGCTTGTCGTGTGCCGCTGCCTGATGCACCGTCCGGCGCTGCGTGAGCGGGAAGTCGAGATGCGTCGCATCAGCGATGTCTCTTGAGGGGTGTAACGGAGTTTAGCCGCATAAAAAACCGGAGAAAAAACCGGGGACGTCCCCAGTAGTGTCCCACGAAACGTTGAAATGCACCACTGGGGCGAGCTAAGTGCTTTAGAATCAACACCACAAAATCCAGAGTAATTTGAAATCGATTACGCCACAATTCGCCCGTAATTCATAGTCAAGTAAAATGTTGCATCATCTCTCTGAAGTCTAGATGGGACACTACTGGGGACGTCCCCGGTTTTTTCGGTCCCCGATGATCCCGGCAAGGTGCCTCTACCCGTGGTTCCCTGGCCCCGGCGTGTTGGCGATTGTTGTCCTGGTCCTCGAAACCGACGCGGTCAGATGATGCCGAGCTCGCGCAGAGCCCCTGCCACGGGCTGCAGCCGGGCCGCCTGCCTAGCGGTATTCAAACGAGACTTCTGCTCAGCGGTGAGCAGGGCTTCGAAGCGGGCTGCAAAGTCCTTGCGCGCCTCGTCCGCCTGCCTGCGCAGGTCGTGCATGGCAATGGTGACTCTTCCCACCGCAGCTGGATCAGGACTTGCGGAATTCAACAAATCCCGCAATTCCCCATCCTTTTCGGGTATCTGTTTCATCAGAGGCTCGACAACATCCTTCCGGTCCTCCAGCAAGGCGCGCAAGTCGGCGATCTGCTGTTCGGTGAGCTGAAGGAATCGAGTCAAGACCTGCACCGGATTCTCCGGCATGGGCGCGTTAGGACCGGCACCCGGACCCTGCAGCTGGATTCGCGGCTGAGGCGGTGCCTGCTGGAGCGGACGAGCCTGTGCCATGGCTTGGATCACAGGCAGGAAAAGGATCATCAGCATAAACAATGGGAGGTAGCGTCGAATCATAGGATTCTCCTGTATCGAATAGGTGCCACCATTAGTAACATACTAAATCCCGAAAAGTTTCAAGAATTTCACCTGTCGGCCGCGCTCGATAGGAAGCAACATCGCGAACCCCGTCCGGCGAGACTGTCTCAGAACTCCCTCGCGGCAGATCCACCGCAAGGGTTCATTGCTGAATCAGCCGCAGAGCGGCGGCAGATAATAGCCGGGGGCGCAAGCCCCCGGTTAGGACACAAATCCGATATAGCCCCAGGGGCGACAGAAGCCTTTTCTTTTCAATCGTTTTCTGTCGCCCCTTCAGGGCTACTGCCCGTGTTTGTCGTGACCGGGGGCAGCGCCGCTGCGCGGCTCGCCCCCGGCTATTTTCTCTGCATCCCTCCAGGACGCCATGTTTTGAGACAGTCTCGGCGGCCGGGGTCTACTGGGCTGCGAACCGCAAGTGGTCGCCGACGTCAACGCCACCGCTTGGCGACACGAGGCTCTTTCCAAAGAAATGACATTCATCAGACCCCGGCCCATGCTATGTTTCTCTCAGCGGCAAGGTACAATCTGCAACTACCATGAAGGAGTGATTGCGATGAGAGTGAAAGGCACCGCCCGCCGTTCCATGTGGACCGCGTTTCTCGGCGTCTGTGTACTCATGCTGGCCGTGGTCATCACGCCGGCCCAGCAGATCAACGAAACCCGGGATCCTAATCAGACTCAGGATGAAGAATTTGCCAAGCTCTACAAGGAATGGACGGGCGATTCGCGCTTCGGCAGCCCGCTCGTCGACCATCTGCCGCTCGTTGCCGGTATTCCGACGCCGAAGGATGTCCTCGGCTACTACATCGGCGTACCCCAGAAGCTAACGTACTACGCGGACATGCTGAGGTTTTACCGGACGCTGGCTGCCGCAACTCCGCGGGTCAAAGTTGAACCCATCGGCAGGTCCGACGAGGGGCGCGAACTGGTTGTGGTGTGGGTATCTTCGGAGGACAACCTCAAGGCCTTGCAGCAGAACCGCGATAATCTGGCCAGGCTGGCCGATCCGCGCGGCTTGACGGATGAACAGGTCCATCAATTGATCGCTACGACGAAGCCGAACTATCACTTGATTGGCGGCCTGCACAGCGGTGAAACCGGTGCGTCCGAGATGCTCATGGAACTCGTTTACCGGATGGCCACGGAATCGTCTCCGCTGATCACGCAGATCCGCAACAACGTATACGTGTCGGTGACCCCCGCTGCCGATGCGGATGGACGTGATCGCAACGTCGACTGGTTTTATCGCGGCCTCGAGGCATCGCAGGCGGCGCCCAGTCCAGCCTCCGGCCCGGGACAAGCCGGGGCACCGGCTTCCGCAGGAAGTACCTCAAGCGAAGGCCAGGGCAGGGGACAGGGCGGTGGAGCCGGCACCAGCATCGGCGGCCTTCCGTACTGGGGCAAGTATGTGTACCATGACAACAATCGCGACATTAACATTTCACTGCTCCAGATGCGGTTGCTCACGGACTGGTACTTCACAGCGCATCCGCCCATCATGCATGACCTGCACGAATCGATGGCGCTGATGTACACTTACAGCGGCGGTCCGCCGCAGAATCCCAACCTTGATCCCCTCCTTTTTGCCGAGCTCCCCTGGTTTTCCAATTGGGAACTGGCGCAGATGACCAAATGGGGCATGCCCGGAGTGTACACACACGCGTTCATGGACGGATGGTGGCCGGGCTATCTCGGTTCGGTCGCATACAACCACAACGGGTTGATGAAGATGTATGAGACCCAATCAGGCCGTGATGCCGGTGCAGGAACCAGGGGTGGCGGCACCGGCGGAACCCGAGGTGAAGCTGCCGGTCGGGGCGGTGCGGAGGGCGGCGCCGCGCGCGGCGGCACTACGGCGGGTGAGGCAAGGGCCGGCGGGGCGGGTAGTACTCGAGGTGAGGCGGCCGGACGCGGCGGAACTGGCACAACGGCCGCCGCCGGCGCACCTGGCGCGGCCAGGGGCGGGCAGGGAACTGCTTCGCCGACCGGCGGAACTCAGGTGTCCCAAGGTGCGGGTGATCGCGGCGGCGCACCGCCGGCGGGCGGGCGCGGAAGCACCGTGCCGACTGGCCGGGGCGGGGCGCAGGACCGAGAGTGGTACCGTGGTATTCCTGTGCCGCCAAACGCTGCAGCCACGTTCAGGCGGCGTGCCAATACGAACTATTCGGAGACCGGAGTACTCTGCTCGTTGCAGCTCGCTTCCATGTTCCCAAATGTGATTGTCGAGAACTTTTACGTCAAAACCAGGAACTCAATCGAGGAGGGAAAGACCAAGGCGCCCTATGGCTTCGTGATCCCGGTCCAGCGGGACATGACCAAGGCGGGTGAACTCATCCGCATCCTGCGCATTCAGGGCATCGAGGTCAGCCGGACGACCGGCGAGATCAAAGTAGCGGACGGCACTTTCCCGGCCGGGTCCTACGTCATCAAACGCGACCAGCCGTACGGCCGGCTCGCCAAGAACCTGCTCGAAAAGCAATCGTATCCGGATCCCAGGCTCTCCACCTACGACGACAGCGGCTGGACCATGGGTCTCCTCATGCGGGTGGACGTGAAGGAGATTGCCGATCCGGCCATTCTCAAAGCGGCGACGACGCCTGTCACGCAGGTTGCGCTCCAGGGCAAAGTCACCGGCACGGGCACCGCTGGTTTTGCAGTGGCGCATTACGGCTCGAATAACATGATTTCGTTCCGCTATCGGTTGCAGAGCACCCCGATGAAGATCGCGGAGAAAACCTTTACGGCAGAAGGCGTCGAGTTCCCGGCCGGATCCTTCGTCATTATGGGGACCATGGATGCGGAGACGCGCGCCGCTGTTACCGAACTCGGGTTGACTGGGGTGGCGCTTTCTGCGGTGCCATCCGTGCCGATGCACGATGCCGATGCGCCGCGCATCGCGATCTACTCGCAGTGGAGCAGCACTCAGGATTTAGGCTGGTACCGGCTTACATTCGACAATTACCGCATCCCCTACGATCTCATCTTTAAGGAGCAGGTGCTGCAGGGCAATCTGCGCGCTAGATATGACGTCATCCTGATGGCCGCGCAGAACATCAACCGGCAGTCCGTGATGCAGCCGCGAGCGGCCCGTCCGCAGCCGTATCAGAAGAGCGACAAGTACAAGTTCCTGGGCATGTATGGGGAAACCCCGGACATGTCCGGTGGTTTCGGCCAGGAAGGGGTCGACGAGTTCGCGAAGTTCCTCGAGGCCGGCGGCACGCTGATCTCGGCGGCCGGCGCGATCCGGTTCCCGATCGAATTCGGGTGGGCCAGGACCGCGGATGCGGAACAGATCACCGGCGTCACGGCACAGCGTCCGATTATTCAGGCGGAGATCTCGCGGCCCGATCACGCTGTCTTCTATGGATACGCCGAAAAGACGATTTCCCTCAAATACATCGGCGGGACCGTTTTGCGCGTAGGCATTGCCGACCAGGCCAATGTTCTCGGCCGCTATGTCGGCGGCGATGCCTCCGTCCTGAGTGGTCTTATGGTTGGGGCCGATCAGTTGCGACAACGGCCTTTCGCCATCGATATCCCCAAAGCTTGCAACGGCAAGGGTCGCGTGCTGCTTTTCGCCAACAACCCGATTTATCGCTGGCAGAACCACGGCGAGTTCAACTTGATCTTTAATTCCATCCTGAACTGGAATTATGTGCCGCCGGCTCCGTCATCCGCCTCTCCCCCCGCTGGTGGCCGCGGCGGCGGCCCGGGCAGCGAGAATCGCTGACGAGATGCCAAACTGATTTCTATCGGGCGTTGGTGTTAGAATCATCAGGTTGCGGGAAAGAACTTGCCGATGGGAAGGGCAGGCGTCCGCAAGAATTCACAACCGGAAAGGTACGGATGATGGTTCGATGATTCCCCTGCGAGATGACAATCCGACCTCGACCCTGCCGGTGCTGACCGTAACCCTGATCGCGGCCAACGTCTTGATATTTTTCTATCAGGTTTCGCTCGGCCCCGAGGAAGGCCAGCTGCTCGTCTATCAGTTCGGCGCCGTCCCGGCTGCTGTCCTGGGGACGAAACACCTGCCCCCGGCCCTGGCCGTGATCCCGCCGGTCTTTGGAGTCTTTACCAGTATGTTCCTGCACGGCGGATTTCTTCACCTGATCGGCAACATGCTCTATCTGTGGATTTTCGGCAACAACATCGAGGATGCAATGGGCCACGTCCGCTACTTCGTTTTCTATATGGTCTGCGGTGTGGCGGCTTCCTTCAGCCACATCCTGTCGGATGTCCAGTCGGTGATTCCTTCCATCGGCGCCAGCGGCGCGATATCCGGTGTTCTGGGCGCATACCTGCTTCTATATCCGAGGGCCAAGGTTCTGGTGCTGATCCCGCTCGGATTCTTCACCCAGCTTATGTATATTCCGGCCAGCATCGTCCTTGGGCTCTGGTTTCTGCTCCAATTGGTGAGCAGCGCCATGAGCGGCGGCCGGGGCGGAGGCGGGGTCGCCTGGTGGGCTCACATCGGCGGCTTTCTTGCCGGAGTTGTCCTCGTGGGCCTTTTCAAAAAGCGGCCGGTCCGCTTCTTCAATCCTCCCCTTCACCGTCCCGGCCGCTACACGGATGTGTAGTTGCGCTTTGCGCCGGGATTCTGCAGCAGCGCAATGGAATGCGCCACAATCGTTGACGCCTGCACCGCTCTTCATGAAAAAGCAGGCTAGGTCGATCTCAGGACGGCAATGGGATCGACCTGGGTGGCGCGCCGTGCGGGAGCATAGCTGGCCAGCAGCGCCACGCCCCACAGGAGGGCCATGATGGCCAGGATCGTGGGGGCATCGGTCGGCTCTACTTCAAACAACAGGCGTGGTTCCGTAAAAACATCGGGCCCGGCACCCTTCCGCCTTTCCCTGGCCATTAAAACACCTGTGAAAAAGAAATGCAGCTTCGGTGCGGCTGTGACGACAAATTAACTGACACGCGCCTTATTGCGCAGCTCGATCGGGATTTCGCGACAGAAACTCATTAGTGTCAGCAGTGTCGGCACAGGTGATTCTGGGAAATCAGAAACACCTGCTTCAATCCTCTAAGGACGGGAGAATGACTCGCTTTTTTCTTGCTTTGGCTGATCAGGAATGGATCATTGCTAATCGGTGGCGGTCATGACAATGGGAGAAAGAAACCGATTTGCAGAATCGCGACTTGGCAGCGTCCACGCCTCAATACTGCCGAAGCCTTGGTCGAGGCCTTCCCGGCTTGGGCGCTTGACCGCCTGGGCCTCCATAGCCTACGTCATCCTGGCCCTGGCCGTTTGGGCAGCAGTCCTCTTCACCGGTGACCGTTGGTGGCTGGCGACTCTGATCCTGTTCGGACCGCGCTGGATCCTGTCTCTCCCGCTCGTCATACTCGTGCCGCTGGCTTTCTGGAAGAACCGGCGGCAGCTCATCACCCTGCTCATCGGCGCCCTGGTCGTGTTTGGTCCGTTTATGGGATTTTGCCTGCCACTGCGCGCAGTGTGGTCAGATACGGGGCCCGCGATCCGGGTGCTCACGTGCAATCTCCAGGCTGGTGAATTCGATGGAGTAGCACTCTCCTATGTCGTTATGACAACCGGTGTCGATATTGTTGCCCTGCAGGAATGCCATCTGAACCTCACTAAGAGTGCCCCCAAGAACTGGCAAGTGGTGCAGGCCGGAGAGCTGGCCATACTTTCTCGATATCCCCTGCGCGCCGGCAACTCTGTGCAATCGTTTCATCCTCCCCATCAGTGGCCGCGCACCACCCTGCTGCATTGTATTGTCCAGACACCCGAGGGCGACCTGTCCTTCTGCACGGTCCACTTACCCAGCCCTCGGTATGGTCTGCAGACGGTCCTCGATCGCACGACACTCCTGAGTTTTTCCCGCAGGAGCCTCCTGAATGAGGAGATCGCCCATCGCCAGAGCACATCCCAAAAAATCCAGCAGGTCATTGCCTCTTTGCCCCAGCCGGTTATCATCGCAGGGGATTTCAACATGCCGGCAGACAGTCCTGTGTTTCGCAAATTCTGGGGAGGATATGAGAACGCCTTTTCCAGGACAGGATTCGGGTATGGAATGACCGAAGTTGCCGTGATCCAAGGCATAGAATTCAGGGTCCGGATCGACCACATTCTCACTGGAGAGGGCCTGGACAGCCGTTCCTGCTGGGTCGGACCCTCGGTTGGTTCTGATCATCTCCCACTGATAGCCGAAATCTCCAGGGTGTCCGCGAATCGCTAGCTCAAAAGCATTGCTGAATGTCCCCTTTTTGTCGAAGGGCTTATTGGATCGTCCACAGGGTGACGGAGTCCTGGTCGCGGACAAACAGGCGATTGCCCGCAAGCACCGGGTGCGCGTAGGTCTGCATCTCCGCAACCTTGATGCTGGTGATCTCGGTGTAGGCTTTGGCGTCGGGTTGGTACACCGACAAAGTCCCATCCTGTGTCAGACCCAACAGTACCGAGCCGGCATCCAGGATCGCGCCGAAATTGCGGCGCCGCACGGTGTCGGTCCAGGCAGTGTCACCGGTCTTGGCATTGATGCAGAAAAAGCTGCCGCGGTCCGACAAGCCATAGAGGAAGCCATCCTTGAGCACGGGCGTGCTGAATTGGACACCCAACTGCGAGTTGGTCCACAGGTCTTTCACAGCGAAAGCGGTGCCCTGTTTTTCGAGGCGGAAGGCCTTGGTGCCGCGGCCTTGACCGGCGATGATGACGGTCTGGCCGTCAATGATGGGGGTGGCGGCGTTGTAACCCATTCCCGTAGTCGGGTAGGGAATCTGCCACAGGAGCTTGCCATCAGCCAGGGCCACGCCGACGACCAGCTTGTCGGTGAGGGTGACGATCTGCCTGGTGCCCTCGATAGTCATAAGGGCGGGTGATCCGTAGCCGGGGCCATCATCGGTCCATTTCCACTTCTGGCTGCCGGTTGTCAGGTCATAGGCGATAATACCGCCATTGCCGGGCCCGCCGATTTGAACGATGACCATGCCATCGACGATCAATGGCGACATTCCCGTGTAGAAAGTCGGGTAAGCGCCCGGGTAGTCGTCCTTGCGCCAAATGAGCTTGCCGCTGGCGGCATCAAGGCAGGAGACGATGCCCGTGACCCCAAGGGTCACGACCTTGCCGTTGGCGACGGAGGGCGAACTGCGCGGCCCTGAATGGATGGCGGCGGAAGGTCCGGTGACTGCGGGGCAGGCATATTTGTCCTGCCACAACTCCTTGCCGGTGGCAGCATCCAAACAAAGGGTGATCTCATCCGAGCTTTGCCGGGCGAAGACGTAGAGCCGGTTGCCGACCAGGGCAGGCGTCGAATCGACACCGCCACCGACACTTACTTTCCAAACCCGGGTGAACTCCTTGGGCCAGCTTGCCGGCGCAGTGAACCCCGCAACCTTGCCATCCCGGTTGGGTCCACGCCACTGCGGCCAATCCTGAGCCAGAACCAGGCTGGTTCCGACCAGGATCACACAACATGCAATAATCGAGATTCCTGAATGCGTGTTTCTCATGGGAACTCCCCTTTGAATTCTGTCGGTATCGGTCCTGGTGAACAAATGATCACTTATCCCATACTGTTCAGAGCAGAATAACACGGGTCGACGGCGAATAAGAACACTTCTGCGGCGGCAATCCGCGACAATCTGACCATTCTGACCGGAGATTCTGTCGCGAAATCGCTTTTGGGGCCGCATTGTCCGTCAACCAGACCAATCAAGTGCGGGCGGGCTTTAGCCCGTGCCCGGTATACGTGAGTGAGGGATCGGTGCTTCTATCCACACATCGCCTTAATAACAAATGAACTGCGCTCATGAAATCGAGCGCATCGTGGTTGTTATCCTTAATGCGCGGGCTAAAGCCCGCCCCCACGTGTGCCTTCGAACCATCCGGCGCTACGGATCGAGCAATGAGTTTCACGACAGAAACGAGTTACGCCACTAAATAGGCCAATTTACTGGAACCGCAGCTCGAGCCCCGGAGGGGTGGAGAGATAATAGCCGGGGGCAAGCGCAGCGCAGCCCCCGGTTACTCGAGATAGGTCCTAGAGCCCTGGAGGGGCGAAAGATCAAGATGCGTGTAAGGTGCAGGATTAGGCCATGCACCCCTTGAGAAATCATGCTATCTTCTCGATCATGGACCAGGTAATCCAAGCATGGAACCACTGTGAGGAAGTGCATTGCATACCGGCTCCTATTGAAACAGAATAGAGCGCAGGAGCGATATTATGGCTGCCCATTTCGACACCGTTTTGCGCACCCAGCTGGTGACTCGCAGGCAGAAGCTGGAGAACGCCATTGCTGTCACATCCGGCCGTGAGTACCTGGCCGAACTGCTGCGAGAAGTGGATGCGGCCTTGTTTCGATTGGACCGCGGAACCTTCGGATTGTGCGAAACCTGTCACGAGCCGATAGAGGGCGACAGGCTTGCGGCCGATCCCCTGGTCCGGTTCTGCATTGATCACCTCACTCCCCCTCAACAGCGGGCTCTCGAAGAGGACCTGGAGCTGGCCTCCCGCATCCAATCGGGTCTGCTTCCGCAGAACGACATGGTTCACAATGGCTGGCGGGGCGCCTACCACTATGAGCCGGCCGGCCCGGTCAGCGGGGATTACTGCGACCTGGTCGCTACCGAGGACGGCAGCCTGTACTTCATGCTCGGCGATGTTTCCGGCAAGGGAGTTCCCGCCTCCATGCTCATGGCCCACCTGCATGCCATGTTTCGCGCCTTGATCGGGGTCGGGTTGCCCCTGGTCCAAATGGTCGAGCGTGCCAGCCGGGTCTTCTGCGAGAGTACGCTGGCCACCCACTACGCCACTTTGGTTTGCGGCAAAGCCGGAATGGATGGCGAGGTGGAACTCTGCAATGCCGGGCACCTCCCGGTGCTGCTGGTGCGCGGGTCGGAAATCCAAAGCATGGAAGCCACCGGCCTGCCGCTCGGCATGTTCTGCAGTGAGAAATTCACGATCGACCGGATACGATTGAATCATGGGGACCGACTAGTGCTTTTCACCGACGGGATTTCCGAGGCACAAGACAGACGAGGTGCAGAACTCGGGATTCAGCCGCTCATGGAGGCGGCAAAGGCGCGACCGGCGGCTTCTGCTCGTGAAACGGTACGTTCCATAATGGCGCAGGCTGCGAAGTTCCGTTCCGGTGTCCCGGGCAGAGACGATCAGACCGTGATGGTGATTGAGCGCACCGAATCGCAGTGAATGGAAGTCTAGCCTTGACACATGATGCGCTTTGAAGTGTATTCAATTTTCAGCATGGTAGAAGAGCCCCGTCCCTGCCGCAAATTCGAGCCGCTGGCCGGTACCCTGAAAGACAAACTCATCCTCTTCTGCATCCTGATGGCGATTCTCCTGATCATCGATTGGACGTCAGGTTCTCCTGCCATTTCCTATATCGTCCGACTCCAATTCCAATGGAAGGGCGTGGATCCCGAACAGCAATCGTTTGTGATTTCCTCCTTCTTCGGCAGGTTTGACAGTATCCTCTCGTTGGCCCGGGCCATTGACAAGGCCGGTGCGATCTTTTTCTCGGTGATTTCGGGATTCTGCCTCGTCCGGGGATTCTTGCGGTCGATCTTCAATGAGCCGATGGCCTGAAACCTGTCCCGCACGCATCGTGTTCACGCAGGGCGTAATCACCGGATTTGGTGGCGAGGCGACGCTGATCTGAGAGCGGCTTGGCTGTTGCCTACTGAAGACGCGCAGGGACGGGATGGTTGCCCGTCCCTGCCTCTGTCCCGCGGCTCGCTATCTGTAGAGGATGTAGTTCTGCGGCGGCAGCGGCTTTACCTGGAAACTTTGAACCGGCCCGACGTTGGTGACCGTGTGCCCCTTCTTCAGGCCAAGCTGGGCCGAGTAACGGCCGGCCTCAACCGCAGGACCGCCCCGTCCCCCCCGTCCGCCCTGGCCGAAGGCGGCCGCAGCCTGGCCACCGCGACCCTGCTGGGCCTCAGCAGCCTGCTGCGGCGGGTCTCCCTGCAGATTCC
>CAYGWQ010000044.1:0-24280 GCA_964353465.1 uncultured Acidobacteriota bacterium | reverse complement strand
AGGATGGCGCGGTGCCCTGGTATCAATCGATCGAGTTGTACCTGGCGATGCGGCGGCTCGGCAAGGACTGCATCTTCCTGCAATACCGGGGCGAGCCGCACCACCTGCGCAAGTACCCGAACAAGCTGGACTATGCGATCAAGATGAAGCAGTACTTCGACCACTACCTGAAGGGCGAACCGGCTGCCGAGTGGATCACCAAGGGAGTCGCCTACACGGGCAAATGACGAACAGCGGTAAATCCATTTTCGGCCGCACAAGTGAGGTGCAGGGCGTCCGCCGCGCGCACCCGGACAGTCGCCTTCAACGATGCCACACGCCGGCAGGCCTTGCGGATCAGCCCTTCCGAAACAGGAATCCAGTGCCATATCCCTGCTATTTCATCCTGCTCCAAAAGGCGGAATGAGCCGGCGGCTTGCTTCTCCGAAAGACGGCCCTCCCGAACGTGCCGTTTGATAGCGGCGTATAATTCCAACCGGCCATGCGAGCAGCACGTAAGGCCGGTCTTGCCCTGCAACCACGCGAGGATCCGCTCCGTCCCGGGTTCGCGCAAATAGCACTTTACGATGTAGGAAGTGTCCAGGTAGATCACCGGCCGGCGCGATCCTCGGAAATGACCTGTGTGGAATCAGCCGCCACCGAAGGCAGACTCCTGGAATTCCGGGCGGGGAAAGGTTTGCCCGGCAGGTCCTCCGGGGAATATCCTTTGAGCAAGGCAACCCGCGTTCCTCTATCCGTAACAATCATAGGCGTGACGCGAGCCTTCCGAACGCATCGCCCGGTCGCCTCGTGCAATTGCCGTATCGAGATGGTCTTCATGCAACTATTGTGTCTCAAGAGACACATCCTTTTCAAGCTAGAAAAAGATTTGCTGACCGGCTCGGTATTCCAGCGGTCCGTTATGCGGGCCACCAATCTCTGAGCCTGCAACAATGTTCCCGTCACCGAGAACACGTTGTTCTGATCGATGATGTTGCCGTAGCCGTGGACGTTGATGCCGTCGTTGTCGGTGCCCTTGATGCTGGGAGAATTCAGTGGATTTTCTGAAGCAAAGCTTCGTATGATCCCAATAGCAGCGCAGAGCATTTTCCTATTGATTGGAGGCCTTCGATCCACCGATCTTCGCGGCACTTTGCAGCCCAGACCTCAATACTGCCCTTGGCCACGACCTGTCTGATAACGTTTTCCCGGATCGGAGTGCGCGCTCCGGTCGCGATGTCTTGCAGATAGATCCTGTGGCAACGATTAAGAGCGGACTGCCGCGGAGATTTCTGTGCCTGCGGGCGGCCGAGATCGGCTGATGCGATCTCCTTACAGCCTCTGCCTGAATCGGAGACACACCGACTATGCACCGACCGGCGATTCCGTGGCGAATATTCCGGACGTTGCTGAGGCTGCGTTATCAGCTTCTGTGGGCCCAGGCACGTTCGAGCGCCGGCAAGGCTGCACTCTTTTCTGCTTTGTATGTCTTCGGCATGCTGGTTTTCCTGTTCTTCGCCCTGGGCGGATTCTCTGCCGCATTCGCCGCCGTGCGACTTGGGCGAGGAATGCAGCTGGCCAGGGGGATGCTGACCGGCCTTTTGGCTGCCGGAGTGGTGGGGGGCCTGGTGTCCGGAGCCGGGCCGAGGGCCGCATTTTCCGACGCAGTGCTGCGCCGCTACCCGATGACATCGCGGGAGCGGCTGGCCGCACGCCACCTGATCGGCCTGCTCGACCCGATCTGGCTGCTGCTGCTGGCTCTGGCGTCCGGTCTCGCCGCGGGGTTCGCAATCGGGAATCCCTGGAGGCTGCTGCTCGGATTCCCCGCCGCGGTCCTGTATGTGTCCCTTGTCTATCTCATCACGGTAGCGATCCTGTCCCTGGTGGACCGGCTGCTGCAGCACAAGGCGGGACCTACAATTCTCGGTTTTGCGTTCGTCCTCCTGATAAATGCCGTTGTGCTCGCTCCCACCTTCCTCCTCCCTTCCCAAAACCGCGGCTGGCTCGAGGGGCTCGATCGGGTGCTTCGGTTCCTGCCTCCGGGCGCGGCGGCATCCCTGATAGCGGGTGCAGGTTTGAGGGAAACGGTGCTTGCCGCCTGCGCGCTGGCGGGGTGGTTCCTGCTTCCGGCCTTCGTTTTGTATCTGCTCGAGAACCGCCCGCCGGTCTCCGTGCCGGAAAAGCAGGGTGGAATCGTCTGGGAAAATCCTGTGGATCGAGCGGCAGGCTGGTTCGGCCCCGGCCTCGGACCGTTGGTGGCCAAATGGCTGCGTTCCTACCTGCGCAGCCAGCAGGTTCGTTTCGGCCTCATTGCCGCCGTTCCGGTGACGGTCGGACTCCCGTGGATCTTGTCGGGCCGAGGTGGGCCGGAAAAAGTTTACCTGACGACACTCGCTCTCATGTTCATGCTGGGCGCCCTGACTGCCGGGCCGGCATCAACAAACATGTTCGGTTTCGACGGGAAAGGGATATGGCGCTACTCGATACTGCCGGTTCATTTCGAGCGTGTTCACCGGGCGGGCAGCCTGGCGGTGGTGCTGCTCGGAGCCATCCTGATCCCCCCGGCGCTGATTGCCTGCCTGGCATGTACCAATATTCCCTTTAACGGCTGGTTGATTCTGATGCCGGTTTTGTGTGCGATCGCCGGGATATTCTATTGCAACGCGCTGGGCCTGTGGACCACGGTCCTGGCCCCGTTTCCAGTTGATCCTCGGAACATGCTTGGAAACCGCGCCCCGGTTGCGGTAACCCTGATTCAGGTGTTGTCCTTTCAGCCGGCGATGGTATCGATGTTGTACCTGAGAGAAAACGGCACCCTGGCTTCGGTCCGTAATTATGCGTGGCTGCTGTTCACGACGGTCATTGTCTGCGTCGCGCTGTTTGCGATCTCGCTTTATTTCACCGGAAGGATCCTCCTGGCGCGCCGCGAACGCCTGATCCGCCGCATCGCGGGCAAGTAGAGGTCTGGCCGGGTTATGGTAGTAACGGATTAGCAATCCCGCTGGAGTGAGCACCATGAGCACACCCGAAGCATCGAGCCAATCCGGAGTTCCGCCTGTGCCGGAGAAATGCGAAAGCACCTGTGTCATCCGGATCGAGCGCCTGACCAAAAAGTACGGCAGGATCACGGCGGTCGACGATCTTTCGCTGGAGGTGCCCGCCGGCAGGCTCTTCGGCTTTCTCGGGCCGAACGGCGCCGGCAAGAGCACGACCATCGGCTGCCTGACGGGCCTGCTCGACCCGACCGCCGGGAGCATCCGCCTTCTCGGCAAGGCGTTCACCCGGGACTCCATAGAGATCAAGCGGCGCATCGGGGTCATGCCGGAAGGACTGGCGCTCTTCGATCAGCTGCGCGCGCCGGAGTTCCTGGCCTTCAATGCCCGCATGTTCGGGCTCGACGAAAAGACCACGCGCGGGCGAGTCGAAGAACTCCTGGAGGCAATGGATCTGAAGAGCGCTCTCCAGCGGCCGCTGCGCGAGTTCAGCGCCGGCATGCGCAAGAAAGTGGCCTTCGCGGCCGCCATCATTCACAGCCCCGAGATCCTTTTCCTGGATGAACCGTTCGAGAGCATCGACCCGGCCGCGGCGGCGATGATGAAGGAGTGGCTGCGCCGGTACGTGGCGCAGGGGCGGACGGTGTTTATGACCAGCCACGTCCTGGAGACGGTCGAACGCCTGTGCGACGACGTGGGGATCATCCATACCGGCAGGCTGGCCTGGCGCGGGGAGCTGAAGAACCTCGGCGCCGGCGGGGGCATCGAGTGCGACGGCCGGCGCTTCGCCACGCTCGAAGCGCTCTTCCTCCACATCGCCGGCGAGCAGCACGGCGGCCTCACCTGGCTTTAGACGGGGCGGGACCCGCCAGAACGTCCCCCAGATTCATCGTGGCTCCAAATATGCGATCAAGATGAAGCAGTACTTCGATCACTACCTGAAGGGCGAACCGGCTGCCGAGTGGATCACCAAGGGAGTTGCCTACGCGGGCAGATGACGAACAAACGCGGCGCGCCTGGCGAGCTCGCTGGGCGCGCCTCCTTCGCGTTTCACTCCCCTTTGCCCCGTTTTCCTGCCCAAATTGGCCATCCTGCCAACCCCGGGGGAGAATTCAGTGGATTTTCCGAAGCAAAGCTTCCTATGATCCCAATAGCAGCGCAGAGCATTTTCCTATTGATACCGGCTTGCTCAAGAGGAGGTGGCGATGCCTGGACCGACCTTAAGATCGAACGTGATTCTAGCTGTGTTCCTGCTCGCATTCCCGGCCGCTGGCAAACCGCAGGTTAAAGGATTTGTTGCGAATGACCTCCGGCCTACTCTGCTCGAGGCTACGCGACTGGCCTGCAAGGTTCACCCCCTCCCTTCAAATGAAATCAACACGCTTTCCGGGCTGTTACGAAATCTGAAGGATCCTCAAACTCCGCGTGAGGAACTCTTCGCAGCGGTTGCGCGCGCGGTCCGGTCAGCTTCTACGGATTGGGACTATCGCCTTGTAACCCACGCGGCGGAAACCCTTCTGGTCGCAATGATGGAGACTGACTCAGAACGCTCCATGGCACTATTCAATACCTGGCCTGCACCACAGTCTACGGGGCCCTACGCATCGAGTGTCTACAGGGATCTCGGAAAGAAGTTGAATGACCAATACCTGGGGTCATTTCTCCAGCAGGATTTTTCCCGCGCGCTCGCATATATCAAGGATCACACGCAAGTGGCGCCGGAATTTTCTGTATGGGGAAGCCTTCTCCATGCGGCGCACATCCGGGGGCGTGATGCGGATGTCCATTACATTCTCGATCGTGCTCTCGAGCAACTTCAAAAGCAGGAATGGAGCCCTGGAACAAAAGCGGGTTTCTGGATTTTTCTCACATCCCTCAAAATGGACCTGCCGGATTTGCCCCAGAAAGTCTTTGGCCTATACGTGCAAAAATTGAAGGAGCGGCCACAGCCCAATGGGGTCACATATGAAATAGAAATTGCAAAAACCAGGATCCCTCTCAATTTTCCGGAACATGAAATATTGTCGCTTCTCTTGAGTTATGCGCGTCAGGATGATTTGACATTATCTTCACAGCTCCTGGAATCATGCCCTGACCTCAACGATAAGCTCGCGGCGGCAGGAGGCCTCATGAACGCGGTGAAGGCCGGCTATTTTCTGCGCCAAAAATCGGGAAAGGGCGGCGCCAGCAGCGGCATGGTGACCTTTCAGGATTCACGATCGTTGATGAAGGAATTGAAGGGACAGTCCGGAGAACATCCCGAGGCAGTAATCAGGAAGCTTCGAGAGGCATTCGGCACCGCAGAGCAATTCGGAGGGTTGCTTCTTCTGGCTTCCACCTCCCAGGCTTCAGAACCTGAACTGTCGAAATTGGCATACCAAAGGGCAAAGGAGATTATCTCGGAACAAAAAGATCCCGATCGAAAAGCTGGACTCATGGACGACCTGCTGGTCCGCCTCGATACGAACCGGACGGAATTCGCACAGGAGTGGATTGATTTTGGATTTTCCATACTAAGAGAGCTCGGCGAAAGGGAGGCGCAGGAACGCGAGGGCCACGGTGCTACACAATGGCGGAATCGTGTGGAGCAGGATTTGCTGGCCTGCCTCGCCATGATCGACTTCGAGAAAGCCGGGGCCTATCTGGATCCAATTCAGGACGACTACTTCCGCCTGCAAGTTATGATCAAATTCGTGGACTTTTATTGCGGCTCGCATGGGGTGACCCCGGGCCGTTATTAACGCGTCCTGCCCCGCGCGAGTAATGAGGAAGCGAGTTTAAGGCTACAGCCCATTGCCGCGGTTCTTTTTTGAGCCCTGGTTTGATGGCTGAGAAATAAAGATGGGTCAATCTCATAAACCTATGAAAATACAATGCGATGCGCGCTAAAGGGTCGACGCGAATTTGCCCTGGAAAACATAATAAAGACGGTGAAACGCGAAGCGTTGGCCCCTGCTGGGATGCATGAGCTATGCTGATTCCGTGGAATCCGCGAAATCCTCGGCTGCCTTCAAAGAAGTCACTTTGTCCTTTCAGCCTTCAGATTCTGCCCTCCCTGATGAAGGATGAGGTGGCTTACCTTCCCGGCTGCATCCTTGACAAATGATACCTGAGCATCGACCTCCGAGATGAAGAATTCCGTTTCCGCTTCGGGATGCAGGCGCACGCGGGACTGCCCGGTTGCCTGCAGAAACAGCAGGTTCCCTTCCTTCGTAGTTGCCAGGATGAAGTTCGGAGCGAGCTGGTACTCACCGACGTAGGCATCCAGCACACTCAGATCAACGGCGATTTCCTTCCTCTCCTTTTTGGCTTCGAACTTCGCCAGCGGGATCTGGGGATCCAACAGGTGGTATCCGATATCGTCGATGGTGTTCGTGCTGTTCGACAGGACGACAACTCCCACTCCCTTCTTTCGATCGAAACCTACAAAGCTGTGATATCCCCCGGTTCCGCCGTTGTGCCACACGATCACGGAATCCGGACGCTTCAGCAGGTGCCAGGCAAGACCGATGCGCAGGTTGGGTGTGGTCGTGTCATTGCGGTCCTGCTGGGCCATCTCCATCGCGGCCGAAAGCGGAGAGGGCTTCAAGCCCATGTATGCTGCCGCGTATTTGAGCAAATCGTTGACGGTCGATCGGATCGCACCGGCGCCGGCAAGGGCGTCAAGGTCCCAGTTTTTTACCGGAGTCAGGCCTGCCGAATGCCCCGCAGCCAGACGGGACGACATGTCAGGGCTGAAGGTGATGGCAGTGCTCTTCATCGCGAGCGGCCGGAAGATTCTCTCGGCAAGCAGAGCTTCGTAGCTTTTGCCTGCTTTCAGCGCGAGGATGTGACCAAGCAAGCCCGCGCCGAAATTGGAATACTCGTACCTCTCTCCGATGTCTCTGGGAAGCACGCAGCTCGAAAGAAACTCGTACATCTTTTCGACCGTGTAGTCGGCGTAGGGATTCTGGGTGTCTGCAGGCTTGAAGTTTGTTGGTATCCGAGGAAGGCCGGACCTGTGAGTCGCCAGATCGAGCAAGGTGATTTCCTTGCCACCGCGTGACGGCACCTTCACCTTGTTCGGGAGATATTTGGCAACGGGATCATCCAGGCTGCGCAGCCCCCGCTTGACCATATCGGCCAGCAGCGTTGCCGTGAAAGTCTTGGTCGTCGAACCTATCTCGAACACGCTGTCACCGTCAACGTTTCGACCCTCGCGGGCCGTTTTGCCGTAGCTGAAAATTTTGTTTCCATCCGCCTCGACGATGCCCACAACGATCCCTACGGTCCGCCTGTTCTCCACTGCATCCTTGAGGATTTGCTGGATCTCGTTGGGATCAACCGCTGAGCCTGCAGGCAACACCCTTGCGAAAAGGAGCGCGCATAGTAAAGGAAGAAGGGTCAGCAATTTCATAACTCCTCTCTTTTGCGGACAGGAAGGATGAGCCGCGTATTCGATCGAGGTCCATGTCAAGGCATCCGATCGTCTGCCCTCCTCCCGGGCCCTCAGGTTCGTACGTGAGAGATCATGTTAACTTCCGGCCTCTCTTAATCACAGCCGTTGGCTGCTCTGGCAGGATTCTACACCCGGAAAGGGATGGCGCGGCGGACAAATCCCCCGCCCGCTGGTTCCAAACGGGGACAGGCTACGCAACTCCCGAATTGCTGGCAATAATGGGAATACAGATGAGATGAGTTCGGGAGTTGCGTAGCCTGTCCCCCGAATTGATTGAAAGGCTGGGACGGCGATCCGCGACTGTGGTCGGTGAAGGACGGTGCAATCGTAGGATCGACCGAAGGCGCCAAAATCGATCGCAATACCTTCCTGATTTACAGGGCGAAGCAGTTCGGAGATTTCGTGTTCAGAGCGCAGGTGAAATTGCGCAACCACAACAGCGGGATTCAATTTCGGAGTGAGGAGCTTCCGGAATGGGTGTGCAAAGGCTACCAGGCCGATATGGCCGGGGGAAACTGGTGAGGCAGCATTTATGATGAGAGGGGCAAGCGCGGCGTGATGGTAAACGGCTGGAAGGGCAAAGCCGAAACTGTGGTAAAGCCATCCGATTGGAACGACATCGAGATCTATTGCAAGGGAGAGAATATTCGCATCACCCTGAACGGGATGGTGACGGCTGAGCTAAAGGACTCGGCAAAGATGGAGGGCGTTCTCGCCCTCCAGCTGCACATGGGACCTCCGATGGAAGTGCAGTTCCGAAACATACGCATCAAAGAATTGAAGTGACGACGCGCGGCGTCCCGGTCTGGAAGATTTGCTTTTTCTGTTCTGCAAGTCCGCACGGCTGGGCAATGTCCAGAAAACCAGACTTTCCTGACCCGACCCCGGTCTCGATGGAATAGGCGGGCGCCAACAAGCGGCCTATCCAGTTATCGAGATCAGCATAATTTAAGTAGGATCGAATCATTCAGAACTCACACACTCTGGAAACCGGACAGTGAATTCCGCTCCCGCCGGGAGAGGATGCTGCAACCCTCCGAAGCAAACACCCGGGCGCGCTGATGTGGAAGCAGGAGCCGAATTCGGGTCTGGCAAACCTGGAGCTGATGCCAAACACGTACCCATGACAGGAGCAATCCAATGAACACACCCTTACGACGGCGCAATTTCATAAAGACGGCCATGCTGGCCGCGAGTGCGGTTCCGCTGGCCCGGCTTGGCCAGACGGCCGCGGCGCAGCAACCACCAGCCCAACCGAAGGAGGCCTTCCCCACGGGCAAGATCGGCTCGGTGGATTTCAGCCGGTTTATGCTGGGCGGCAACATGATGGGCGGCTACGCCCATGCACGCAACCTCCTGTATGTCAGCCCGCTGATGAAACGCTACCACACGGAGGCCAAGATCCTGGAGACGCTCGAAATCGCAGAGGCGCAGGGCATCAACACCCTCAACAGCCCCGCGTGGACCAGCGCCGGCTTCTTGAAAAAGCACTGGAGCAGCGGCGGAAAGATCAAGTGGATTGCCCAGACCATCCCCACCCGGCAGGGCTTGCTGGAGATGTTCAAAAAGGCGGTGGATGACGGGGCAACCGCCGTGCAATTCGAGGGAGACACGGCGGAGAGTTTGCTGGCCAAGGGCCGCTTTGGTGACATCGCGAAAGCCGTCGAATTCGTCAAATCGCAGAAATGCCTGGCCGGTGTCGGCGCGCACGGCCTGGGGCTCGTCCAGGAGTGCGAGAAGGAGAAAATCGCCGTGGACTTCTACCTCAAGACTCTACACACGCACGATTACTTCTCCGCGCCCAAGACCATCGAGGCGGCTGACATCGGCCGCAACGACAACTACTGGTGCCGGGACCCGGAGGAAGTCATCGAGTTCATGTTCAACGTCAAGAAGCCATGGATTGCCTTCAAAGTCATGGCGGCGGGGGCAATTCCGCCGCGCCGCGCCTTCTCCTACGCTTTCAACGCCGGCGCGGACTTCGTGGTGGCCGGCATGTTTGACTGGCAGATCGCCGAGGACGTGAAGATCGCACGCGAGGTGCTGGCGGACCTGAAGCGTAACCGGCCCTGGCCCGAGACCGGCGCGGCCAAGTGAGGTGCATTGTGGGGACAGTCACCTGTGTCCCTGTTCCCGTGGATCGACCGGGATGCCTCTCGGTTCTCCGGGGAACAGGGACACAGGTGACTGTCCCCACTCCCTAGACCTGACACCAATATCGGTTGTTATTTGCCGGAGTGACGCTTGTACCATTCCGCGTCCGACATCACGACCTCAATCTTCGCCTTTCCTTTGAGCTCGTCGATGTGCTTTCGGGTGGCATCCTGCCTGGCTTTGCGTTCGAGGAACGCCTTGATGGTTGGCGTGACTTTTTCCAGCGGGGCCTTTTCAGGCGCCTTAAATTCAATGACCTGCATCAGGTGATACCCGTATTCGGTCTCGACCACCGGCGTGAGCGTCCCCGGTTTTGCCGCGAATGCCGCCGCCTCGATGGCGGGTATCCTATCATCGCGCGTGAAAAAGCCCATATCCCCGCCTCTTGGAGCTGTCGACTTATCGTCGGAGTATTTGGCGGCCTCCGCGAAAGTGATCTTTTTGCTCTCGATGTCGGCGCGAATCGCTTCGAGTTTCGCGCGGATCTCAGCCTTCTGCACCGGTGTGGCGCCGGCGCCCACTCTCAGAAAGATATGGGCCGCATGAACCTGTTCGGGTTCGTTGACCAACTGCGGATTCTCGTCATAAAACTTCCGGATTTCGGCGTCCGTGACACCCGGCAGACCCGCGAAAACCGCATCGAGCACCAGCTGGTAGAGCAGGCTGTCCTCGATCGATCTGCGCACATCCTCCTCTTTGAGGTTCTGTTGCTGCAGAGCCTGCAGGAATTGGGCTTCCGTAGGAAACCTTTCTTTCATCAACCGAAGCCCCTCGTCGACTTTGGCCTGGTCCGCCGTGATGTTCTTCTCTTTGGCCTCATTCCTGAGCAGGATGGCGCCGATCAGCGTGTCCAGGGCGTCCTTGAACAAGTCGATGTCTTTCGTCTGGAGCTGCTGCGGCGTGGCCTGCTGAGTGCGTGCGATCTGGTTTATGGTGGCCAGGACCTGCTTTTCGGTGATGGATGCCCCGAGAACCCTGACAACAACCGCATCGCCCGCGGCGATGGCCGGCGCGGCGGGTTTGGCACCCTGATTGGCCTTGACTGCCGATCCCGCCAGCGGCAGGGATGCCAGCAGCACTATGACCACAACCAAGGATTGTCGGCGCATCAGAACCCCGTCTCCTAGAGCAGAGCTTTCATTGCAGAGAGCGCACGGTCGTAATCCGGATGAGTCGTGACCTCCGGTACGTACTCCACATAGCGCACCACGTCCTTGTCATCCACAACGAAGATGGCGCGGCTGGACAGGTGAAGCTCCTTGATCAGCGTGCCGAAGGCCTGGCTGAAGGACCGGTCGTAGTAGTCGGACACGACCTTGATTTTGTCAATGCCCGCCGCGGCGCACCAGCGCTTTTGAGCGAAGGGTAGGTCAAGGCTTACCGTGACGATCTCGACCTTATCGCCCAGCTTGGCCGCCTCCACGTTGAACCTGCGGGTTTCGGCATCGCACACCGGAGTGTCAAGAGACGGGACGGCACTGAAAAGCCTTATCTTCCCCTTGGTGTCCTGGAGCGTGAACGGCTTCAGATCCTGTCCGCGCGCGGTAAAGGCCGGCGCCTTGTCTCCAACGCGGATCTCAGGTCCGATCAGTGTGAGAGGGTTTCCTTGAAATTTGGTTCCATTCGGTCGTTCGATTGCCATGAGCATGCCTCCTGAGCATCAGATTTCGTGTGCAACAGATTAGGATATTAGTTCCCGGCCGCCCTGGAGTCAATTGCCACTAAGAGAACGACACGGGGACATTTCACTTTTCCCGTTTGCCATGGCGATTTGAATGTCAAGCCGGGAAAAGCGGAATGTCCCCTTTTCGCCGACTAAGCTTCACCCATGAAAGGGTAAGAAAAGTGCCGCGGCGGAGTCATATTCTCCTTGACCGCTCGCGGTGACGTCCACTTCAACAAGCTGAGCATCGAGCCGACTTTGTCGTTGGTCCCCGAGGCCCGGCCGCCGCCGAAGGGCTGCTGGCCCACTATAGCTCCGGTGGTCTTATCATTGATGTAGAAGTTGCCGGCGGCATGGCGCAGGCGCCGAGTCATGGCAATAATCTGGTGGCGGTCGCGGCAGAAGACGGAGCCGGTAAGGGCATAAGGGCTGGTGGTGTTGCACAGCTCCAGGGTCTCATCCAGCTTCGCATCGTCATATACGTAGATCGTCAACACCGGCCCGAAGATTTCCTCAGACATGAGTTTGAAACGGGGATTCTCGGTGAGAACAACCGTGGGCTTGATGAAGTAGCCTTTGGCCCGGTCTCCCCTGCCTCCGCAAAGAATCTGTGCTTCCCGCGACGCCTTGGCAAATGAGATGTATTCCATGATGGAATCAAAGGCCGGCCGGTCGATTACCGCGTTCATGAAGTTGCGGAAGTCGCACGGATCTCCCATGCGGATTTCAGCGATCTGCGCCAGCATCCGGTCCTGCAAACTTGCCCACAAGGATCGCGGGATGTAGGCGCGCGAGGTCGCGGAGCACTTCTGCCCCTGATATTCGAAGGCGCCGCGCACGAGCGCTGTAGCCAGCTCATCGACATCCGCCGATGCATGGGCAAAGACGAAGTCCTTGCCCCCGGTCTCCCCGACAATGCGCGGATAGCTTCGGTACCGCCCAAGGTTGCGGCTTATCGTCCCCCAGATGGCGTTGAAACTGTTGTTGGAGCCGGTGAAAAAAACGCCCGCAAAGTCAGCGCTGTGAAGAACAGGCTCCCCGACCTGGCCGGCAGGTCCGGGGAGGAAGTTGATGACTCCAGGCGGGAGGCCGGCGGCTTCGAGCAGTTTCATGATGGTATAGCCTGCCAGCACCGCCGACGAGGCCGGCTTCCAGAGAACTACATTGCCCATCATCGCAGGAATCGTCGACAGATTACCCCCGGTCGAGGTGAAGTTGAAGGGAGTGACCGCGAAGATAAAGCCCTCCAGCGGGCGGTAGTCGATGTAATTCCAGATCCCCCTGGAGCTGGCAGGTTGTTGCGCATAGATGTGACGCATGAAAGCCGGATTAAAGCGGAAGAAATCGATCGTCTCACAAGCCGCGTCGATCTCGGCTTGATAGACGCTCTTGGACTGGTTGAGCATGGTGGCCGCATTCACTGTGTCGCGCCAGGGTCCGGCCAGGAGTTCGGCGGCCTTGAGGAAAACTGCAGCACGCGCTTCCCAGGGAGTCTCCGACCAGACCCGCCATGCACTGCGCGCCGCGGCCACGGCCATCTCCACTTCTTTCACCCCGGCCTGGTGGCATGAAGCCAGCACATGGCCATGATCGTGGGGACAGATGACCTTGGCCGTCGAGCCCGTGCGGACTTCTTCGCCGCCGATGATGAGCGGGATCTCGATCTCCCTGCTCAACATCTCGCGCAGCTTTGCCTTGAGCGACTGCTTTTCCAAGGAGCCCGGTGCATAGCTGCGAACCGGTTCGTTGATCGGATCGGGAACTCCTATAATGCCGTTCATGACCATACCCCCTGCACCTTAAAAAAGGATACGACCGCGGCATCCATTAAACAAGTCAGCCATCGGGCAGCATAAGCCCGGCACCAGGATCCTAACTGCATCCATCCGTGTCTGTCCGTGTCCAGAATTGATCTTCGGTCCGGAGTTCCGTACTACCTACACGCTGACCCTTTGTAGGAAGGATCGGATTATTACCAGCAAAAAGCAGAGCCTGGAGGCGCGAAGCGCCGGCAGAGCATAGCCCCGCCCGTGAGGGCGGGGTTGAGTGAGACAAAGAATCGAGGTCCGAAGGACCGGCACAGATGTTGTGCCGCACCTTCGGCGCTCGTTTTATTTGCCCAATAGCCCCGGCCTCACGGCCGGGGCTATTGTCTGCCGCCTCTTCGAGGCTCCCTTTTTTTCGCCAGAATCGCAGTCGCCCAGCCTTTGCTTGGCTTTGGTTGCGGGCAAACTCCGCGGTGAATAAGGGGCCAAGGTCCATCGCAGGCGATCATATCAGCCGCACATCGACCAGCGTGCCTTCGGGAACCTCCTTCTCGCCGACAGGGACCGTTATCAGTCCATCCGCAGAAACCAGGGAGGTGATATGCGCCGAACCGTGATACTCCACGGGCTCCGCAAGTCCGGCAGGTGTGATCCTCACCGGGATCCAGGCACGGCGTTCGCTGGCTCGTCTCTCGAGTGCCTTCGCCAGCGGGTATCTTGCTGTCAGAGTATGCTCCTGCAATCCCATCAACCCTGAGAGGAGCTCTTTCACCAGGATCTCAAAAACAGTAAAAGACGATACCGGATTTCCCGGCAGACCGAATACAAAGCGGTCTTCCTTGCGCCCGAAGACCGTCGGCTTGCCCGGCTGGATGGCGATTTTCTCAAAGAGAATCATGTAGCCGGCCTCCTTCAACAACGAAGGGACCAGGTCGAAATCGCCCATGGAAACGCCGCCGGTCAAAAGAACCAGATCATTCCCTTGTCCCGCCCTTTCGACAACACCGCCGATAGCGTCGGTTGTGTCCTTGACGATTCCCAGATCGAAGGGCTGACATCCGAACTGCAGACATTGCGCATACAACTGATACGAATTCGAATTCCGGATTTGGGCACTCTGCGGCACCACATGGGGCTCTACGATTTCGTCCCCCGTGGCAATGATGCCGATTCTCGGTTTCCGGCTCACGACCGGAGCCGCACACCCGGCCAGGGCAAGCGAAGCGATTTCTTTGGCAGTGATTCGCGTTCCTGCCGAGACCAGCTTCTGCCCGGCGACCACGTCCTCTCCTCTTCGGCAGATGTTCGGCGCGATCCGTTCTCCTTTGAAGCGGATTTTCGTCTCCGATAGTGCTTCCACATCTTCGACCGGGATCACGCAATCGGCGCCGTGGGGCAGGATCGCGCCGGTCATGATCTTGGCGCACTGATTCGCCGCTATTGCGTGCCGCGGCTGATACCCGGCCGGAATAACCTCGACAACCTCCAGGACGCTTCTTGCGTCCTCCGCACGGCACGCGTAGCCGTCCATGGCGGACTTGTCGAATGGAGGCATATCCATATCGGACGCCACATCCTGCCGCAATACGCGGTTCACCGCCACGTGAAGATCCACTCTTTCGGTGCCGAGCAGGACCGATTGTGCCTTGATAATCTCAACCGCCCTCTCATAAGTGATCATATTTTTATCCATAAACCTTGCACGATGCCGCTTTAAAACTGATCCACACTTCCCTGCCGATGTCCAGCTGCAGCGCCTGCATGGAATCGCTGGATATGGTCGCCACCATCTCCACGCCGATGTCGACGCTCACTTCGACCCCGATTTTCGCCCGGGCAATATCCGTGATCCTTCCCGAAAAGCGATTCCTGCTGCTGCTTGCTTCCAGGACATTTGCTATCGTAATCTCATCGGGTCGAATGACCAAATGCGCCTCACCGTCGGCGACATCGGTCAGGCAGAACACCCTGATGGCGCCGGATACAAATTCCTTCAAGTCACTGCCGGCGATGGACTTCACCGATCCCTTCAAGTAGTTCTTAATGCCGATCAGGTGTGCAACAAATTCCGATTTGGGATGCCGGAATATCTCCTCCGGAGAGGCGACGTGAACCAGCTCCCCGTTCTCCATCACCCCGATTCTGTTCGCCAGCGAGATAGCCTCCTCATAGTCGTGGGTCACATGGATGATCGTAAATCCGCTCCGGTTGAGTTTCCTCAGCAGTGAACGCAGCCCATGCTTGGACTTGGCATCCAGCGATGCCAGCGGTTCATCGAGCAGAAACAGGTCGGCACCCGCAGCCAGGCTTCGGGCGAGGGCCACGCGCTGGTATTCGCCGCCGGAAAGGCTGTCGGGCTTCCGATCCAGTTTATCCGTGATGCCTGTGTGTCCGGCCGCTTCCGCAACTTTTTCGGCGATCTGCCGCCGTCTTCGGCTCCGCAACGGATAGGCGATGTTTTCGTATACAGACAGGTGGGGGAACAGGCCGCCGTCCTGGTACACGATGCTGACATTCCGCTTCTGAATACCGCCGGTCGTGATATTTTGCCCTCGGAGGCAGATGCTTCCCGATTCGGGTTTCAAGAGCCCGGCGATGGTTTCCAGAAGTACACTCTTCCCGACACCGGACAATCCCAGGATGACAAAGTAGTCCCCTTTTTCGACCGAGAAGTTGATGCGCCTCAGTTCGAATTTGCCGACACGCACCCGGAGGTTTTCGATTACCAGCATTTCAAGTCCGCTTTTTGACAAATCGCAGAAAGACAAATATCAGCAGGCAGACGGTCACAAAGATGGCTGCCACAGGGGTTGCATATTTCAATCCGTAGGACGTGAATCTCTCAAAAATCAGCACGGGAGCAGTCTTGGGATTGTAAGCCACGATGACCACGGCGCCAAATTCACTCATTCCCCTGGCCCACATCAGGATGAGACCGGAGAGAACGGAACGCCAGGCCAGCGGCAGGGAGATGGTGAAAAACACTCTGACAGGGGAGGCCCCCAGCGTGAGCGCGACCTTTTCAAGGCGCTCCGGCACGGCTGCAAATCCGTCCCTTGCCGCGTTGATCAGAAATGGCAGGCTGACAAAAGCCATTGCCAACATTATCCCCGCCGGATGATCCATGAACCTTATGCCGACGACATCCGCCGCCTTTCCAAGCAAGCTCTCTCTTGTAATGATGCCCAACACTGCGATGCCTGCCGCCGAATGGGGAATGATGATGGGAATATCGATGATGCCATTAACGACACTCTTGAGGGGGAAGGGCTTCCGGGCCAGAAGATAGGCGAGCGGAATGGCGAAGAAAGAAAACAGCACCGTGCCCGCCATCGAAACCCACAGGCTGAGCCACACGCTGTCGCGGACCTCTTCGCTCCCCAAGGCGCCGGCAACGGAACTCAGCGGGGCATTCAGATAGACTCCCGCAATCGGCGCGATGATGAACAGCAGGAGCACTCCCCCAAGGAAGGCAAATACCAAATGGAATGTCCAGTCGTTTTGTAACACCCGATTCATCACTCCTGCCGCTATTTTCTGCCGGCATACCGCCTGAACTCTTCCGGGAGGCGGTCATAGGTGTTGCACACGGAAGGGACTACCGTAGGCTGTCCCTCCGCTTCCATGATTTTCAAACCCTTGTTCCGATCCATCAAGTAATGGATGAATTTCTTTGCGAGTTCCGGGTGCGGCGCGTTTATGGGAATGGTCACGCCATAAACCATCGAGCCGCCGCGTTGGGTGACCCGCGTGCCCGGCACGGGTCCGCTCAGTTCCACAGTTGCTTGCCGATAATAGTCCTCCAATTCTGCTTTCTTCAGATTGATCGGATCGGGAAGGGTGAGATACTTGAGTCCGTGTTGCTGGGCAACCGATCGATAGAGAAACACATAATCGAGCTCGCCGGTATCCAGCAAGGCCACCAGATCGACCTCTTTTGGCCTCATATATTGGTTTTTCTTGCTGAGCAGCCTCCCGGCCAGGCCAGGTTTCTGGTAATAGAGTTCGGCAAGTTTCATGGTCCATATCGTGCGATAGCCGCACGGATCGGCATCGGGATCGGCCCTTCCCAGAGAGACATTCGTATCCAGGAGTATTTCATACCAGTTCTGGCGATTGATTTCCTTTGCGCGCCGGGACTTTTCGCTGTAGACAATCGTCATTTCGTTGGTGGCGAATTTCAAATTCCAATCCGCGTGCCGGGGAATGAGGAGTTGGTCGATCACCAGGTAATCCGCCGAAGCGAGGATGTCACAGGATTTGTTCAGTTCGGTGATCTTTCTTGCACACTCGCGGCTTCCGGCGATTTCTTTCAGCACCACGACGCCGGGATTTTCCTGCTTGAATCCTTCAATGATTTTTTCAAAAGGCACGGCAAGGCTGCCGGCATGAAAGATGATCAACCTCTGATCAGCATTGCCGCTGACATGACCCGATGCAGAGCCACAAAGGAACAAAACCACACAGATCCAAATCCGCGCATTGCTGCCAACTGCAAGCTTCATTACGGCTCCTGTTTACGGTAAGGTCCGTGGCCGCAGGGTGGCATCGCTCCGGTCCAGGCGCTCAATGATAACAAAAACTCCCGGGATGATCATCCATCCATGAGGGTAGGCCCCGGCCGCCGAGACTGTCTCAAAACTCGACATTAGCCTATCGGTCCGCATTTTGAGGCCCGAAGGGCCGCCAGTATGTAGGCCCGGCCGTCAGGCCGGGATCGGTGGTTGTTGACCATGAGCGCCGAAGGCGCGGCACGCTGCAAGCCCTGCAAATAAAGTCTTTCCTATCTGGATACCCTGGGCCATGTGCCGCACCTTCGGTGCTCATTTCTATTCTATCCGCCTATCCCGACCTGACGGTCGGGCCTATTCCAGCAAGTTTTGACACGGTCTCGCCGGACGGGGTTTGCGGTGTTGCGTCGGGGTAAAGTCAGAGCGCCGTCTGGCAGCCGGCGCCCACAAATGACGACACAGGCCGGTTGTGCCGTACCATTCCCGAGCGGGGTACGGGATGGGCAGTGCCCCTGAGCGTTTCCCGGGACCTGGATGTGGCACTACCGTCGCCGCTGGATCGTGGCGACGTCAATTGCCCACATGCCTCGGCCGTGGGTTGCCACTACGGCGACATTTTCGCGCGGATGGATCACCAGGTCGATTGCGAAGACGCTCGGCAGATTCCCGCCAAGAACGTTCCAGGTCTTGGCCCCGTCGGTGGTCACGTAGACACCGAAGTCCGTGCTGGCGTACAGAATGTCGGGGCTCGTCGGGTCCTCGCGTACAGCATTGATCGGCCCGGCGGGAATGCCGCTCGCAATATCCTGCCAGGTCTTGCCGAAGTCGGTCGATTTCCAAAGATACGGGGTAAAGTCGTCATCATAACGGCCATGCTGGGCCAGGTACACGGTGCCTTCGGCATACTGGGACGCTACGAACTTCGATGCCCACTTGCCCGGGGCCACGCCGCGTATTTCCTCCCAGGTCTTGCCCCCGTCCCTGGTTACGTGGACTTTCCCGTCATCCGCACCCGCATAAATCAACCCGAAGCGGCGCGGCGACTCGGAAATCGTCGTGAGGGTATGATAGGGGATGTCGCCTGCCTCCTGGAGAGTGAAGGAAGTCAGGTCCGGGCTGATGCGCTCGAAAGCGTCGCCACGGCTCCAGGAACGGAACAGATACTGCATCCCGTGATACAGCACCTGGGGATTGTGAGGCGAGAGGATGAAGGGAGCAACCCACTGGCCGCGCAGAGGCGTCTCGCCCGGTTCCGGATTCGGCAGGAGGCGGACATTACGCTGGCCGCTCTCTGAGTATTCGGTCCGGCTGATACTCCCGTAAAATCCGGCGGAGTAGACAACGTTCGGATTGGCTGCTTCAATCGCGTGGCTGGAGCCCTCGCCACCCGGCGCGCCCTCGAACGCGACCGCGCGGAAGGTGGTCGCTGCGGGCTGACCCGCAGGCGGCTGCGCCCCGCCCCTGCCGCCGGCAATGACAACCGCGCCGCCTCCGGCTCCTCCACGCCCGCCGGCTGCTTGTCCCGGCCGGTTGATGATCACCTCGCCGCGATAGCTGCCGTGGTCCTGCATCGAGCCATAGACCTTGAAAGGCGAACCCAGATCATAGGCAACGTTGAAGAACTGGCAGACGTTGATTTGATTGGCATAGTTGCGCCATGTTCTGCCCTTGTCGTAGGAGGAGTAGATGCCGCCGTCATTGCCATTGACCAGGAAGTTCGGGTTGTCCGGGTCGATCCAGAGCGCGTGATGATCGCCGTGCATGCCGCTGAGCCGGCGGAACGTCTTGCCGCCATCGTTGGATACGCTCAGTCCCAGACCCATAACATAAACGGTGTTGGCATCGGTGGGATCGACGCGGATCTGGCCAAACACCCAGCCGTAAGTCGCTCCGGCGTTACTAAGATCCGGACCGCTGACCAGCGTCCATGAGTCGCCCTTGTTGTCCGACCGGTAGACCTGCGATCCTCTGATCCGGCCGGCCACGGGACGCCCATATGCATCGGTACCGCCGCCGGACCCGGGCGCGATCTCATAGTTGTCGACGAACGCATACACCACATTCGGATTCGACCGGCAGACATCAATGCCCGTGCGGCCACGGAACTTGGCCTCCGGCAGGCCGTTGACGATGGGTTTCCAGGTATTGCCGGCGTCAAGCGACTTATAGATGGCGCTTTCGCTGTAGCCCGCATCAACGCGAGGATCATTCCACTTGCGGCGGATGCGCTGCCAGGTCGCAGCATAAAGAATGTTGTTGTTCGACGGGTCCATGACCAGGTCGCTCGCGCCGGTGCGATCGCTGACCGCCAGGACTTTCTTCCAGGTTTTGCCGCCGTCGGTGGTCTTAAAAACGCCACGGTCAGGATTGTCGCTCCACTCGTGGCCGGCCGCGGCAACATAGACAATGTCGGGATTCTGCGGGTCGATCACGATGCGGCCGATCGTGAAGGTCTCGCTCAGGCCCGCGAACTGCCAGTTGTCCCCGCCGTCCGTGGACTTGTAGATGCCGCATCCGGCATAGGAACTCCGGAAAATATTGGCTTCACCCGTGCCGACCCAGACCAGGTTCGGATTCGAGGGGGCAATGGCAAGATCGCCGATCGATGTCGAGGGCATATTCTGAAAGATAGGCTCCCAGCTGACGCCGTCGTTCTTCGTTCTCCAGACGCCGCCGGACGCTGCGGCCATGTAAATCGTGTAGTGCTTGTTGTAGGGTGTGGGAATCGCGACGTCGGTACAGCGTCCGCTGACGTTATTCGGCCCGATAAATCCCCACTGAAGCGCTGCGAAGGGAGATTCCTTCACCTTGGCAAGATGCTGCTCATATGCCTTGATTCGTCCCTCACCTGTCATGATGCGCTGCTGCGCGAATGAATGCGCCGCCAGGATGATAAGGCAGGCCGCCGCCGGCCATTTCATGCTTTTCAGCCATCGCAACACAAACATAACGTCACCTCCTGCGCGATAACGGACAATTCGGAAATTAAACAACCAGGCGAGCGAAGATCCGGAAGTAACGCCTCCGAAAGAATGTTCGCTCTTCTCTCTCATTTGAGTATTTCCGCGTTTGTATATCAAATGACCTGGCTTCACAACAACGAAATACACGGCGCGGCCGGCGAAGTAACACGACAGGCATGCATTATAACAATTACTGGGCCATCTTTGTTGGATCGGCACTCCCGAAATGCAAAGCCGGGAGGCGCGAAGCGCCGGCAGAGAATAGCCCCGCCCGTGAGGGCGGGGTGGCGTGAACCAGAGAATTGAGGTCCGAAGGACCGGCACGGATTGGGTGTGCCGCACCTTCGGCGCTCATGCCAATTGCCTGCAAACCCCGGCCTCACGGCCGGGGCTATTGTCTGCCGCCTCTTCGTGGCTGGTTTGCTCCGCGCGGAGGCGGTGACGTCTCTTCGGTTGCGGCTATGCTGCGGGGCGTATTTTCAGGTTTACAAAAGCGGCTGATTTCCTCCGCGACAGGTGCTATTCTACTGGCTCCGAAGAATAGCTTATCGCGATCCCGCTTTTCGATTGGAGGAATCCACCCATGATTCGCACATTCCTGAAGATCATCGCTCTCGTTGCGGTTTCGGCCGCACCCTTCCGCCTCCAGGGGCAATCACCGGCGGCGGGCGCGCCGCAGGCGCCGGCGGTCCGCCCGCCGGCAATGGCCAGCGTGAATCCGGCCCTCCTCAACGGCTTGCGCTACCGGCTGGTCGGTCCATCGCGGGGCGGGCGTGTCACCACCGTAACCGGTGTTCCGTCCCAGCCGCGCACCTTCTACATGGGCGTTGCCAGCGGCGGATTGTTCCGAACAACAGACGGCGGTGAAACATGGGTGCCGCTCACCGACGGCAAGGTGCCGCTCGGATCGACGGGAGCAATCGCTGTTGCCGATTCGGATCCGAACATCATTTACCTCGGCACCGGCTCGGACGGCGTGCGCAGCAACGTTTCGACCGGGCGCGGCGTTTACAGGACGCTCGACGGCGGCAAGTCATGGGAGTTCGCAGGCCTATACAACGCCGGTCAGATCGGCGCGGTAAGGATCCATCCTTCCAATCCAAACATCGTCTGGGCGTCCGCCACGGGAGATATTTTCAAATCCAACAGCGAGCGGGGCATTTTCAAAACCACCGACGGCGGCAAGAACTGGCGCAAGACGCTGTTCCTGAACGACAGCATCGGAGCCATGGATGTCGAACTCCAGCCCGGCAACCCCAACGTCGTCTACGCCTGGATGTCCCGGCTTGAGCGCAAGCCATGGACCATCATCAGCGGCTCGCGCGAGGGCGGCTGCTACCGGAGCACCGACGGGGGAGAGACATTCGCGAAGATCACCGCCGGGCTGCCCGGCGAGCTCATCGGCAAGGGCAACCTGGCCGTCACCAACGCCAATCCGAACCGCGTCTACGCCCTCATCGAGGCAAAACCCGGCGGCGGCTTGTACCGCTCCGACGATGCCGGACTGACTTGGATGCAGACCAGCGCGCAGGAGTCGTTGATCACACGCCCGTTCTACTACACGACGCTCGGCGCAGACCCGACCAACGCCGATATCGTGTATGCCGGCGCTGAAGGCTTCTTCAAATCGACCGACGGCGGCAAGACATTCGCCCGGTTCCCAACGCCGCATGGCGACAATCATGACATATGGATCAGCCCGAAAGACGGCAACGCAATGATCCAATCGAACGACGGCGGCGCGAACGTCTCATTCGACGGCGGCCGGACGTGGTCCACCCAGATGAATCAGCCCACTTCTGAGATCTACGGCGTCTGGACCGACAACGAGTTCCCCTACAGGCTGTATGGTGCGCAACAGGATAACAACACGATCATCATTACGAGCCTGGCTGACCCGTTCAACCGTGACGATTTCCGCTCGGGCCCCGGCTGTGAAACGGGTCCGATCATGCCGCACCCGCGCGACCCGAACATCGTCTATGGCTCCTGCAAGGGCCAGTACAGCTGGATGAACCTCAAGACGGGGCAGGAGAAGAACTATTGGGTCGGAGCCCAATCTCTGTACGGCAACCCGGCAAGAGACCTCATCCTGCGGTTCCAGCGCGTATCGCCGATGGCCACCTCGCCGCACGATCCCGACATCCTGTATTACGGATCGCAGCACCTTCACCGGACACGCGACAAAGGGGTAACCTGGGAGACGATCTCGGGTGACCTGACGGCAAAGCCCGACTGCTGCCAGGGCATCAGCGGCGAACCGATCACGCGCGACATCACGGGCGAGGAGTTCTACAGCACGCTCTACGCGATCACGGAGTCCCCCCTCGAACGGGGAGTCATCTGGACCGGGGCCAACGACGGTCCCTTCCATGTCACGCGCGACAACGGCAAGACTTGGACAAACATAACACCCAAAGACCTGCCGCCGGGCGGCCGCGTCCAGTACATCGAGGCGTCGCCGCACCGGAAGGGGTCGGCCTACTACGCAACCTATCGGTTCCTGCTTGGAGACTACCAGCCGTATCTCTATCGTACCGACGATTACGGCAAGACTTGGACCCGGCTGACCGACGGCAAAAACGGCATCCCCACGGATTGGCCTACGCGCGTCGTGCGCGAAGATCCTGATCGCGAGGGATTGCTCTATGCCGGTACTGAATTCGGCATGTTCATCTCATTCGACAACGGCGCGCACTGGCAGTCGTTCCAGTTGAACCTGCCGAACGTACCTGTCACCGACATCAAGGTGTACCGCAAGGACCTGGTGGTTGCAACCCAGGGCCGGGCATTCTGGATTCTGGACAATATCAGCCTGCTGCATCAGCTCACGCCGCAGATTACCCCATCCCAGGCGCACCTTTTCAAGCCGCGTGACGGCTATCGCACGCGAGTCGGGGCGAATCTCCTGGGGCCGATGATCGCGTACTTCCTGCCCAGCGAGCTCGCGGGTCCGGTAACGATTGATATCCTCGATCCCGCCGGCAACCTGGTCAACACTTACAACAGCAGCGCGCCTGCACCAACGGCCGGCGGCGGGCGCGGGGGCGGTGGCGGCGCAGGAGCCGGTGCGGCGGCCGGCGATCCCGACATGCCGATGACGCAGGGCCGGGGTGGCCGCGGCGGCGCACCCCCCGCGCGCGTGACCAAGAGTGCCGGGCTCAATCGCTTCGTCTGGAATGTGCAGCATCAGTCCGGGCTGGCTGTGCCGCCGGGGCAGTTTCAGGCACGGTTGAAATGGGACACAATGTCGCTGCTGCAGCCGTTTCAGGTGCTTATCGATCCGCGGCTCGCAGCCGAGGGTGTGACGGCGGCCGATCTCAAGGAACAGTTCGATCACAACCTGCGCATGCGGGAACTCGTCGGGAGCGCCAGCCAGACCGTAGCGCGCGTCCGGGAAGCGCAGACCCGGCTGCGCGGCGCAACCGGCGCCGAAGCTGAAACGGCGAAGCGCGTGGAAGCCATCGCGGCCAGGCTCCTCACGGAGCCGGTGCGCTACGGCAAGCCCGGCCTGCAGGCGCACATCACCTATCTGGCGGGAATGACGGCCGGGGTGGATCAGAAGATCGGCCGCGACGCCATTGCGCGTTACGGAGTGCTGAAGAAAGAACTCGATGCGGTCCGCGCAGAACTGGACAAGGTGCTCGGTCCCGGCCGCTAGCCTGCTATGTAGGAACTTCCGAGCCCGGCGATCTGGTGAGCCTCAGCAAATAGTCTCTGTCGCGACATGGCGTTCGAGCCCTCGCCCCACAGCCCTGGAGGGGCAAAGAGACAATAGCCGGGGGCGCAAGCCCCCGGATAGGATGTAGCATT
>CAYGWQ010000043.1:0-24324 GCA_964353465.1 uncultured Acidobacteriota bacterium | reverse complement strand
TTCTCGAACAGTTTTCTTTCCCCTACTCGTCGCTGATGGATGCCGAAATCAAGAAAGGCAACCTCAACGAAAAATACGAGGCTATTATTCTGCCGGACGATTCGACTGCCGCAATCACCGGAGAAAGGGGAGCTCCGCCTCCCGGCGCAGCGGCCGGCGCCACAGGAGGACGAGGCGGCGGTGAAGGAGGCGGTGCATCGGCGCCTCCCGAGTACCGGAGCGGCATTGGCATGGAAGGGGTCAACGCGCTGAGAGAGTTCGTGCAAAAGGGAGGAACCCTGGTAACACTCGGCGCGGCAAGTAACTTCGCGATCGAGAGACTTGGATTGCCTGTCCGCAACGTGTTGGCGGGCAGGACCTCCATGGAATTCTGGTGCCCGGGATCTACGCTCAACGTGAAGTTCGAAAACACGACTCCCCTGGCCTACGGCATGCCGGCAGAAGGCTTGGCACTCTACATGAACGGATGCCCGGCTTTCGAGATCGGCGCTACCGACCGCGGCGACCAATACGAGATCATCGTCCGCTATGCCGACCGGAACCTTCTCCAGAGCGGTTGGCTGGTGGGTGAAGGCCATATCGCCAAAAAAGCGGGGATGGTCGCGGCCAGGCTGGGAGCCGGCCGGGTGATCCTTATCGGATTCCGGACCCAGCACCGGGCTCAGACCCATGCCACATTCAAACTGCTGTTCAACTCCCTGGTGCGCTGATATCCAGGATGGCATGGATTGAAATTCGTCACCGCCACGGATCGCGCGAATGGCAAGCAGCCTCGAGACATGCTCCAATGATGCCGGAGCAACGAGAGGTCTGCGTGAATCTAGCGGATCCGTGGCTGGTTTGTTTATGGTTCTGCAATGATATCCAAGAGGCAACGGATGCAATACGATTTTGACCAACCGGTGGAACGCCGAGGCACGGACTGCATCAAATGGGGGTTTTACCCGGATGATGTGATTCCCTTGTGGGTGGCAGACATGGACTTCCGGTCCGCAGAGCCCATCATTCAAGCCCTGCACCGACGGATTGATCATGGCGTGTTCGGATATACCCGGCCTACCGAGGCCCTCAGGCATGCAGTCCGGGACAGAATGCAGGATCTGTATCAGTGGCAGGTACGCGATGAAGAGATACTCTTCCTCCCCGGAGTAGTCTGCGGCTTGAATATCGCCATTCAGGCCTTCGCCGGGCCCGGGGAAGGAGTCCTGGCCCAACCACCGGTGTATTTCCATTTCCTGAAGGATCCCGTCCATCATGGCAGGGCGCTCATGGACCCTCCTCTGGTCAGGAGCGGAGATACGTACGAAATAGATTTTGATCAATTCGAGAAAGCGATAACGGACCGTACTCGATTGTTCATATTATGCAATCCTCACAATCCGGTCGGCCGGGTGTTTACCCGGACAGAGCTGGAAAACATAGCCGATATCTGTCTTCGCCGCCGCTTGATCATCTGCTCGGATGAGATTCACTGCGATCTGCTTTTTTCGGGGAACCGCCACCTTCCGATCGCGACCCTCAGCCCGGAGGTCGCGGCCAGAACCGTGACACTCATGGCGCCGAGCAAGACCTATAATCTGGCCGGCCTCGAATGCGGGTATGCGATCATTCAAAATGAAGCGCTGCGCAGATGCTGGCAGAAGACTGCTCACGGGATTGTGCCCTGGGTCAACATCATGGGTCATGTGTCTGCGCTTGCGGCATTGCGCGATGGGCAGGAGTGGTTGCAGCAGGTCATGGTCTACCTGGAAGGCAATCGGGACTTTCTTTCAGGATATCTCCGGGACAAGATGCCGGAAGTGCGGATGTGCAGGATAGAGGCCACCTACCTGGCCTGGCTTGATTGCAGCAAGGCGGGCATTCAAGGGAATCCGGCGGCCTTTTTTGCGAAGGAAGCACGTGTGGGTCTCAACAACGGGCCCGATTTCGGAAAGGGAGGCGAAGGATTCGTCCGTTTGAACTTCGCCTGCCCGCGATCGACACTCACCGCAGCCCTTGACCGCATGGCAGCAGCACTGGGGAGGCTCTGAACCGCCTACAGTTGCTTCCACCAGGAGTAGTGCTTCTTGTGCAGCTCATCCATGGTCGGCATGCGGTAGAAAATCGTGACATCCGCCGATGCGAACCAGAATCCCGGCTGGATGGCTTTGTAACTCATAACATCGAGGTTGGGATTGAGACTGACGGTCTTGGTTCGCTTATTGGGATCGGCCTGCAGCTCTCTAAGCGCCAGGGGCAAATTCGCTGGATTCACGTTGGGCAACGGCCCCATGCCGAACGCCCTCACCTCGTTGGAGTTTACCACTTCCTCGACATTAATCTCGTACTGCGTGAAGAAAATCTTGGGCGCACCCTTGGACCAGGTTTCCTGGGTGATGTAATTGCCGAACTGACGCGGATCGAGATGGGAAGCCACGAGCAACCGTAGCGGACAGATTTCCTGGTACACCTGGACGCGGCCTCCGGTGCCATGCCGCTGGGGCTCCTGGCCTTTCTCCAAACCAAGTATCGCCCCATTGGTGGTCACAAGGTATAGCTTGCGCAGGGCTGAAAAATCGATGTGCTCGAGCACACGGTAGGACTTGACAAATTTGGTACGTTTCGGTGCACCGGGCCTTCCCGACTCCGTGAGCGCCAGGTATTCATCGATCCGCAAATATTCGTGGCGGAAACTGACGTCTACCTCGGCGAATATGACTTTGCCGGTGAAATGCCGCGGGCTGCCGATGGAATAGTGCTTGCCGAAATCTTCCGGCGACAGCTGGGATGCCACCAACGCTTCATTGGGAAAGAGTATCAGATATAAGTGCTTTTGAAAGTCAGGCATGTTGTGCTCCTGCTCAAGGTCAAACCTGAAACTGGGTTCTGCCGGCCTGTGCGCGCCCATGGTAGCACTGAGGATGGTGCATTGCAACGCCGTGGAACGGGTATCGGCCGATCCGGCGCCCAAGAATAATCCTTGATCTCATTGCCTTCTTAAGGTGTGATATAAAGTAAGCGGGAAGATTGCAAAACCGCAAACATGATTGCATGCAAAGGGGGAAGTCTTATGCCTGAAGGTCCCGAAGACAAATGCTGTAACGCGCATCAGGGGATCAGCCGCCGTGGCTTCTTGTCATCGGTCAGCGTAGGGGCGGTGGCTGCCGTTTCGCTTGGAAATGCGCCTGCTGCTCCGGCGCAGGAGATTAAAGCGACAGGCCAGGCGGTTACCATCAATCTGCGCATCAACGGATTTACGAGGCGGATTCTGATCGAGCCGCGCTGGTCACTGCTATACGTGGTTCGCGACATCCTGGGGCTCACGGGGACGAAGATCGGTTGCGACCGGGGCGAGTGCGGCGCCTGCACGGTGTTGATCGACGGCAAGCCGCGATATGCCTGTATGACGCTGGCCATCGAAGCGCAGGGCGTTGAGATCACGACACTGGAAGGCTTGATGGACGGCGAGAAACTCGGAGTAGTCCAGCAGGCCTTTGCGGAAGAAGATGCCTTCCAGTGCGGCTTTTGCACTCCCGGACAGATCATGGCGGCGGAAGGCTTGCTGCGCCAGAATCCCAATCCGAACATCGACCAGATTCGAGTGGGGCTGAGCGGCAATCTGTGCCGTTGTGCCGCTTACCAGCACATCTTCAAGGCGGTCGGCAGGGCTGCAGCCCTGCGTGCCAAGGGAGGAGCGCAATGAGAGATTACTATGACGAATTAGTAGAGACTCTCCTTTCGGGATATGAGCCGCAATCCCAACAGCCGCAGGAGAAGATGCAACCATGGGGTGAGACCCGCATTGTAGGCAAGGCGCTGCCTCGCGTCGACGCGTATGAACGGGTCTCCGGAGCGGCCCAATACACCTATGACGTGAGTTTTCCGGACATGGTCTACGCTGCGATCCTGCGGTCTCCGCATGCCCACTGCGTGCTGAAAAGCCTCGACACCACTGCGGCCGAAAAGATGCCGGGCGTCGTGGCCGTTCTCACGGGAAAATCTCCGGGCGCCGACATTGCGTGGTATGGCAGAACGACTCCAAGCAAGCTCTTCGATCCGCACCTCCGTTATGAGGGGGACGAAGTCGCTGCCGTGGCGGCTCAGACTCCTTATCAGGCATGGGATGCCCTTAAAGCGCTGAAAGTCGTTTACGAAGAACTGCCGTTCGTCATGGATGAAGCCTCGGCTCTCAAGCCGGGTGCGCCGAAGATTCACGAGAGCGGCAACTCCGCCGGCGAACCCCGCGTCACCCGCAGAGGCGATGTGGCAAAGGGATTCGCCGAAGCCGACATAGTCCTGGAAGAGACGTTTTACACCAGCGTTCAGATCCACGTTCCCATGGAGACCCACGGCTCTGTTGTGAAGTGGGACGGCGACAAAGTAACCATATGGGATTCCACGCAGGGCGTCTATGATGCCGTTCTCCTGCCCTTTGCGCGCACCATGGGAATGCCCATCAATAACATCAGGGTGATCTGCCGCTATTTCGGCGGCGGCTTCGGAGCCAAGCTCGAACTGGGAAAGCACACGGTGATCGCCGCACTGATGGCCCGCAGGACCGGCCGTCCTGTGAAGTTGATGCTGTCGCGTGAAGAATCCCTCCTGGCCGTCGGCAACCGGCCTGATGCCAGGATGACGCTGAAGGCGGGCGTCAAGAAAGATGGCACGTTGACCGCTCTGCAGCTGACCAATATCGCCGCAGCCGGCGCGTATTCGGCTGGAACCGGCGTCGGATTTCAGGTGGGGGAACTCTACAAGTGCCCGAATATCCTCATCAGCGAAAGCACCTATTACATCAACGCGGGTCGCGCCCGCGCGTTCCGGGCTCCGGGCTTCCCTCCCGGCAATTGGTGCCTCGAACAAATGATGGACATGCTGTCTGAGAAGATCGGCATGGATCCGGTGGAGGTTCGCCTCAAGAATTTTACCAGTGTGAGCCAAACCAGAAACAACGCGCCTTACAGCAGCGCCGGTCTCAGGGAGTGCCTGACCGAGGGAGCCAGGGCGTTCGGCTGGAAGGAAGCCCGGGCGGCAAAGAAAAGCGGCAGTCACATCAAGCGCGGTTTCGGCGTGGCCGCCGGCATGTGGCAGGGCGGCAGTGGTTCTCCGCCCTATACGGCCGAAGTCAGGATGTTTTCCGACGGCGGCGTGACGATCAAGACCGGAGCCATGGATATCGGGACCGGGACCAAAACGGCCGCCTGCATGGTCGCCGCAGAGGAGTTGGGATTGCCGCTGGAAAGCATACGCATTGAAAACGCCGACACTGCGGTAACCCCGTATGCGCAAAGCAGTGGCGGCAGCATGACCCTGCCGGGGCTGATCCCTGCCGTGCGCCGCGGCGCCTGGATCGTCAAGCGCCAGATCTTCACCTGGGCAGCGGAAAACCTCAAGGTTCCGGTCGAGGACCTCGAGCTCAAGGGTAACACCTTCATCAGCCGGAGCGCTCCCGACAAGAAACGGACGCTGGATGAGTTGATGCGGGCAAACGGGGTCATGGATGTAATCGGCATCGGCAACCGGGAGCCCAATCCCCCCAACAGGGCCATCATGCCATTCGCGGCTCATTTCGCCGAGGTCGAGGTCAACACCAAGACAGGCGAAGTCAAGGTCGCGCGGCTGCTCGCAGCGAATGAAAGCGGCCGTGTCATCAACCGCAAGACCTTCGACAACCAGGTTTTTGGCGGCATGACCATGGGTCTCGGCTACGCCCTGACGGAAAAGCGGGTGCTGGATCGCCAGACAGGAAAGATGTGCAATGTCAATCTCCACGACTACAAAGTTCCGACTGCACTTGATGTCCCCGTGGATCATCAGGTGATCGCCATCGATCCGAAGGATACAGAGTGTAATATCGTCGGCTGCAAGGGCCTAGGAGAGCCTGCCCACGTGCCTGCCGCATCCTCGATCGCCAACGCCATTTATGACGCCATCGGTGTGCGGCCGACACATAATCCGATAGATCCCAGAAATATTCTGGAACTGCTCGGCAAGAAACAGAGGGGATGAGCCATGATTAAGAACTTTGCCTATGTAAAAGCCGGCTCGATCACGGCAGCCGTCAAGGCGCTGAGCACCAAAGGCGCCAGTATTCATGCAGGCGGCACCGATCTGCTGGGTTGCCTGCACGATGAGGTGATTTCCGTAAATCAGGTTGTCAGCATCAGCGGCATCAAGGAAATGAAAGGTATCACCGCGAAGCCTGATGGCGGTCTCAGGATCGGCGCCCTCACGACCATTGCGGAGGTCGCAGCCAGCACGGCGATTTCAGGGAAATATGCGGTACTGGCGCAGGCGGCGGCTGAAGTTGCCAGTCCTCAGCTGCGCAACCAGGGTACGCTTGGGGGCAACCTCTGTCAGCGGCCGCGTTGTTGGTACTACCGCGGCGACTTTCGCTGCGCCCGCAAAGGCGGCGACCTCTGCTATGCTGTAGGGGGCGAGAACCAATATCATGCGATCTTCGGAGGCGGCCCGTGCTTTTTCGTGCACCCCTCCGACACTGCGGTCGCACTCGCGGCTCTGCAGGCCCAGATCATGATCGCGGGACCCGCCGGCAGCAAACCGGTCAAAATCGCGGATTTCTTCGTCGGACCGGACAAGAGCGTAACCAAGGAAAATATCCTGGCACCAAACGAGATTGTAACCGAAATCCACCTGCCGCCGGTAAGCGGGAAGGTACGCAGCTCCTATCGCAAAATCCGGGCTCGACGGGCTTGGGACTTCGCTTTGGCCAGCGTGGGCGTGGTCCTGCAGTATACGAACGATAGCGTCAGCGCTGCGCGAATCGTGCTGGGCGGCGTCGGTCCGTATCCCTGGCGAGTCGAAGCCGCGGAAAAGCTGCTGATCGGCAAACGAATCGATAGCGCTCTGGCAGCGGCCGCCGGACAGGCAGCCATCAAGGAAGCCAGCCCGCTGCCCGAAAACGGATATAAGGTGCAGATCGTCCAGGGAGCAGTCGAGGAGTCCATACTGGCCTTCGCTTAGTAAAGGGCGAAAAGGGGACATTCCGCTTTTCCCGGCTTGACGGTCAATTGGCTGCAGCGAGCTGGAAAAGCGGAATGTCCCCTTTTCGCCCTCGGGGCGAGCCTTCCGGCTCGCCCCGCCCAGATTACTTCTTGCCGACATAGATCTGCTTCTCAACAACGCCGCCGCGAGTGGAAGAATAGCGGAGTGTGCACTCAGTTCCGGCAATGCCGTTAAGGCGGACTTTGAAGGTTACCGGCTTGATCTCGCTACCGGCGAGCCGGTCAATGGTGATCATGGTCCGGTCTTGAGGCTCTACAAGGATCACCTTGTCCTTGCTCGTGTCCGGCACTTGAGGTGCTCCTTCTCCTCGTCCGCCGCCCTCACCCCGGCCGCCTCTACCGCCGCCAAAATCTCCCCGTCCCCCGCGTCCGCCCATGGTCTGCCTGGAGGTCATGCCGGCCGGGAATACCATGGAGAGGGTGTCAGGACGCACGATTTTGACCAACTGAGCCTGCCGCAAAGCCGTGGGTATGAAACCCTGATTTTCGACATTAAACTCGATCGTATACACATCACCCGCGGCCGTGATTTTCGGTTCCGCTATCACAACTTTGGGGAGGCTGGCGGCCAGCATGAGGTTGAACCGGGCTTCCTTTTCCGCCCAGATTTCCAGGAGCTCCGGAGGGGGATTCTGGCTCCAGAATTTCGGATTCATGCCGCCGACTTCCGCCTCGCCGTAATCGGGATGAATGATCTTGGTCCAAGGCTGGAAGCGGCTGACCTTCAGCTCTTTGTCGTTATATTGCAGGCGATCCAACTCATCGGTTACCCCATCCTTGTTGTAATCACCTACGTTTCCGCCATTCCAGAGCTCATCGCCGTACCAGATGGCGCCGTACTGCCAATAACCGAAATCGGGGCTATGGCCGAACAGCGGGCTGCCGCGCCCGCCGCTATAGTCCATGTAGACGTCGCCCGCCCTCGTATAGCCGGTGATCTCCTTCCCTTTGGTGTCAAACGTCTTGTAAAGCGCCAGATCTTCCGGATACATGCGTTCGTCGCTGGGCGAAGTGGAAGGCGGGCGCAAGAGCATCGGAACCGCCGTGTCCATCGTGTTTACCACAGAGACGTTCGGATGGGCAAAAAGAAAGGTGACCACGGCACGGGTCTCAATCTCTGAGAGGGGATATTCGCCGGCACCTCCCTGAGTGAAGCCGCGGCCGGTCTCCTCGGTCTCTGGCCGCCAGTTTTCCGGGTAATTGCGGTGCAGGTCGAGGCCGCCGATGCCATCCTCATTCACCCGGCCATCTTTGTCATTGTCGTACCCCTCGGTCAGCATCAGATAATCACCCTGGCCGGGTCCGACCCTCCTCATCAGGCGGCCTTTAGGGTCGCGGGGATCCACAATCGAATCCCCCTTGCCCGCGCCGACCTTCACCCGCATCTGGCGGATAAAGCCGTCGCCGTCTAGATCCTCAGCCGGATCCTCATCCATCAGGCCGTCACCGTCATTATCGTCAGGCCGTATTGTGCTGCGCAGCGTCTGGGCAGTTTCCAAATAGAGAAGATTGCCATCCGGGTTGTTCACGGGACGGAAATAGTAGGTAAAATTGTCCAACAGACGGGTGACCTCTTTGTCCTTGCCGTAGTTCGTGAGCATGTAATTCAGCATCCACAGGGCCGATTCCCCTGCTGTGACCTCGCCGGCATGGCGGTTCCCTTCGACGTACATGGCGGGCTTGTCGGTATCTTTGCCGGTTTTCTTGTTGGTGACGGTCAATTGGTAGATGTCAATCCCGCCAAAACTCTGGGCGACCACGTACAAATCCACCAGGTTGGGGTATTGTTTTTCCCATCTCTTGAAGAATTCCACCATTTCCGTGTACTTGTGGTAATGCTTGAAATCCATCACGCCTTCCTGGAGGGGTGTTGTTTCCACCAGGAAGTTCCGGCGAAAAGCGCTGGGGCCATGGCGATACCCGGGCACGGTCCAGAATCTGGCCTGACCCTCCTTGGGGACCTGTACCTGGGCTTGTGTATCGCTCATGAGAGCAAGCGAGAGGACACAACAGGCAAGGATCCATAGTATCTTTGATGTCTTGTTCATAAGTTGTCTCCTTTGGTTAACCGGAAAAAGGTAGGCGGTGCCGCAATCCCGATGCCTGCACAGCCATCCAGTATGCGCGTGATCGCAGGCAATCGATCAGGCATGTCGTCGCGATCGATTGCCCGGCTCGAAGGGACAAGATAAGTCCCTGGCGGGCAGAATGCTACAAAATATTTATTCTGCCGCACGCGAACAAAACGCCTTGTGCCGGGACTGCTATAATTGTAGTCTGGCTTTCGATGAGAATAGCCGTAGGCCGCAGGCGTTGTCGGTCGCACGGCTGGTTGCGGATCATTGAAAGGGGGTGGCCATGTCTTTCAAGGAGAATAAGGGCCTGTGGCTGGGAATCCTGGCCGTGATCCTCGCAATTGCCGCGCTGGTTTGGCTGCTGATCAGCGGGGGACCACGCACGCTGGTAATCCTCTTCCCTGAGGTTGGAGATCTCAAAAAGGAGGACCCCGTCCTGTGGCGGGACTACACGGTTGGCCGTGTGGAGAAAATCGAGCCCCTGGTCGACAACCAGATCGGGATTACGATCCGTATCCGGGAGGACTATGCCGCCCAAATAACACGCGGCACCAAATTTACCCTGAAGCAGACTTCCGTGTTCGGACTGATTGGCCAAAATGCCATAGAAATCGAGACCCCTTCAGAGCCGGGCCTGCCCTACCTGGACGGTGAAAGGATTCAAGGAGTAAGCCCACCGCGGCCTACCCTTGTGGAACAGGGAAAGCAAAAAACCAGCGAGTACTGGCAGTGGCTCAGTGATCAGGCGGCAGTGCTTCTCGATGAGTACCAGAAGTCGCCCTACCGCAGGGAAGTCGAGGATGCCCTGGCCGAGCTGAAAAATCTGGCCGACAAAGGACCCGTGCAGGCCAAAGACGAGTTGGAGCAATTTCGCAAGGATCATCAGAAGGAATTCGACAAGGCGCTGGAGAAGCTCGAACAGGCGCGCGATTGGATCCGCAAGAAGGGGGACGAGCTCGGCGCCCGCAAGATTCAAGAGGAAATCGACAAGCTGAAAAAATGACGGACGCTGAGAGACGAATTGCGAAGCGAAAACCCTGCCGTCGCCAGTCGCCGCCCTGACTTGACATTTCGTAAGTGAGTCGCCACACGCAGAGCGGGTGGCCTCAGGAAGCCTTCCGGAGGAAGGCAAGGGCTTTGCAAGCACTGAAAGGGCGCTGCAGATCAGCCCAGGGCGTAAGCCCTGGGAATGTCCGCCAACGCAAAACAGCCCTGTAGGGGCGGCGCAGGCTGCCTCGCCCTTTCAGGGCTCCAACGACCACCGCCGTTGTTCCCAGGGCTCACGCCCTGGGCCTTGCTGTTGCGCCCCCTTCAGGGTTCCGTCTCGTAACCATCCGAAAGCTCGCATTATCCAGCGCCATTTTAAATTCTCTGCCTCGCCCGGGCAGCATAGCTTTTTCGAGTCTCACCGCCAGAGCTGGTGGCTTACCTTAAACGAATTACACAGCTATTTGGGGCTCTATCCCTTCCCTGCTTCCCCCGATTCTCTGCCTTTCTCGCGGCCGATGTTCGGCAGCTATACGGGCTGCGCTTCGGGCTTTTTGGGCTGATCTCCCTTTAGCTGCGGCACCAGGTTCACCAACTTTTTCAGATCCAACCCGGCCAGGCTCTCCACGATCGGGGGCAACTGAGCCATGATTTCGGCAACATCCCGCGTAACCCTGCTGGCTCCGGCGCCCGTGTTGTCCCCCCCGGTGTTGACAATGGTGATCGAGTCCGTTTTGCTCAGCGGCTGGGCAATCGCCTGAGCGATCTCAGGCAGGGCTTGAAGGACCAGCTGAATGACCGCGGCCTGATTGTACTCTTTCCATGAATTCGCTTTTTTGGCCATCGCCTGCGCTTCAGCGGAGCCCTTGAGGGCAATCACATCGGCTTCGGCCGTGCCGGTCGCCTTGACCACCTCGGCCTGGGCAAAACCCTTCGCCTTTTGTGCATCCGCCTGCCCGCGCGCTTCGGTTTCAAACTTGAACCGATTCGCTTCGGCCTCCGTCTGGATCCGGTATCGCTCGGCGTCAGCGAGCCGCTTCACAGTGGCTTCAAGCTCCTTCTCCCGCCGCATGATCTCACGCTCCTGGACCACGACCTGCTGCTCCTTCTCCACCACGGCAACCTGCATTTCCTCGCGCTTCAGCGACTGGTTCGTCTTGAAGCGCTGCAGGTCATAGGCAAGGTCCGCATGGGCCTTGGCTTCATTCGTGGTAGCATCATAACCGGCTTTCTGCAGCAGAAAGTTCTTCTGGGCTTCCGCGATCTGGGTTTCCGCCAGGAATTTCGCGATCTCACCCGCCTGCCGCGCAAGCGCCGACTTGATGGCAGCATCACGGTCGGCTTCCGCCTGCGCGATGATCGCGTCCCGTTTCACCTCAGCAGTGCGCGGTTTGCCCAGCGCTTCCAGATAGCCGTGAATGTCGCGGATATCCTTCAAAGTGAAAGACACGATGTGCAATCCCATATTGGCGAGGTCGGAAACCGCGACCTCCTGCACCGATGAGGCAAACTGGTCGCGATTCCTGTAGATGTCCTCGATCGTCATCGTTCCCACGATGGCGCGCAAGTGACCTTCCACGGTCTGCATGGCAATCTCCTTGATCTGCTCGGAAGTCTTGCCCAGAAACTGCTCCGCAGATGTTCGGATCGACTGCTCGTCACCCCCGACCTTCACCTGTGCCACACCATCGACGATGATCGGCACTCCAGGCCTGGTGTAAACCTCCGGCGTCGTGATGTCGAGCGTGATGATCTCGAGGCTCAACAGGTCGATCTTCTCGACCAGCGGGAGGATGAAGGCGCCGCCGCCGCGCCGGATCCGGAAGCCGACTTCCTCGACGAGCCCGTCCTGGGTTTTGATCTTGTACTTGCGGCCCGAAATGATCATGACCTGGTTGGGGCCGACCTTCTTGTAGCGGCGTGCCACGGCATAAATCGCCAGCATGAATGCAAGCGCTAGACCTACAATGACGAACACCACATTGATATCGGTGAACATAGTCTTACCTCATTGGAGAGTGCGATCCACGGCGCAAGGGACTAGGCACTCTGATTGGGGGCTGCCGCGCCCGGTTGGCCGACGATGCGAACGTGATATACATTTCCAACCACGCGAACAATTTCCACGGCGGTGTTGCGCGAAATGGCCTTGTCATCCACCGATCGAGCCGGCCCGATGATTCTGGTTCCTTTGGCAATTACAGCTACTTCGCCGGTTCCATGCTCCGGAATCGGGGTGATAATCTGGACCACGCGGCCCACCATGTCGTCGATCGAATATTCACTCCCGGCCTGGGTGTTTTTGAAGAGAACGGTCAATACTCCGAAGGTCCCCGCGCTCAGCAAAAAGCCCGTCAATAAGGCCACCAGCACGCCCTTACCCAGGGAGAGCTGGAAATAGGAGTTTGACAGCAGGCCGCCGCCGCCGAATCCGGTGAGAAACGTGGCAATCACGGTTGGACTCAAAGGACTGATCGGCAGATCGGTGCCTACGTCCATATGGACATCGCCGCCGTGGCCGCCGAACAGATGACTGGTCAAGCCGACAACGATAGAGTAGCCCAGGCCGACTGCGAAGCTCAGGAAGTACACAATCCCGACAGACATGCGCGTTTCTCCCGAGGCATGGTACAGGTTTTGAAAAATTAGCGTCGATCGCATTGTATTCAAAACCCGGCCCATTGTGTATCATTTAGTTCCGGCCCTTGTGATTTGGACACCGATATGGACCAGGATCAACCCATGGACCCTCAGGAGCCAACGAAAACCGCCAAGCAAGGATTTTCAGGATTCAGTCAGCGTTTGACTGAGTTCGCAGCTCGCTTTGAGGAGAAGGCCCGGCCCGGCCCCGAGAAGGATTCCGCCCGCAGGCAGTTGCCGGCATGGGAATCCGTCTACTGGAGCCTCCGGGATCTGTTTACGCAAGGGGTCACCCGTGCGGAACTCAAGCACCTGATCCAGCATGATACCCGGGAAGCCCTGCGCTTCTACGCCCGCGGCATCGATTTCGAGTCTTTGAAGCTCCTGCCCTGGTACCAGCGCTACCCGCTGACGGCTTGGAAGGTGTTCATTGCGCTGGCATATAAACTCAGCCCGGCGCGCCGGATCGCGTTTGCAGTGGCGATTCTCTCTTCCCTTCTGGGATGGGTCCAGTTCCTGGCTTTCCACACGCGGTCCGAAGCCGCTCAATACGGCACTGGCGTTTTCTGGCTGCTGATTTCGTTCGTCATTCTCTTTCTGCTGTTGCTCCTCGAGCTCCGGGACAAGCTCGACCTGAAGAGCGATCTTGAAATAGCACGCGAGATACAGTTCGGTCTTGTCCCGGCAGGTCCTTATTACCGGAACGGCACAAGCATCCATTGCTACATGAAACCTGCAAATACCGTCGGCGGTGATTATTACGATATCATCGATCTCGAAGATAATCGTGTGGGGATCGTTGTCGGAGATGTTGCCGGAAAGGGAATGCCTGCGGCGCTCTTGATGGCGCTCCTGCAGGGAAGCCTCCGCACGCTTCTTGCCGCCGGCCACCGCGGCACAGACTTGATGGCCAAGCTCAATGTCTACCTCTGTTCCACGATTCCGGCGAACAGCCTCGTCACTTTGTTCTACGGCGAGCTCGATACGGCCGCAGGAGACCTGCTTTACGTCAATGCGGGGCACAACGCCCCTTTCCTGATCCGCCAGGGCCAGAGCCTCGAGCGTCTCCCCGCTACGGCCATGGTTCTCGGCATTGACCCCGATTGGACCTTCGAGACCAGGACGACGCACATCGGTCCGGGAGAACGTCTGCTGCTCTACACCGACGGTATCTCGGAAGCCTTCAACACCCGGGAGGAAGAATACGGCGAGTCGCGGATCGCGGAGTATCTGCAAGCCCAAGCAGGACTCCCTTCCCCAGAGCTGATTCAAGGCCTGGTGAAAGAGGTGCTCCAATTCTGCGGCGCCACGCGGCTCACGGACGATATGACGCTGATGGCAATAGCTCGGGAGGCCTAGCCCGGATCCTTCACGAATCTCGGCCGTAATGCCAGGCAATTTCCGGACTGGGCTAGCATGGTTTACAATGGGTACGACTTTCTCCACAAACGCATGAAAGGCGGGCAATCATGACTGAGCCGACGTTGTTGCGCCAGATCGTGGAAGCCAACAAGAGCTTCCTCGCTGGAACTGCTCGATATCTGAACTCTGCCGGAGAGCCGTTCGTTGTCGTTGCATGCATCGACCCGCGGCTTACCGGATTCCTGGAACCCGCTCTGGGGCTGCCGAGGCACCGCGCGGTTGTCATCCGTACGGCGGGGAATCAGCTCTCCGAGAGAACCAGGGATGAACTTCGTTCCATAGCTGCCGCAGTTTATATCAAGAAGGCCGGCGAGGTCCTGGTTGTGGGACACACCGATTGCAGCATGGCTGCCTTCTCAGCTTCCGAAGCGGCCGATGCCTTCCGCAAAGCCGGCATCCCCAGGAGCGCTTTTGGCGATGAGGATCTGCGCACCTGGTTCGGCGCCTTTGCCAGCATTCGCAATAACGTCATCAGCAGCGGCGAGTTTCTGAGGAAATCCGGACTCCTGCCGCGCTCGATAAAAATCCATGGTCTGATCCTGGAAACAAACCTGGGAAGCATCGAGGTGGTCCTGGACGGGGATCTTGCAGTCCAGGGAGCAGCACCTCCCCCCTTGGAACCCGAACCAGCCAAGGCGCCGCAGCCTCCCATGGAAAAAGACAAAAAGGAGGGGTTGGCGGCATCCCACCCGGATAAAACTCCGCCGGCAGCTGCACTCGCACAGACCGGACAGAAATCTAAGAAGGGACCGGTTGTCGTCGGACAGCCGGCAGCCGCCACGCGGGGAGACCAGGCAGGGGCTACCCCTGATTCATTGTTCGCTGCAGCCCTCGTACTGAAAAACTTCATCCATCAGGAGCGGCATGACCAGAAGCTGCAAAAAGCGATCACGGGTTTGAAAACAACATGGCAGCAGGAAAGGAGCCCATCACGGATCTTTGCTGAGCTGGGCAATATCACGCGTGCCTACGAGAGCGACTATCCGAACCTGCGGGGAGCATTGTTGTACCTGGAGAACGCCGTCAAGTCGGGAAGCGCCGACAAGATCGGCATCGCAGAAATCATGAAACGGCTTCTCGATTGAGATTGAGACGTACTATTTCGAGCCCCGTTGCGATAGCGCGGTTGCCTGCGCGCGCCCCACACCTTGAGGCGCAGAGGGCCTGGACGGGAGCTCCGGAGTATTGAGGTTCACCAGCTTGAAACCGCTCACCTGCGCATTGGCGAGAATATCCAGGGCCGAGGGGAGGCGACGCTCATCTCCGCAGATGCCGGCCATGATAGACCCGTAGCTGACCTCCAGCGCATCAAAGTGGGACGTAAAGCCGGCCTTATTGGAAGCCAGAGGAATATAGGTCCCGGCAAACGGCAGGTCAGCCATAATGCCGATGCCGCCTTCCCTGATGTTCGGAAGAAAAGCCAGATTTGCCATGCTCATGCCCATCGCATGCCCGATCTCGTGCAGAGCAACGGAAAGCAGATCGGTATGCCCGGCTGCGTCTCCAACCGGATTATTGTAAAGGCGGGAAACGTTGATGAGGCCGGCCCCCAGATCCTGAGATTCCTCCGTCCGGCGTCGATATTCCTCGCTGGCATAGGGGGTCGGATCGAGGAAAAAGGAAACCGCTCCGGTGTTGTCAAAGAGGATCATCCCCACAACCTCGCGGTTAGGGGTACCGCCCTGTTCGATGATAGTGTGCGTCCCCGCATCGCCAACCGGCGCCCAGCCAAAATAAAGGGTGATCACGGACGGATCTGCATATGCGGACTCCCACATCCGAGCGGCTGCATTCACAATGTCCGTCAGACCTCCAGCTCCAGCCGTATTCGACGGTGGATTGCCCCCGATATTATGCCTTATCACGGTCAGAGCCGACGCTGCCGGAGCGTGCAGGATCACGATCACCAGCGTCATCAGGAAGAACTGCCGCACCGCCTTCATTGCCGTCCTCACCTCATAAGGCATGTGGTTTATAAACCGCAAGAGGAGCGGGCCATCCGCTCCTCCCGGGGTCGATCACCATTGGGCTGATCGAGATACGCAGTTAGAAGGGGGATGCGTTGTTGTCGAAAGCTGTTTTGTTACCTGCCAACCCCGGTATTCGCAATTCGCCTGCCATAAATGAAACCCGAATACTCAAATCAGCGCTTCAATCATCACAATATAATGAAAATAAATCGTTTATAGATTTTTAAGAAGCGTGAAAGAAAGCGTTGGAGAGATCGGATCGACATTTCGACGTGTAAGAGACTCCGACATATCGCTCCGGCACAAAGAGCCCATGTGAACCTATAATCCACACTAAATAAACCACTTAAGTCTACACAAGCCGGTTTGCACAATTGTAAGGCTGGCCGACAGGCGGGATGGAGCCCGTTTCACACCTTCTTTTGCGATTTCCCTTGCAGTCGAGCCAGTCCGGGATTGAAATATTTGTACAATGCGTCGGATAGTATCTATTGCGAAATGCGGTCCGAGCCCTTGCGGCAAAGCCCTGGACGGGCCCGAAGATAATAGCCGGGGGCGCAAGCCCCCGGATAGGATATTGCATTTAGTGAGCCCCGGTAGGGGCGAAAGATGTTTGTCCGCAACCTTTTTCTGCCGCCCCTGCAGGGCTCCGATCTGCTTTCCGATCCAACCCCGGGCTTGCGCCCGGGGCTATTCTCTTGCCGCCCCTATGGGGCTGGGCTGGAGGGCTGAGCAAATTTCGCAACAGAAATCAAATGGTGCAGGTAAACGAGGGAAAGAATTGGCATGCTGCTTAAGGTGAGAACAACTTCGCTCAGTGGCCGGACTGCGGCGGGAATATTGCGCCTCGGTTATCTGGCATTACTTGCAGGCTGTTTTATCGCGCCGCATGCCTGTCTCCCATCCACGCCGCGGACATGGCAGTCGCAAGATGTCACGGCGGACAAGCGGATCATCAAGGTGGACGTTGCCCTCGTTACCGTGCCCGTCGTAGTCACAGACTCGAAGGGCAACTATGTTCCCGGTCTGAAAAAGACCGACTTTCGCATTTTCGAAAATGATCTGGCGCAGGCGATCGACCGGCTTATTCCAACAACGGAGCCATTCCATGTGGCTCTCATGTTGGACAGGTCGGGCAGTACGACATTTAAATATGAAGATATCCAGACCGCGGCTCTTGCGTTTGTCGATGCGTTGCGTCCCCAAGACCGCTTCCTGATCGTGTCGTTCGACACCAGGATCACCTATCATTGCGAATTCACGAATGAGCGTTCTCGGTTGCGCGCCGCGATCCTGCAAACCAACAGCTCGGGAAGCAGAACCAGGTTGTACGACGCCATACAAACCGTCATGACGGAACGCCTCGATCCGCTCCCCGGACGCAAGGTTATGGTGCTCTTCACCGACGGGGTGGACAATGACAGCGAACGGATGGATGCGGGTCGCACCCTGGCATTGATCGAAAAATCCGATGTGCTCGGCTACGCGATCCAGTACGATACGAGGAATGAGGGCCTGCCCGACCGGTTTCCCTTGCCGGCTTCGCAGAGGCCGGTCAGCTTTGACACGTTATACAAACGAGCCGGCAAATACCTGCGCGATCTCAGCAGCCGCAGCGGCGGGCGGATCTTCCAAGCGGAGACACTCCAGAGCCTTCGCGAAGCTTTCTCCCAGATTGCGGAAGAGCTGCCCCAACAGTACACCCTCTGTTACTACCCTGCCCAGCAGGCTCGAGCCGGATCCTTCCGCCGCATCCGGGTTACAGTCAATAAGCCGGGAGTCAAAGTGCGCGCCCGTTTTGGATACCGTGCCGGCACGCAGATGAATCCGGGCAAATGAGGAAGATCCACTGACAGGCGACCGCTATTTTTTCAGCAGGGGCAGATAGGGATTGGTCGGTTTGGGATCGTCGCCTGCGCCCGCGATGCGAGCGGCCCAAAGCATCCCCCGCTGAACGATCTCGCGCGCTTGCGGCACGTTGAAATCCGCCGCAACGTGTCCGAGTGTGGTATTGAAAACCCGCCCCTTTCCGTAAAGCTTCCTCCACACAACCGGCATCACCACGCCCTTGATCCAAGGGGCAGCCTGCCCCGAATAGGTGGTCGTGGCAAGAACCTCGGTGTTGGGATCGATAAGCATGTAATACTGCTCGGAACGCATCCTGAAGTCCGCCAGGCCCTTCGTAATCGGATCTTCGTGGTTGATGACGTTGACCTCGTAGTCGATGATTCCGCCCGGATGAGCCGCCCAGGAACCGCCCACCATGTACTCGTACTCGGGATTGCTGCGGAAAGAATCTGCGAGGCCGCCGTGCCATCCGGCCATCCCGACGCCGCTCTGGATCGCATCAAGAAGCCCCCTCTCCTGTTGAGGCGTTAGCTGGCCCATCGTAACGGCCTGGACGACGAGCGCCAGAGATTTCATCTTTGCGGCATCCAGATAGGAATCAAGCGTAGTGGAAATCTCCACGTCGAATCCCTGCTCCGCGAGCCAGGGAGCAAAGATGTCCACGCACTTTTTGGGCTCGTGCCCTTCCCATCCTCCCCAGACAATGAGGATCTTTTTCTTGGGCGCGGGTTCCTGGAGATCTGCAGCCAAGGCAGGCAGGATGCAAACTAAAATCAAAATGGCCACGATTGAAAAAAATCCCGGCATTATGCGTCGCCTGTCTTTGCTCATTCCGTCACCCGCCTTTCAAAAACTCGCACTTTACCTGTCGAAGGGCACACCCGCCGTCGGTGTCCCGGCAGCGTTTCACGATGCCGCTGATTGTAGCGCAAATGCAGGAACGGCGCACCATGGCAGCACTCCCCGCATCTGCGAAACGAGCGTCCCGGCCCTCAGGGGCACTGCGAATCTGTGCAATCGAAGTCGGAGGAAAAAACATAATAAATATTTTAAAAAAACTGTTGACACAGGATCTGAACGCACTTAGGGTGTGATTGGGTTCCAAGAGATCGAGCCTGGCCCGAACCGAGGAGAGTCCGGAGCCCGAAGGCGGTCAGCCGCAGAATTCGCTATAAAAAGTGGAGGAAGCGGAAGGCCGGCGGCGGGAACTCGAGGTAACCGAGGGGAGAGGAAAGGAAGGTCACTTGGAGCCCTTTTCTTTTTTATTCCGCCGCCAGCTGAACATCATCCGGTAAGTTGTCCTTCCTTGAACAAACTGCTCATCTCCCTGAACTGCGGGTGGTTTTTATCCCTGGCCCATTCGAAAGCCACGGATTCGTGATTTGTGAGCACAGCGCCTGCCTGTACCATGCGGTCGAGCGCATGGCGGCGATACTCTGCTCCGCGGCCGCTGATGCACTCCCAGCATAGATAAACCTGGCTTCCCTGCCTGAGGAGCTCAAGCACCGTTTGCATGACGCAGATGTGAGCTTCGATTCCTGCCACGACGATTTGCCGCTGGGCGGCCGCCAGGCCGGGTCTGACCTCTTGAACCAGTTTCTCGAAATCGGGATCGCCGCAACAGCCGAAGCTGGTTTTTTCCATATGTCTCTTGGGCACGGTGATCGCGTCAAAGGCGGCGCGCACCTCGGGATGCGTGGTTCCCAATCCCCGGGGGTACTGCTCCGTCAATGCAACCGGCACTTCGAACAAATCGGCAAGCTTCAGCAGCCTTTTTGTCGCTGCAACCACCAGCCCGGGACGCTCGACCATCTCCATCAATTTGCCCTGCAGATCGATAATCAGCACGATGCTACGGTCTACATTCAACAGTTCCATGAAAGTCTCCTCATGGGTTATAGTTTGCCACGATATTCACGCAAAACGCCAACAAGGATTTCAGGTATTCCCTGGTCTCCGCTGGAGAGAGCCGCATGCGGGTGGCAATTACACGGGAGATCAGCACGCAAATGGCGCGGTGCGAGCTCACCTTCCAGGAGCGACAGCTGATCAACCTTGAGCTTGCGAGAGCCCAGCACCGTTATTATGAGGAGTGCCTCTCTTCTCTGTGCTGCTCCGTGCATCAGCTCCCTGAAGAGCCGGAGCTTCCCGACTCGGTATTTGTGGAAGACACTGCCATCGTTCTGGAAGAGCTGGCGGTCATCACCCGGCCAGGGGCGGAATCCCGGAGACCGGAGATTCAAACCATCGCCCAGGCCCTGCGCCCGCACCGGTCGCTGACTTATATTGAGCAGCCGGGGACGCTGGACGGCGGTGATGTGTTGTGTGTGGGCAAGACGATTTTCGTGGGGCTTTCTCACCGGAGCAATGACGCAGGCCTCCTGCAGTTGCGCCATTTGCTCGCCGCCTATGGCTACACGGTCACCGGCGTGCGCGTGCAGCACTGCCTCCATCTCAAATCCGCCGTTACGCAGGTAGCGGACGACACCTTGCTTATCAACCGTGATTGGGCGGACGGCGAGGTGTTCGCCCCCGCGCGTTTGATCGACGTGGACCCCACGGAACCAGGCGCAGCCAATGCGCTCCGGATTGGCGATAGCGTGGTCTTCCCTTCAGCATATCCTGAAACGCGGAGACGCCTTGAAATCCAGGGGATTCGGGTTCATCTCGTTGACGTTTCGGAACTGGCGAAAGCGGAAGGAGGGGTCACCTGCTGCAGCCTGATTTTTTCAGTATAAATCAGGACAGGAAAAACCGGGGACATCTCCCATGTTTCCACTTTTCCAATCCACAAAAACCCGGAAACATGGGAGACGTCCCCAGTTTTATAAAGACATGGTGAATGCAGGGATTGGTTCCTTTTTGAGGTGATCCATGTGGATTAAAACAGATTTTCGGCGCTCTGCTCCCCACCCTCCGAAGGGAGCGAGGCACAAGCTTGTTGTCTGCATCCTGGTGCTGGCAGTCTTTGCCGTCTCTCTCCCTTCGCCCGCAGACCAGGATGGCGCCAGGAAAGCGGCGGTGGTCGCAGGCAAAGGGATGGTGGCCTCGGCACACAATCTGGCTTCCCAAGCGGGCGTGAATATCATGAAAGCGGGGGGCAACGCCATTGATGCCGCTGTCGCAGCGGCGTTTGCCATCGGCGTGGTCGAGCCAAATGCCAGCGGCCTCGGCGGCGAAGGCATGATGGTTATCTATCGTTCCGACAAGAAGACGCCAACAGCCATCGATTACCGGTCCGCGGCTCCCGCTGCCGCGAACTATCCCTCAGGGATTCCCGCCACCGGACATGCCGCGGTAGCAGTTCCGGGTACGGTTGCGGGACTGGCCTCCGCTCTGAAACTGTATGGGACCATGAAACTCGAGAAAGTGATGGCACCCGCCATCAAGCTCGCAGAAGAAGGCTTCCTTGTCAGTCCGACTCTCGCCGGCGTGATCGCCGATAATTTTGAGGAGATCATGAAAAACGCCCCTCTGGCGGCGATCGTCTGCCCCGGCGGACTCCCCCTCGAAGCCGGCGCGACTCTGAAGAATCCTGATCTGGCGCGCAGCCTGCGCAAGATTGCGGCGGGCGGCCCGGAGGTCTTTTACCAGGGCGAGCTTGCGGACGGCATGACGGCAGAGATCGCGTCAAACGGCGGCTTTCTCACCAAGACAGACCTGGCGGCCTACCGTGCGGTGAGCCGCGAACCGGTGCGCGGCAGCTATCGCGGCTACGCGATGATTTCATCACCGCCTCCCGTGGGCGGCACATCCGTACTCGAGATCCTGCAGATCCTGGAACACTTCGACCTTGCAAAGAACGCGCCGCTGGCGCCCCAGAACATCCACCTGATGGCCGAGGCCATGAAACGAGGTTTTGCAGACTTCAATGCTTTTATCGCGGATCCTGATTTCGTGAAGGTCCCGCTCCAAGGCTTGTTGTCTCCGGCCTACGCCGAGGCCCGCGCCGGAGAGATTCAGCCGGGCGTCATCAGCCCGAAGGTAGCGGCCGGCGAACCCGCGAAATATGAGAGCGGCAGCACAACCTCTCTCTGTGCGATCGATCGCAGGGGGAACGTGGTCGCACTCACTCAGACTATTTCGGATTTTTTCGGCGCCAAGGTGATGATTGCCGGCACAGGCATCATCCTCAACAATGAGATGAAGAATTTTTCCATGCGCGGGATCAACGCGATGGCGCCGGGCAAAAGAATGCGCACTACCATCGCCCCGACCATACTCCTGAAGAACGACAAGCCCTTTGCCGCACTCGGCACACCCGGCGCCGCGCGCATTATATCGACCATGGTGATCCTGATCTCCAACTTGATCGACCACAAAATGGGCATCCAGGAGGCGATCGAGGCCCCCAGATTTTTTACGCGCGATACGGAAAAATTCCTTTCCGTGGAATCCAGAATGCCGCCGGACACGATCGAAGCGCTAACCAAGATGGGGTATGCGATTCAAACCCAAGGCGCGTACGATCTGTTTTTCGGCGGGGCGCAAGGAATACTGATCGACCTCAAGACCGGTAAAAAGATCGGGGGCGCAGACCCACGCAGGGACGGTGCCGTGATCGGTTATTAGCGCAGCGTGCCCAAGATGTCGTGACCATCGGTATGTCCTGTCGGGCGCAACAATGAGGAGATACACAGTTATGGGAATCTCAAACAGGCAGCACAGTTGGACCCGTGGGATCCTTCTTCTCCTGCTCTCGCTGTTCTCGGCGTTTGCCATGGCAGCAGGACAGGAGGGCTTTTCAAAACCGGGACTGATCACATCAATCGGGCAGAGTTCGGATATCGCCATTATCAAGGCCCTTCTCAACACCAAGTTGAAGCTCGGGTTCGACGTCAATCCGCTCGCCAAGGCATCCGATCTTGCCGGAGCCAAATCCCTGGTGATTGTGATCGGCGCCAGCACCAAGGGTCTGGGGGCTGCCGGCATCGACATGGATCAGGAAACCGAGCGCGCCAAAGCACTGATGAAGGCGGCCAGAGAAAAAGGCGTGCGGATACTAACCATGCACGTCGGTGGGGAAGCCCGCCGCGGCAAGAGCACGAACGATTTGATTGAGCTGGTGCTTCCGGAATCGCAGCATCTCGTAGTGGTTGCCACGGGCAACAAGGACAAGTTCTTCACCACTCTGGCCGCCAAGCGTGGGATACCACTGACCGAGGTACCCAGCCTGGCAGCTGCAGGCGATGCGGTCAAGTCTCTGTTCAAGGAATAGCGCTGAAGAAACGCATGGCCAATCCCATTGCATCGCTGGCGGGAACCTGGGCGGAGCCGTTGACCTTTGTTCTGATGCTGGCAACCTTCGGCCTCCTCGCGGTCTTTGGCCGCTGGCCGATAGGGTTGGCGCTGCTCATCGCTGCCTGGGCTGGAGCGGCAGCCAACGGCGCCTATCTGCCGCTCCGGCACCTGGTGGAGGGAGCCTTTTCCTACCTGGATCCTATCCTGGTTATTGCCACCGCTATGATCTTCATGCGCATCCTCGCTGATGGCGGAGCTCTCCGGGCACTCGACACAGCAGTGGAGCGGCGGTTCGGCGGCAGGCCTCTGGTCTTGCTTCCCCTCCTGATGCTGATCATCATGTTTCCCGGGATGATCACAGGGTCATCCACCGCATCGGTCCTTACCACCGGCGCCATGGTCGCTTCCACGCTGTGTGGACTGGGATTGCCTCCCGCGCGCGCTGCGGCCATTATCGCCATGGGAGGGGTGCTGGGCATTTTGTGCGGCGTGGGAGCCTTTATACAGGTCATGACACTGACTGGCGGCCGCGGCTGGCTGGTTTCTCTGATTACGGCCGCACCACCGCGGGCTGTCTTCGCAGCCGCCGGCACCAGTATTCCCCTCTTCGGCGCGGTCTCCGCGTTTGGGTCCGCGTCGGTATTGGGAGTGCCTTTTCTGCTGTCCTTGCTGGGACGAAACGAAATCATGACTACGGCCGCCCTTTCGTTGCTGACAGCCCTCGGCGACCTGATGTTGCCGGCTGCGCTGGCGGCAACTCTGGCCGCGCAGGCAGCCGGGGAACCCGACCGTATGCGGGTGTTGCGCTTGTGCGTTGCACCGGCCATACTGACAATGGCCGTGGCAATCCTGATACTGTTTTTTGCGCCCGTGCTGGGCCGTTGGCTTCTCTAGATCGAATGATTCACCAAAATGCGCCGCAAGGCAGCAGGCAGTCCAAGGCTATCGTGACACGGTTGTAAACAGGAATATTATTGGACAGGGAATATTCGGCAGGACTTTTGCGGATGAGTGACGAATGCTAATCGCATATCAAGCGATATGTACCTTGCTCGCGCTTCTCGTAGCCGCCGTCACGCTGCGTGAACGCAACCTGGGCCGCCGGATTACCGGCAGTGTCGTACTCGTGTTGTTTCT
>CAYGWQ010000042.1:0-24406 GCA_964353465.1 uncultured Acidobacteriota bacterium | reverse complement strand
GACCGGTTTGCACAAGCACAAGTAGCTTGCGGCTTGGTTCGGATTCTCGGACCGGACGTCAAAAACCGGTCAGCGTCCCCGGTTTTGAGGTGCGGGAACCGAACAACCAGCGCCGCCGCGTTCGCCACGGTGGCTTCGGCCACGACCTTGCGCTCCCGTTCCTTCCTCTCGAGCTGCTCTCCCTGACGCCAGCAATAGAGCTGGCTCCGTGAGAAGCGGGTCAGGCTCATCACCCGATCCTCCGAAAGCCGCGTGCAGCACACAGCCAGTTCCTCGATTTTCAGAACTGTCTCCTGCTTCTCTTTTTTTTTATCTGTGGCTTCTTCTGCGCTCCCGAGGCGTCATCCACCTTCTCCCCCCGCGCCTCGGCCGCCTCGATCTCGGCCCACTTCAGCCGTATGGCCATCAACTCGTTCCGGCAATAGAGCTCTTCGCGTTTGGTCGCCTCGCGCTCGTACTGCCGTTCCAGTTCCCGGATCCGCTCATACGCTTCGGCCAAGGTCGCCGGCATCCCCTTGGGCGGCCGTCCCACCTTGCGCTCCGAAAAGCTCTCCACCAGCGTATCCTCGACATCACGCACGATCTCGTACAGGTGCGATCGATCAATCCCCCAGCGCTCGGCCAGCGCAGCCTTGTTCGCCGCCTGCTGAAACTTGCGGTAGAGTTGCAGCCTCCTCTTCGGCGACAGCCTGCGCCCTTTGCCCGACCGCACCGCCATCAGCAACTCGTTCGGGTCCTTGTGCCCCTCAAGGTCGTAAATCTCGACCTCCTTGTCCGGGTACATGGCTATCAGATCCAAGGCCGCGCTCTTGCCGCCCTGGTCGCTGTCGAGCGCCGAAAGCAGTTTTTCAGCGCCTTCCAGCAGCGAGGGCTCGAACAGCAGCTGGTTGCCCAGAAGCGCCAATCCCGGCGGCGGCGTCAGTTCGAGCGTCTTGACGCTCAGGTAATCAATGATCCCTTCGGTCACAAATATCGCCTTGGCGCGCCTCAGCTCGGCCCATTCCCGGCTGAACGGGATCTTGACTCCCAGGACGAACTTCCCCTCTCCTTCAACCGCATGGTTAGGGGCCAGGTCTTGGCCCCACTATTTGATAATAGGATCTCTCGGGCGAACAGAAAAACGGGGTTTCTCCCGATCCCAAAGTGCTCGCCAAATGCGAAGACTCTGCGGATAATGCCAACTCAACGGTGCGGTTGCTTGCGGCCATAAGGCGAGTCATGCGAACGAAAGGCGACAGAGAAATGCCAAAGTTACCCGGTGACCTCCAGGTCTGGATAGATGCGCGCAGGCGCTTCCACCTTTCGCACGCGCATATCCAAATGGCGCGCGAACTTTGCCTGAACCCCAAGAAATTCGGAAAGCTGGCAAACCACGATCAGGAACCATGGAAGCTCCCGCTCCCGCTGTTCATCGAGCAGCTCTATCACAAAAGGTTTGGGAAACGCCGTCCCGACGTCGTGGTTTCAATCGAAGAGCGCGCCAGGCAGTTGGCAGCCAAGAAGGCCGCCAGGCGAGAGGCCAAGCGCAGCGCACCGCAGATGATAGCAGGCATTGCGTGGTACCTGCCTGAGCAGTGGGGCAAACTGCGAGAGATTTCGGAGGATAAGGATTCACTCGAAGAGACCTATGAAACTTGGCTCCTCAACGCTGAGAATACTCTGGATCAGATAGCCGGGGCGGGAGCAAAAATAGAGCGAGTGACCGTGGATGTCGACCAGCTCCGGGCGTGGTGCCGGTCACGCGGCTGTCGGATAGACGCGAAATCCTGCGCGCGGTTTGCTGCCCATCTCCTGCGGCAGAGAGGAAAAGAGCCCGAAACGGACCATAAGGTCGAGAAGAATGAGGACGACATTCCGTTTTGAACCCATGGCATATGCCCGAGAGATGAAGCCCGCACCATCTTATGGTATATCGTGCCTCTTGATTCGAGTCGAACGCGAGAGATTGCTCAGAGTCTGGAAGAGGCCGTGACAGTGAAACGATGTCGCTCGGATGCACCGCAGTTGCAAATCACGAGGGCTTCTGCGAAACTCCCGTCATGCCGGAGGAAATATTCCCGTCATCTTACCTCTGTGATTGCGGTCGCCAGGTGGACTTCTGTGAAGGCACCATAAGCGAGCTCAAGCGGTTGAGCAGAAGGAAACGCCGGTGGCTGGCCGAAACGTGCGCTGACCGATCCAAGGAACACATCGTTGTCTTTGAGGGCGGGAAGATGGTGGATATCCTCTGCCCGGAAGAAAGACTACAAGAGAAGTCCAAGTTCACCAAGAAACAGGGACAGTATCTGGCGTTCATCCATCAATACACAAACGTCCACAGCGTGCCTCCGGCAGAACACGAAATGCAACGGCATTTCGGCGTCAGTCCTGCTTCAGTCCATCAGATGGTTCTCAACTTGGAAAAGAGGGGGCTGATTGAACGGACGCCGGGTGCCGCTCGGTCCGTTAGGGTTTTGGTTCCTGCCGACGAATTGCCCCTATGAAGTGTCTCGGCAGAAGATTCAGGCACGACGATTTCCCAGCGGGGAGTCCAGCTCCAGATTGGAGGGTCGACGGTCGCCCAACGGGCATCGCTTGCCGGCGGTTCATTACAAAATCTCTCCCGAATCTGAGATCATATTCAGGATTCTCCTCCTGAGTTTGAAAGAAAACTGCCTGTGGGCGAGCATTTGCTTCAGGGATTCAATTACAACTTCCGACGAACAATGCTCGAGAAATCGGAGTATCTCCAGGATCCATTGCCTGGTCGTGTTATTGGACGTCGTGCGGCTAAGTTCTTCAATGAGGTGCGGCGCAACTGCCTCCCTGTGCCTGGTAAAGCTGAGCTGGCGGAGAATATCCATTTTGAGGTGGACTTCATGTAGGGTTTTGGGTGGGGGCAAATTCGCGAGAAACCGAATCAGTGTCTCAAAGGCCTCCGTGTTGTCCAACGAAATCAAAGCGCCCAGGCTGGAGATGGCTTTATCGCGCTCTTCGGGAATATCACTCTCGAGCTGCCTTCTATATGAGTCTACCGGCTGTCTACTCCAGTCGATATGCTTTGCCCGCTCTTCCAAAACTGCATCTTCCAGGGCGTCGGGCGTCAATTCCCCTTTTTCCGCCAGGCGTCGCAGCTGCTGTCCCAGGTGGGTGCTGTCATCGATTTCGATACTCTGGACTTGCTGATAATTTGCGCATATGGCGTGTGCCTCGCCTTGGAACTTTTTCTGCTCCACGAGTGCCCGACACGAATCTGGAAACGAGCCCTTCAACAATTCCTCCACGAATGGCTCAAACGCGTCGTCGTAAAGACAAATGCCGAATTCCGTGAATTCATCGTTCGAAGCGGGCAGGTAGGTGCCGCATTCGAGACATGTCTTGTGGTCCGGGGTGTCGGTATCCATGTCTTGGCTCATGTGGTTCCGCATTCCTTCCAGTTCGGGTTGCCGGCAAATTATCGGCAAATTCGGGAAATACTGCCACGCCCGAGGGCTATTTTAGCAGCTTCGCTCGCTGAATGCGCCGCTGTAAACCGGAGCAGTTCCTGCACCGTTCGCAGAGGGCATTCAGTCGTTGTCGGTAATCGGGCCGCATGCCTCTGTCAGCATTCGATCCCCTGTTTGCCAACCGAAGTACTGATACGTGCTCATGCCGACTCCCGAGGCGGCCGTCATCCATTGCACGTCGCCGGGATAGATCGTGCCCGAATTTTCCCCGGAATCCAGGTGGTCGACGCTCCCCTGATAGGCAATCGAATCGGCCTCGAATCCGCGATGAGGATGCTCTCCGACGCCGCGGGGGCGATCTGACGGTTCCAAACGGGCGGGACCGGCGTGATCCAGCATGAGAAATGGGCTTAACTTCCTGACTCCATGCGAGAGATGCATCCGTTCTTCCCCTTCCCAGTGTCCGGGGAGATTCTGGAGCTTCGCGTGTCCAGGCGTTGGCCTTGGCATTTCCATCGTCGTTTTCTCCCGAGCCATCGGTTCCAGGAGAACCGGATTAGATGAAATGAGCTTACCGGGCAGGGCGACTCTTGTCCATGGGAGCAGCGGAATACCTGCCTGCAACTCTGGAAAAGCTGGGCCGGCCTGCATTCACGTTGATATTGCTGCCCTCACACGGATTCATCCTTGGGCTCGCGGATCTCTACCGGATGCACCTTCTCGATCTCGTCATCGGGAACGAATACAATCCTCATGGCCCAGCCGGCATGGGTTGTGAGGATCCTTCCAAATTCCCTCAGGGAGAACTCCCGATCGTCGATCCAGATCGTCGCTTCGCAATCAGGGCCGCCGTCTTCGATGATGCATCGGAGCACATCCCCTCTTGGGACCCACTGGTCGCCTTCCGCGAAGTATCTGACCTGCGGTTTCCCCGCTGGAATTTCCACTGGCACGTGCACGTAATTGCGCCTCATCTCTTCCATGGCGCGCACCGTCTGATTGAACGATGCCAGAATCTCCTTGTCGGTGATCCTGTTGACTCTGGGTCCGAGCTTGAGATTCATTGTGGAGAAGGTTGGATCAAGAAATTCAATAACTGCATACTCGCCTTCTCTGGAAATGGTCACCTCCTCGAGCGCGGCGATTCGTGGTCTCTTGAGTCGCACGATTCCCTCCTTGAAGATTGAAAGTCAAATCCCTGGCCCGTCTAATCCGGCTCAAATCCCTGGTCCGAGAACCTCAAAGTGCGGGCGTTCTCCGTAACGGTGCGGACCACATTTTCCGGGGCGCCACTCGGAATTTCCGCCGCTATTTCAAGCGTTATTGTTACGTCTGATCCTACGAGTCCCACCAAGTGAGCAATGACCTCATCCGCGATTCTGCCGGCATCGCGGCCTACGCGCGTCGGATCCAGGGTTACACTGCCATGGAACCGCTTTAGCTTGGCAGGCTCCGGCGGCGCTGGTTTTTCCGATTTCGTAGTCGCTGGAGCAGGCCCATTACTGGGCGATGTCGTAGTAGCTGTGCCGGCTGCTCCCGCAGCGGCGGCCTGTGCGGCCGCGGTATCGGCCTCGTACTGCTTGTAGGCGGGCTCCGGCCGCACAAGCAAGCCGGAGAGATTTGCTTCGGAGATGCTGGCAAGGCTACCGCAACGCAATCCGCGATATCGCTCCAGTGCCTCGTCATAGCTGTCTGCGTATGCGAATGATTCCTGCTGCCACAGGAGCAGACCGAGGCCATCCTGGATTGCGGCCAGGAGTACCGCCGGATTCTTCAGACGCGGGAGGTAGGTGTACCTCGCAAAGTCTTCCACAAGCTGTTTGAGTGCCACGTGGTTGCCGCGCCAGAGCGGTATTTCGTCTAATTCCATCCGAAGGCGTGTGGGAGCAAAGCCGGTGATCAAAAGTTCGTCCTGGCGAAGTTTTTTGCTCGCGCGCACTGCCAGCGCATCCTGTCCTGAGAGCCGGATTGCCTGCCATTCTATTGTTGACTGGGGCTTTGACTGCGTGGGCACGAGAAGCCACTGGTACGTCTCCGGAATCCGTGCCGTCACGGCACTATCAGCGGCGGTCTTTTGTGTTTCAGCCTGCTTTACCTGTTGGGGATCGAGATTCAGGGTGTCCTTTTCTGCGATGATCGATTCCCACGCGATAAACCGCCGAGTAGCCTCGTCGAGGTCCTGCAGCCGGGTCTTGTCTGCGGCCAGGAAGGCGAGTGCATTGCGAAACAGCCGGGGCGAGCTGCCGCGCGAATCAAGAATCGCTTTGGCGGCCATTTCCGCCGGGCACCCAGGATCCTTGCTGTAAGGGTGATCAATATCAAGCACCACGAGCCGGCAATCGAGGTCGTCCGGCACATCCTGTCCTGAATGCGGCATTGGGTGAACGCGGCAGAAGTCTCCTGTCAGGCGTAGGTCGACGCGCAGGCGCCGGTCCAGTTCGTGCACGACCTTATCGGGATCTCGCTTGAGCTGCTCGGCCCGATCTTCCGCTAGTTTCGTTACGGTGGGCTGAGTTGAATACCAATACCGAGGGCCATCCTGGTAAAGATATGTTGCTGCCCCCGCGAGCCTCCTTAGCGCATCGCCAAAAACAGCCGGCGATTCTCCCGGCATCAGGCAGCCAAGCTTTATACTCCGGTCCTCCAGGCCGCGATGTGCGGCTGCTGCCGTAGGCGCGGAGCCAAGATAGATCGCACGGGCCACGCGCCGGCATGCCGCGAACTTGCCGAGATTAGGCAACTCGCCGTCCATACGCAATGGCAGTGAGTTCGGACCGTCCACGTCCTTCTCGATCACCGGTACCCAATTATCCGAGAGGTAGCGCGTCAGCTCGAACTGGACGCGCGGGTCGTCGATCGGGATGTTCGCAGGCAGGATGAGCGGATTTTTGTCCCCTTTCTCCCACAGGCTGTGGATTACTGCCGCCATCAGCCGCAAAACTCCGCGCGTGCGTTGGAATTTCACCAGCGTGGACCAATCGGTGTACAGCCGATCGAAGATTTCCGGGTGGATCGGGTAAGCTCCTTTAATGCGCCTCTCATAATCGGCATCGCGGCAATCGGGCGGGAATTCCTGGTGCTGCGAGCGGTAAAAATCGGCGAACCCCCTTGCCACGACATCGCGGTCTTTGAATTGGGCCGGATCCGAAAGCGGTTCGAACAGTCGGCGCCGTACGATCTCGAATCCTTCTTCCGCGCTTGCCGGGCGCCACGAAGACTCTACCCTTCCTACCACGTTGCGTAAACGGTCGAGCGCCTCGCGGCCGCGCTGTCCGCCAACCTCCGAATCATCTGCCTGGGTGTGCGGCGATCCCGTGGTGTCTGATGCCGGGAGGCTGATGACGAGCAGGCAGTTTTTCGCGAGCTTGGCCGATTCGGTCAAGACCTGGGCGAATGTGAACTGCGTCTCGAAGGTGCCTGCAGGCAGATCGGTTTGGTCGTGGAGTTGTCGCGCATAGGCTACCCATTCGTCGATAAGCACGAGACAAGGACCATATTCTTTGAAGAGCTCGCGCAAAACATCGCCCGGGCTGGTTGCTTTTGCATCATCGGCCGCGACCCGCGCGTAGGCTTTCTTTCCGCCAAGCTGCCACGCCAGCTCACCCCAGAGCGTGCGCACTTTTGTGCCGTCGGATTTAGTAACCGGATTGCCGGGTGAAATCTTGTTACCCACCAACACGACACGGCGGACAGACGACAGTTTTTTCGCGCCGGCCTCCTGCATGATGCTATCAATCCCCGGCAATTCGTTCGGCACAATACCGGAGAAGAGGTGATACAGAGCCAGCATCGAGTGAGTCTTCCCGCCGCCGAAATTCGTCTGCAGTTGCACGACCGGATCGCCGCCGTGTCCTGCGAGACGCCGCACTGCTCCGACAAGCATGCGCTTCAGGCTCTCGGTCAAATAGGTCCGGCGAAAGAACTCGACCGGGTCTCTGTATTCGTCTGTTCCTTCGCCGAGGTGCACCTGCCACAAATCAGCAGCGAACTCCGCTTGCTGATAATGTCCGCTGGCAACGTCTTTATGTGGCGTTACCACCTCACGCCACGGCTTCAGGTTTGCGGAAGCGGCGCTTTCAATGGCAGTGCCTGCGCTTTTGCGCTTCTCCCCCCGCACCTGCTCGTCGAAGCGCAGGCGCAGCAGCTCCATTTTCATTTTCTCGATTTCATCCGCCTCTGGGGCCGAAACTGCCGTCAGTAGCCGCCCGGCTGAATCCAGGCCGCGGTACGCATCGTCCGTCGAAAATGGCTCCTGGTGAGCCCACTTGTTGCGTACTTCGCGTAGCTCGCTGATCAGGCTCCGTTCAGCATGGCCCAGGACCCGGCGGAATACCTCGTTCCACGCTTCCCACATCAGTTTGAGTAGCGCGGTGGCGTCCCATTCGGCAAGGGGCTTATTGGCAAGGAGCCGATCTTCCCCCATCATACGTCGTGCCTCGGCGGGGGCTGCTTCTGCAAACACCTCTCGGAATTCTCTTTCCACAAATGGCGCAAGACCTGCCTTCAGCAGATCCATCGCTTTACCGATTCGTTCGTGATTGGTAATTGCCATAGTCTACTCCTGCTCGAACATTTCGGTTTGCCTGGAACGAGGCTTGCCACCTTCCTGCACAAGTCGCACGATTTCGGGCCAGCTCTGTACTAGTCCATTGTAAGCGAGGGCCTCCGCCGCACGTTTCTTACGTTCGCAAATCGTGTATAGGCGGTAGCAGAGCTCGCGGGCGGTCTCAGCTTTACTGCCGAGCTTTGCCGCGAGCGTTGCTGCTGCGCTTTCGCCTCCGGTTTCTAGTACCCGGATCAAATGATGGACCATCTCCCATACTGTCAGACGTGCATCGGTCTCTGGATTCCAGTTCTCTGGAAATTCGACCGGCCTGAATAGCCGTACTTTGCCTCGACTGGAGACAAGGATGCCGGCTTCAACCATTCCAGCGATACTTGTATTCTTGGCCCTTGAGAGCGTTTCGGCCATGCCGAAGTCCCCCTCAGCGAAACCCAATTGCTCAAACCACGATAGTGCCCAGCGAGTATCAGCATCGAAGTCCCCTTCCTGCTCGGCTAATACTTGGTCGAGGGTCTCGTTGATGAGCTTGAGCGCTTGATGTACCGAAAGCTGTTTGCCCTCTGCGTCTAACACCCTCGCGTATCGGGTATACACCGCCATGCCGGGCCCGATCGCCGCCTGGGCCAAGTCCACTGGCGCAATATTGCTTCGCTGCAGGTGGGCCAGTGCCACAGGCAGTTCAGATTTGAGTGAGCTGACGAATTCGCGGCGCGTTGCATCGGGAGCGTGAGGCCGGCGTGGTCGGCAAGCGAGGACAATGCTGGAAGCGAGGACATTCGTGCCGGCTTTAACTCCAGAGTTTCGCTCTGTGCGCATAGGCCAAGTACCGGTGATTGTGAAACCAGCCCGGATCACGGCGTCGAGGAATGTGTCCCAGCCAGTGCTGGTTGTCCCTTCCTCGTCATCGCTTTCTGACTGCTTGAAGGCATAGTAAATGGCAACTGGAAAGTCCGGGTGAGTCTGTTCAGCAAGTCGTTTCATTGCCTGCGTCATGCCATCGAGAAAGAACGCCTCAGCCTTCTCCTTACTGCCGTGGCGGAATGGCGACGCTATCAGCTCCTCAGTCTTAGGAACGGTGAGCGTGGCAAAGAGGTCGGGAAAGACTGGCTTTAGTGAGCGACGAAGCCATACATAGAAAAAATCAGACAGGTCGGCATATCCGATATTGTCGTAATAGGGCGGGTCCGTTGAAACAACAACTGATGTAGGGCGATGCGCTACCGATGTCGCGTCCAATTGGGTTGCTACACAAGCGCGAGAAGAAGGGAGTAGCTCAATGACGTCACTTACCCACTCTACGCCACCCAGCCAGTTTCCACTCATTTTCTCCAGCGGGTTGATTTCAATGTAATCCCAAGACATTGGAATAGCCTGCCTCGCAAAAATAAAGGCGACACTTCCCCCCTTCATGTTCCAGATGCAAATGGTGTTATTGTATGAGGCCAAACGGCTCAAAGCACATCCAAGGTAAACTGAAACTGCTTCTGCATATGCCCGAGCACCGATACCCCCTGTTTCCATGGGACGGTTATCACCTGGAAAGCCTGCGTTGAGTGCATCGTGCTCTATCAAGACACGAATCTCCTGAAGAAGGTCTGAAAACATAGTTAGAGCGCTAAGCTGACGAGGAGTGAAAAGGTCACGCCATCTTGTCATACCGTACTCCTGTACGCGGAAGCCCAGTGCCTTATTTGGTAAGTCCGTATCCGGAACGTCAGTGGGCTGGGCTTTTTGGGCGATCGTTTCCATCTCCTGTGTCGGTGTGAGGTAGATCCGGCCTCGTTCACCCTCGGCGGCGACAGCCATCAACCTCACTCCCATTCGCCCCGCCTTTGCCTCGGCTCGGAGATATTCGAACGGCATCGCTGTGCCAGACATTAGGCAAAAGAAGCTGCTCCCGCTGCCGCCTGACTTCGTCCCCCTCATTGCAGCGTCGGGATCTGGCGGCTTGCCCAGCTTTACCGTGAAGCGATAGTTACTACCATCAACAACTGTTGGATCGACGTATGCTTCCTTCCCCGGCCTTGTCGATAACATGAAAGTGGAGGCAAGCGGCACATTGACATGAGCAAAGGCCGGGTTTGGACTCTTCACCGTGCGAGACCAAAGCCATGCGATCACCGTAAGCTTTTGCCCTATGTACGGTTTCAGGTCAGGACGACCCGCCGAGACACCAGCGTTCCCAGCCGCCATTTCGGCCGTGATTTCGACCATCGGAAAGAGATGGCCGATGCGCTTCTCGGCCTCGTCGCGCATCCACCGGCCGTAGTAGCGCACGTCCTCAGCCAAGCCCTGCGCGCCACACCATTCCTTCGCGAACAGATCTTTATTCCTGCGCGACTCCGGATTTACCGGCGGTTTCTCCGCGAACTTGGGAGGGATTTCAATCATCGCCTTGTTGATCAATACCGCCACAGGGTTCAGATCGCTGGCATAACTTTCCAATCCGAGACGTTGCGCCTCTAGTGGGAGCGTTCCGCCGCCAGCGAAGGGATCGTGAAAGGCTGGAAGTTTGTGCCGGTCGAATAGCTCTTTGGCACGCGGATGATCGGCATTCTCCGCACAGGCATAGCGCCAGCTCTGCCATATCTCGTTCTGCGCCTGCTGCAGCACCTGCTGGTTGTTGCTGTTTTCCCACAGTACGAGGTCTTCTATGATACGAAACAGCCGCTGGCGTTCTTTTTCCTGCTTTTTCTCAGTCGGAAAGAGATCTGGATGCGCCGACGGATCATCTACCATCTGTGCGAAGATCACAGCACGCGCCGCTGCCAGCGGACGCCGTGCCCACCAGTAATGAAGAGTTTGCGGATGTCCGTGCCGAGGAACCGACTTCTTCTCTTTCGCGGCTTTATTGATCGCATCTAGCGGCAGTGCGACTTCGATCAGCTTCCTATTCTGCTTCATTGTCTGCAAGCCTGTCTTTCCGCCCCGGAACAAAAATGACGAAGAGCCATCGCATATGAGGCTTTTATCGGGCGATTAGGTCTGATTACGGATATCGTTCGGTTAATTTGGCTTTTGGAACTTTGGGAATCTCCTTGTTTAACAAATGCTTAGCGCCACAATTGCGTCGGAATTGCGTTTTTATTGCGTCGAATTGCGTTTTACTCGCCGACAACCGTCTAAACCCAGAATCTAAAAACACCGGCTCTTTTGGATTGTCTTTATAATCTGTTGACAAAACAAACCTTCCGGTCATAAAAACAGCGCCCAAGCGCTTAGACATCGACTAGGTCAAGAACTCGTTTTGACAGGTAAACCTGCGATCAACTATCCATATAATCCATAGATTCTACATTAGTTAATGAGTTATAGCTCAAAGATATGGCTCATTTGGCAAGATTACCTTGAATCCGGCGCCCAATCGTGGCTGCTTTCAGAACCAATCCAGACCTAATCCAGGCCTAATCGAGTCCAAATCTTTTCTATAATCTATTGATTCCAGTCTACTTAACTTATTTTTCATCAAAGGTTATTAATGCAGCCCGAACTAATCCGGCCCAGGGAGATAAAGGGACTTGGGTAGGCCTTGGGCCGGAAATTGGCGGCACGCGCCAAGTAGCCTTGCCGGACTTGCGTGATTTCCACATCCGGCTGCGATTCGGTGTGCCTGTCATCGATTTTCCTCACCGGGCTTTGCTTGCGCGCCGACGTTGTTTATCATGTCGAGGACCAGCGTAATCTCGGGGTCAATCCGTCCTATGGGAATGAATCGAACGAGATTATGGTAACTGGCCTTCCCCATGAGATTTGGCAGGTCCAGTTTCGCAAAAAAAGCTGCAAACAATGGGTCCAGAAAGTCGTCACTGATTTTGGTTGTCATCCACCACTTCGCCGCAGGATCACGCTGTGCGGCACGAGGGACTAGATCCTCGATGCACTCCTGCATGGCCTGGCGCCGGCGCGCGCGCTCGGATGGCTCAAAAAGCGGCCCTGCGGTTGTGCTGTCCGAAACATCTTCCGCCCAGGCATGCAATGCCTCTGGCATGCACAGGTAATTTTCGATCTCACGGCGCTGCCAAGAATACTCACGCAGGATTGCGGAATCCTGCAATGGACTCTCGATGTGGTCGAAAATGGCTGCTCCCACGAGATCGTTTTTCCCTTCTTTGATCCCGTGGAAATGGCTCCTGGCACGGCTCGGCTCATTGCGCACGTAATGGACAAATGGGCGGGCAAGCACCTGGGCGGCAGGATGCTGGATTCTCTCAGCAAACGCTCTGAGAATTGCCAGGTCTGTGGAGCCTTCCAGGTATAACACCCATCCCGTCTGTTCGGCCTGGTAATATTGGTCAAATCCTATTTCTTTCAGTGATTTCAGCAGCTGACTTCCACGGTCGTCGATTCGGTGCGGCCGTCCGAGAAACGCCACCACGGCATCAGTCTCGACGGCCTCGTTAAGCACGATTTCTGAATGGCTTGCCACGATTACCTGGCTGTTTTGTTGACGCGCGAATTCCACGAGAATCCTATAAATCTCACGCTGCCGGAGAATTTCCAGGTGCGCGTCGGGCTCATCCAGAAGGAGAACCGAGCCTGGATTTAGCGCCAAGTGGGCCATTAACAAGAGTGTTTGCTGAAGGCCTCGTCCGGTGGAAGATAAATCTAAGGCTACTCGAGATCGCTCCCGATATGCCATCGTGATCTCGCCGCGGGCCGCGACGTACTGCGGTTCCTCAAGAACAACTCCGAAAAGCCTCTCTATGTTGCTGCGTACCTGTTTCCAATGTTCCTGGCCATTTTCACTCGATATGAGCTGATAACATAGATTACGCAGAACTTCGGCAGTTCGTCCTTCTCCTAGCCTTACGTTAATTGCGCCCTGATCGAGGCGAGTTTCATTTGCAGCAAGACCGGACATCGGAGGAAGATAGGCAACACGAATCTGCGCAGCTTCTTCCGGCACGGGCATTCTGTCCGACTCCTTGCTCTCGGAAACACGGAGAGGGCGACAATAAAAAGACTCCTCATTGGCGTAATCGAATTCAAGGCCGCAAGACCAGCGTTTCCCGCCCAGAATTCCATCAACCACAACATCGATTCTAATATTTCGAGTTTGCTGGGCGCCATTTATTCGAGATACGTCTCGGACGTGCAGATCCCTCCACAGGAGGTTTGCATCCGGCACGGGAATTGCGATCAGATCGCGCCGATTGATCGTGACGCCCGGGCGCTTGCCTGGAGCAGTCTTTCCCGACCGTTTTTCGAACCAGCGTTTGACCCCTATGTCCCAGAGAGCTAATGCCTGCAGCGCAGCCGTCTTCCCAGAATTATTTGGGCCGATGAAGACAACTGGGCTTCCCAGTTCAATCTCGACGTCGTCGAATTTCTTGAAGTTCCGAATCTTCAGTTTCGTCAACATGGATACGTGCCTTTTGGTTTGGTAAAGACCTCATTTTCCCTTATTTGAGTCAGGATTATATTTCCAAAACTCTCGGTGAAGAAATTGCTCCGATGAACTTTACGAATTCTCACATCATAGGTTGCCACAACATATAGGAACGGCATCCCTCGGGTTCAATTGGGATCTTCTGACCGCGCCAACAGATCGGTAAGAGTATAATTCACGCTGGTCACGCCGAAATCCGGTTCTCGATGAAACGGCCGCCGGATATAGTGCGTCCTATAATGGTCACCGTCGAATTCGACGATGGCGAGAATAAAATCGTCCGGCTTGTTGAGGGAGTACAGGATCTCATTGCGCGTCACCGTGATTATGTCGGCGCCGGTAGCCCGGCCCTTGACCTCGATGAAGCGCAGTTTGCCGGTGCCGGGGACGCGACTCTCGATATCATAGCCGAGCTTCTCGACCTCCCGGTCAAATGGCTCGAAACCAAGGTTGCTCTCGATTTCCATGACGGTGGTACGTGCCCGGGCTGCGCTGGCCTGCGTGTCGGCAGGCTGTGCAGATGCGGCTTGTCCCCTCAAGGCTGTCAACAGGCCGATCGGCACTACCAATAGGCCACCAAGAACCACGGGCGGCAGCGGCGAGATCTGGGCTTCGAGCTTCAGATCCTCCAGCCTTTTCTGGAGCCGCCCCTGCAGCGAATCGGCGCGCTTGCGAGCTTCGCCTGAGTTGAGCCGGGCGTTTGGTCTGCCGGCCTGCTCCTGGAGCTTGAGTTCCTCGGCACGGTGGTCCCAATAAATGATTTCCTTCGTCAGCCTGTCCTTGACGGCCGCCTCGGTTTTAGCAATCAGCGCGACCCTGCTTTCCCGAATTTCCTTCAGATGCTCCGGTACCACTTGGGCCACGGCATGGGCTTGGGCTCTTTGTTCCAGCTCGCGATTGATCCAGGCGCACTCCGGCCTGGCGAGGATCGTTTCAACGCCGGGTTCGCCTTCGGCAAGCGGCCGGTAGTCGAGATATGGCGCGTAACGCAAGTGGCGCGTTTTGCCGCTGGAGTCGAGCTCGACATAGAGCATCTGTTTGGAAATCACCCGGCGCTCGCCCGATCGCGTTAGGCTCGCATCCTGAATCGCATGCTCCAGATAAAAAAGCACACGCGGGCTGGTTCCGGAATCCCGTTCATCGACCAGCACAGTGCCGCGCTTGAGCAGATCACGGTTCCGCTCCAGAGTGAGATCGATAACTGCATCGAGGAGCGGATGGCCCGGGCAGATGAAGGCGGCCAGGGGCAGACCCTGCGGCGCAACCAGCAATTTCTCGAAGGCAATGCGTTCGTAGCGCGGCAGCACCGGTTCGCCCAGGCCAATCAGCCGGTCGCGATTGCGCACAGGCGCTGGGACATGGGTGATTTCATAGCGATGTGGCTCGCGCTGCCTTGTCGATCCGCCCAGGCGCCGAAATGCCTCGTGAAAGAAAGACTCAATGTAGTGGGGCTGCAATCTGCGTGCCTCGGCGCGTTCCATGTCTTCGCGGATGCTGCGAACCCGGCTGGCGTCCATGGCGTCGTGGGCAAGTGCCCGCTCTTCGAGAAGGTCCCGTAGCCGGTTACGATCGAGCGTGTACTCCACCAGCTGTGTCAGGCGAGCCCGAACCTCGGGCTGGTCTCCATACCGGATGGCTTCAATGAGCAGGTCGCGGAGTCCGCGCCCGTCGAACTGGAGTTTGCCGAGTACGTCAAACACCTGTCCGCCGAGAGACTGACGGGCCTGCTCGAGCTTGTCGAGCAGCTTGCGATAGACATCCCCTTCTCGGGTTTCATCCGCCACCAGATTCCACAAGTGGCAGACCTCGGTCTGGCCGATGCGGTGGATGCGGCCAAAGCGCTGCTCGATCCGGTTAGGGTTCCATGGCAAATCGTAGTTGACCATCAGGTGCCCGCGCTGCAGGTTGATGCCCTCGCCGGCGGCATCCGTAGCGAGCAATACCTGAACATCGGGATCGTGCCTGAAGGACTCCTGCGCCTTCATGCGCTCCTCGCGGCCCATTCCGCCATGGATCAAGACCACAGCTTCCTTGCGGCCGAGCAGCGTGGTAATTCGGTTCTCCAGGTAATTCAGCGTGTCGCGATGCTCGGTGAAGATAACGAGCTTCTGCCGGGGCGAGGGTACAGGCCGAGGTATTTCACCGGCGCCATAGGGAGCGGCTGGTTCCGCCAGGCTGTTGGTGATAGCCGCATCAGTAAAGATCTCGCTGAGGAGGCTCGCCAGTTCACGCCACTTGGTATCGGTACCACTGCGACGGACCCTGAGTGCCAGGGCCTCCAGGCCGTTCAGGGTCTCGATTTCTGCCTTCAGCTCGGCGATGGACCGGGCCGCGGTCGCCTGGTCGAGAATTTCTTCTTCGGCAGCCTGGACCTCGTTGTCCGGCGCATCTTCGAGATCTTCCACGTCGTCGGCATCAAGGGCGGGCACTGAAACTGGCAGGGCTAATGCCGCCTGGCCGCCCCGCTGGAGGACTTCCAGCTCGCGCAGCCGGCTTTCCAGCCTTTCCCGACGGCGACGTAAAGATTGGTATATCGCTTCTGGAGAGGACGCGAGTCTCCTCTGCAGTATTGTAAGAGCGAAGCCGACGGTTCCGGCCCGCTTGTCATTTTCAAGAGCTTCCGCCCGGTTAAATTCCTCACGCACATAATCGGTAACGGCTTTGTATAGCTGGGCCTCCGCATCCGAGAGTTTGTAGGGCACGGTATAGGCTATGCGCTCGGGGAAGAGCGGCGTGCCGTCAAACTTGAGCAGGGTTTCCTTCACCATGCGGCGCATCAAGTCCGAAACATCCGTTGCGTGAACTCCGTCGCGGAACCGGCCCTCGAAGCGATCGCCGTCGAGGAGAGCCATGAAAAGTTGAAAGTCCTCTTCCTTTCCGTTATGCGGCGTGGCCGTCATCAGAAGGAAATGCCGGGTCAGGGTAGAAAGGAGCTGCCCGAGCCGGTGACGCTTGGTGTATTTGATCTCGCCCCCGAAGATCGAGGCCGACATCTTGTGCGCCTCGTCGCAGACGATGAGATCCCAGCGGCAATCCGGAGCCTTGAGTTTTTGTTGCACGTCTTCATTGCGCGAAAGCTTGTCCAATCGGGCGATGGCCAGATTGGTTTCCAGGAACCAGTTGCCGGTGCGCGCGGATTCAAGCTTGTCATTGGTAAGAATTTCAAATGGCAGATGGAAGCGCCTGTAAAGCTCATCCTGCCATTGCTCGGCAAGGCTGCCTGGGCAGACGACCAAGCAGCGCTGCAAATCCCCGCGGGCGATGAGCTCCTTCATGAGCAGGCCGGCCATGATGGTCTTGCCGGCACCGGGATCATCGGCAAGCAGAAAACGGAGGGGCTGCCTCGGCAGCATCGATTCATAGACCGCCGTGATCTGATGCGGCAATGGTTCCACAACCGATGTGTGGACTGCCAGCACTGGATCAAAAAGATGGGCGAGGCGAATGCGGTGCGCTTCAGAAACGACGCGGAATAGGCAGCCATCGCCGTCAAAACTCCAGGGCCGTCCGAGCGCCATAACCTCCAGGCGGGGCTCGTCATGCCGATAAAGGAGTTCGTTTGCGAGCTTCCCGGAGGGATCCTTGTAGGTCAACTCGAGGGCCTCCGATCCGAACCATTGCACATTTATGACGGTCACCAGACAGTCGGGCAAGATTCCTTTGATTGAGGCACCGTGCTTCAGATCTTCAAGACGAGCCATTGCATCCTCGTTAGCGCTTAAGATTCAGTTCAGGATCGAGGGATGCCGCGATCTTAACTGCGAGGGGTTCGAACAGAAAAGGCCCACTGACGATCACTCCCGGCTGGATCGCATCTTTGACCAAGCTTCTCCCTCCGCAAGTGCCAGCGAACGACGGTGGGGGAATCCCGTCAGCAGGAGCACTCCAATTGTAGCGATTACCTTAGTGAAGCGTCCCTACTCTACACCCGCAACTTAGTCCCATTCAATGAATTTGCTCGATCGTGAAGATGACTCCCCTCTGCCGTCGCTGTCAAAGAGCACGGCCTGCCCAGTCGTTAAAGTCTGAGCCGGAGGTCGTCCTGCCATCCCTAGTTCCGTCAATCGGTCGGGAAGGATGTGGTTTTCCAGACCTCCCGCGCTAAGCCAATCAGCAATTCGTGCCGTCTGTCGATGTTGGCGGCGGCCGGACTCCAGGGGACAGTGGCTGTCAATTCTCTCACAGCCTGTGCGAGAGTTGCGGAATCCGCGTCGGCGGCAAGGTTTTCGGATTTTTGAACGCGTTGCTCGCGTATTTCTCTTTGGCGCGCGTGAGTGATTGCTCCGATGCGTGAAATGATTTCTTAAAACCGGGGACGCTGACCGGTTTGCACAAGCACAAGTAGCTTGCGGCTTGGTTCGGATTCTCGGACCGGGGAGGGGAATCACCCTACTCCGACACAATGCAGGATTTTCGTTTACGGGGCCGACCGTTCGCCAGAGCGCGGACTCTGCGGCCAAGGCGGGACTCAAGATCGGTAACAAAGTCCTCGTGCCCCAGCGGCCTTCCTGTCCGGGTGTGAAGCCGGATGTTCGCTTGCACGGTTTCATCTTCGGGATCGGCAAGCCACGACGACCAGTTCGAGGTCTGTGGCGGGCGCAATAGCGGGAGAGGGGACAGAATCGGGTCCAGACGCAATCCGCAGTGGGCTGCCGCGCTGCTCCAAGGGTAATTCTCCGCCCTGACAACCATTTTGGCCCGGACGGGATGGTAGTGTGCCTATCGTGACAAAATTGTCTCGATTGAGCGCTTAAGCTTGGGGAGCCGTTTCTGAACGACGCGCCAGACAATTTCCAGGTCCACCCCGAAATACTCGTGAATGAGGACGTTGCGCAAGGCAGTGATCTTTCGCCAGGGGATCCCCGGGCAACGGCCGGTAATCTCCAGCGTCAGATGCCGGGTTGCCTCGCCGATGATTTCCAGATTGCGGATCACCGCATCCTGAATCATCGTGTTCCGGAAGAATTCACTGCGCCCGTTGCGGCAATACGCCTCGATCCGCTCGATTGCGACGAGAATATGGCGAAGATATATGCGTTCGTCCTTCACAGGGGCCGCGCCTCCCTGAGAATGCGTCTTCGAAGATAAGGGGACAGGGATGCCGGGGTCACCGTGTCGACACGACAGCCCAGCAGGTCTTCTAGGTCCAGCTTCAATCCAATCAAGTCCAGCAAATCCCTGTCTGGAGCCAGTTCCACCAGAATGTCCAGATCACTCTCAGTCGTGGCACGGCCTGAAGCATGGGATCCAAAAACACGCAAATGCGTGGCCCCATGCTTTCGAGCTAAACGACGTATGGCCGTCCGCTTCGCTTCGATCAAATTCAACAGCGTCATTCTCCCCCGGCACTCTTGTATTTATTCCGTTGAACGGATGCAGGGAGAATAGCACGAGTCGGCTGCGAGCGTACCCGGAAATATCCCACCGGGCTGGAAGGAAACCCGCGATCGTGCGAGCGGCGTTGAACCTCTCCCCGCAGATCGGCAACCGCAAGGCCTCCCCCCGCAGACGTCGTACTGACCCACGATCAAGAAACCAGCCGGGCATCCCCGAATTTTCAAAGGTATCGACATCGACCATGCCGGCCGCAAGATTGATCGCTGGTCGCCCGTGGACCCGAATCGCTGTCTCTGTCCAAACAAGGTCAGAACAGCCTGCCCCCGGCCAGTTGAGCGCAAAATTCTCTTGCCGGGAGAATCAGGATGCCGTCCTCGGTCCTGCGGGCGTGCGGCTCCAAAAACCGTTGACCGGTTTGCACAAGCACAAATAGCTTGCGCCTTGGTTCGGATTCTCGGACCGTGGAGGCGAATCACCCTACTCCGACACAATGCAGGATTTTCGTTTACGGGGCCGACCGTTCGCCAGAGCGCGGACTCTGCGGCCAAGGCGGGACTCAAGATCGGTAACAAAGTCCTCGTGCCCCAGCGGCCTTCCTGTCCGGGTGTGAAGCCGGATGTTCGCTTGCACGGTTTCATCTTCGGGATCGGCAAGCCACGACGACCAGTTCGAGGTCTGTGGCGGGCGCAATAGCGGGAGAGGGGACAGAATCGGGTCCAGACGCAATCCGCAATGGGCTGCCGCGCTGCTCCATCTGAACCACTACTGGCGCGGTTTGTGCAGTGCGACTGCGGACCCTACTCTGCGGACACGCCCGTAATGCATTTATGGCGACGGACAGGTCGGAAAGTGCGGACCATGCGAGTGACGGCGCTCGTCGCATTACTTGTGTGCTGGACTTTTCCCCTGTGCCGCGAAGGCCTCGGCGATTTTCAACGCAATTGAAAACGTGTCCGCGTATGAGATGTTCGACGTCACGGCCACGACGATCCCGCGTTCGCGAAACGTCATCAAAGACGCAACCATCCCGCCTAACGACTCGCCGTCGTGGCCGACCATGCGCGTTTGTTCACCTGCCAGCGTGACGGTCTCGAGGTCCCAGCCGAGACCGTAACCCGTCTCCTCGCCCGAGGGCAGTCGCTGTGACGTCTGGAATAATTGGACCGTGGCCAGCTGGAGCAGCTTGCCACTGTTGATGGCCATACCAAAGCGCACGAGGTCGGACGGGGTGGACAGGAACGCGCTGGATCCCGCGTAACAGGAATAGTCGATCTCGCGCATCAGGTGCAGGCCGTAGCGGGGATCCGCCGCGTACCTCGGGAAGTAGGAAGTCACCCGGTTCGGGATCGGCTCCGTCGTGGAGTCGGCCCTCGTGTCGTCCATCCCCAGCGGCTCGAAGATCTGCTTCCGCATGAACGTGAGGAACGGCTCGTTCGCGGCGGCTTCGACGGCCGCGCTCACCAGGATCCAGCCGTAGCTCGAATAGCGATACTGGGTCCCCGGCTCGAACAGCAGCGAACGATCCGCAAAGAACCGCAGCGCTTCGACCGGCCGCTCGCAGCGCTGAGAGAAAAGCGGCCCCTCGTCACCGCCGTCGGTTCTGACGCCCGCCAGATGCCCCATCAGCTGGCGCAGTGTCACGGGCCACTGTTTCTTCGGGAACTCAGGGACGTACGTCTGAATCTCGTCGTCAAAAATCAGCCGGTTCTTCTCCAACAGCAGGCCGACCGCGGCCGAGGTGAGCGCCACAGATGCGGTTCCGATCCTGAACCGCATCTGCGGCGCGACGGGCACCAGGTTCTCGAGATCCGCCCAGCCAAAGCCTTCGGCCCACGCGAGCTCGCCACCGACACCGACCGCTGCCGAAAGCCCGGGCAAGTTTTGCCCGGTGAGCCCCGCAAGGACGATCTGCCGCCCCTGCTCCACGGCATCCGTCCATTCTCGCGATGGACTTACATGTGTAACGGATGGCACGCTCTGCAGTTCCGGGTGCAGGGGCCTCGCGGTGGTGCTCATGTACATATGAATCCCCAGGATCGCGGCGAGCGGCACGCCGACGGCGAGGACGATCAGCGCAAGTAAGGTTTGGATCCGAATCTTTGGCACGTTTCCTCCGGAGCACTCTCAGTTCTTAACCTTTACCGTGCGGACGTTGTCGTCCGTCTCCCAGTCGATCAGCAGGTGGTACGGATCGATGCCGGCACGGTCGGGCTTGCGCGGCACCGTCACCGTGATCGTCTGTGTACCGGTGCGGATGCGGTGCTTCTGAGCGTAGAGCGGCTCGCCTGACTCTTCGCCCTCCCCGGCAGGGGCGAAGATTCCAACCTCCACCCAGTCATCCACCGGCACCTCAGTCTCGACGCCCGCCTCATCGACCATCACCTTGCGCGCCTGTATGTCGAGCGCCACCTGCCAGGCGCCTGCTTCGGTCTGCTCCGCCGTGGCTCGCTCGGTCTCGAGCTCCCAGAAGGTGTTCGCCTCAAAGAGGTCGTGCAGCAAGTACTGGAGCGAGTCCGGCGTGACCGCCTGAAGCTCCCGATAGAGATCGAGGGAGGTCAGCAGGGGAGGCGCTCCCAAACGATGCGCCTCGAGCAAGCGCCGGAGTGCTTCGTTCACCCGCTCCTCGCCGATGTACTCGCTCAGCGCATACATCGCGAAGGTGCCCTTGCGGTAGGCGGCGTAAGGGTCGGCGGCCCGAAGCAACGGGACAGCAGCGCGTGTCCGCGGGATGTCGTCCGCCGTCCGTAACCGGCTCAGGAGTCGGCGCAGATGCTCGCGGCCGTGGGTTTCCTCCACGACCTGGTACCCGGAATACGATGCGAGGGTCTCGGACAGCAGCCCGGCTCCTTCGACGCGAGCGGCGAGTCGGCTGCCCCACCACTGGTGCGCTACCTCGTGTGCCACCACGAAGAATGGGAGATCGAAGCCCTGCGGACCGTCCTCCGGATTCAGGAGGGAAAACCCCTCTTGAAATGTGATCATGCCGGCTTCGGCGTGCATACCCATGCCGTGGCCGGGATGCTCGACGAGACTGATGTGGCGGTACGGGTATGGACCGAACTGTTTGGTGTAGTGGTTCAGCGACGCTCGTACGCTTCGGAGCATGCGGTCCAGGTTTGCGGTGTGCCCCGGATGATGGAAGATCCGGATCGCGACAACCTGCCCTGAGCCGGCCGAAGGGTCATTCCACTCAGCTTCATGCACCGCGTAGTCGGCGGAGAAGAAGGCGTACTCATTCCCGATGGGGGCATCTGTAGAATAGCGGAAGTAGCGACGCCCGCCTTCCATCCACGTCCGGCGCAGCGCCCCCGGCGCGACGGCGATCTGATCTTCGTCCGTACCCACGACGGCTTCGAAGGCGATCCGCTCCTTGCCGGTCTCGTCCTGGCGCGCTTCAACGTCGTAGAGAGAGGGGATGGCCGGGCGCGGAGGGAGCCCGTGCGCCCGCCGGTCCCCGGCATCGCTGAGTTCGCGATTCGCCTGGTAGCCGATGGCGGGCAACCAATCCTGATTCGTGAAGAAGGTGCCGTTCGCGACGACCGAGGCATCGACCGGCAGGCCTCCGTCGTTACGGAAGCCACGGGGTTCGAAACGCACCTCGAAGCCGAGCCGGAGCGAGTCGCCGGGCCGGAGCGGCGTGTCCAAGGCATAGATCCGGTGGCCGCGGTCCTCGTCTGCGACTACGAGAGCCGCCGGTCGATCCAGGGTTACTGCGGTCTCGACTTCCGAGGCGGTGGCCAGGTGGATCGAGTCTATGGCCACTGCACTGCGGTTCACGAGGAGGTAGGTGCCGCGGATCTCCGCCTTCCGCTGATCGGGATAGATCTCCACGTGCAGGCTGGTACCCGTGAGCCGGGGCTGCGGGATACCCCGGTACTGCCTGTAGCGCCGCTCGTACTCGACGCGCCGCTCCATCCTGTTGGAGGCGGTGGCGTGCTCATTCAGCACGTTCGTGTTGTAGAAGATGAAACCGCCCACGGTGAGGATGAGTCCCGCCGCGGCGGCGGCCACCCGGGCCGTCGGGCGGGTGAAGCGACCGCGTGCCATCCGAAGGCGCTCCCCGAGGCCGCCAACTCTGCCCCGCACCCAGAGCAGCCTCGCCACCACCGCGAGCAGCAGCGCCCACGCGGTCCAGTAGAGCTTGAACCAGAGCCAGGGCCCGAGCGACGCGCCGAAGCCGCGCATGTCCGTGTACGCCCACCCCGGATCGGATCCATACATGAGCAGCCTGGGCCCGATCCGGGTCGCGGAGGCGAAGACCATGAGCACACAGGCGATGACTGTCACCAGGTGGCCGACCTGCTTCTGATTCACCACGACATGCACCACGAGGGCCAGCAAGGCGAGGAGGAGGTAGTCGGCGAGCTGAATCCCAAAAAGGATCTGCAGGTACGGCCTGATCTCGATATCGGGATAACCCATGCCCACCTGAACGAGCATCACGGCCGTCATCCGGACAGCCATGCACGCGACGAGCACGAGACCGAGTCCGAGGAACTTGCCCAGGAAGAGGACCCATTCCGGCGCCGGCGTAGCGTCAACGATCTCGCTCACGCCCGCTCCGCGTTCTCGCCAGACCAGTTGGCCGGACCAGAAAACGATGAGCAGCGGGATGATGAAGTAGGCGGGGGGGACGTCGGGGAATATCAGGTTGTGCAGGACATAATCGGCTCTAGGGAGCAGTGGAACGCCCATGAAGTGCATACCCTCGAGCACTGAGAGAACCGCGAGTATCGCGACGATCGTCAGGAGGACGAGCCCGCTCCAGCTCGTCAAGATCTTCCGGAACGATGTCCACGCGATGGCGAGCGTCTGGCGCGCGTGGGTTGCGAAGCCGAACGTCCGCCGGACCTGTGGCACGGAGAGCCCAGTGCTCCTCGTGAACCCGGTGCCCGCAGGCGTCGGGGCGTGCGCATCGCGTCGTCGCATCATGCGACTCCACCAGGGGCTCGCGGTCTGATAGTCGAAGCGAAACCGGAAGTGGGTGAACGCGAGCGTGCCCAGCGCGATGCCGAGCCACAGGAGGCGGTTCGCGAGCCACGAGCCCTCCAGCGCGATCAGGCGCGTATTCAACTCGATCAGGGTCCATCCGTTCGGGCTGTCAAATGCGATGACGCCGATCGGATCCAGCAGCTGCGCCGCTTCTCGCTCCGGGAGAAGGATCACGATGAAGGCGGCGACGAGGAGCAGCAGGCCGCCGAAGTAGCTCGCAATGGCCCGGCGGCTAAGTGCCGCGAACGAGAACTGGATCGCCGTGGCGGCGAAGGCGATCGGCAACGCAATGAAGGCGTAGGCGGTGAGGTAGGTCGCCGGCCGGAACGGACCGCGGATCCCGGCCTCCACCTCAGGCGAGTAGACGGCGAGCAGGATGCCCGCCGGCACGGCGAGCAGAATCAAGGCATTGAGGACGAAGGCAGCGAGGAACCGTCCTCCCAGGTAGTCGGCCTTGCTGACGGGGGCGGTGTAGCTGAGGGGATGCATCCCCGTCTCCACGTCCCGCGCGGCCGCGTCGCCGGCTACGTAAGCGGCCACCAGAAGCCATAGCAGGCAGCCGACTACCGTGCGAGCCGCGACCACGAACGGCGCACCAAGGAAGTGATCGCCGTTACGTGCGTCGGCGAGGAAGCTGTCTGTCGACTGCACGAACGCGAAGAAGACCAGGACTGCGAAGTAGAGCCAGGTCGAGACACG